>PUOC01000325.1 GCA_003551965.1 Clostridiales bacterium | reverse complement strand
CCAAAAGCGTACCGCGCAGTGTCCAGGTCAGGGCACTGTTGATTTTCACAGGAACAATGCGTCCCACTAGAGGGGGAGGTCCCGGCACCGCCACTTGATAGTGCTGTCGTGTCCGTCCCAACAGCCTCTGTCGTTCCGGATCATAGGCCTCTATTAAGACGTTTCGAGTCTTGCCCACTTCCTGGTTAAGGATCGATGCGCTGACTTGGTTCTGCCGTTCAATCAAATCATAGATCCGCTCTTTCTTCACCGACTCGGGCACCTGATCGTCCATGGCGGCTGCTGGCGTACCGGTTCGCGGCGAGTACAAAAACGTAAAAGCCGACGAAAATCCCACTTTCTCCACTAGGTCGATGGTTTCTCGGTGATCCTCCGCTGTTTCACCGGGGAACCCTACAATGATGTCTGTGGTTAGACTGATATCCGGCACAGTTTCTCGAATTCGCTCCACAAGCTTCAGGTATTCTTCTTTCGTGTATCCGCGGTTCATCTGCCGCAGGAGCCGTGTACTGCCGGACTGCACCGGCAGATGCAGGTGTTCGCACACCTTGTCAAGGTGTCCCATGGCTTCTATGAGCGGTCCCTGCATGTCCCGGGGATGACTCGTAGTGAAGCGAATGCGCTGCAGCCCTTCCACGGCATTGAGTTTCTCTAGCAGGGCTGCGAAGTCCGTGGTGCCGTCCAAATCGCGACCATAGGCATTGACGTTCTGGCCAAGCAGCGTAACTTCCTGGATACCGCCGTGGGTGAGGCTCCGCACTTCATCGACTATGGCCTGCGGCTCACGGCTCCGCTCCCGCCCCCTAGTATAGGGAACAATGCAATAGGTGCAGAAGTTAGTACAGCCATAAATGACGTTGACAAAGGCTTTCACGGAGTCTTTGCGTTGCACGGGCAGATCTTCTATGATCTCCTGTCCTTGATCCCAAACCTCAGCAATCTGTTCGCCGCTCTCAGCGCGCTCAAGAAGCTGCGGCAGACGATGAATGTTATGGGTTCCGAAGATCAGATCCACATGGGGCAGGCGCTTACGGATGGTCTCAAGTTCCTGCTTCTGCTGGGTCATGCACCCGCAGATACCCACGATCAGGTTGGGGTTCTTCTCTTTCAGCATCCGGAAACTAGCCATGTGGCCATAGACCTTTCGCTCCGGATTTTCCCGCACACAGCAGGTGTTGTAAAGAATTAGATCGGCGCTGTCTGGGTGATCGGCTTCCTGATATCCCAGTGACTCCAATATGCCGAGGATAACTTCAGAGTCATGTTCGTTCATCTGACAGCCCATGGTCTTCAGATAGACCCGCCTTCGCTGTTCCATATGCATTGCCATCGTCCTTTCAATCTATACCTCTGCCCAGACCCATATGCGGCAGAATCTCAAATCACCTAGCCGGCCATGTTCAGCATAACCTAAGAGTCCGATGAAAGCAGTTTCTGGTATACACCACTTTGCCGGAAGCGGATCTGCATATAGACGCATTCACCCGCTTCACCAATGACCATGGCCCAGGCACCCGCCGCCGCAGGGTTGCCAATGCGCCAGCCCAACAGTACAGCAAGCACCGCAATCAGCACAACCAAGTTGATGACCTTGGCCCGCCCGATGAAGTCGGTCATATGCTGCTGCATGAAAATTCCCCATAGGTACTCCCGCCAACCCAGTGCCAAGGGCATCAATGCTTTCACCTGCATAACGGCCAACGCCGCAGCAGCAGTGTCGCCGGTCAACCCTACCAGTCGCTCCACGATGAAGGCTCCCAGGGGGCTGAAACTCACGGCTGCCAAAGCTGCACTGGCCATGCACGAGAAGCCGATGTTGAACTGTTTCGTGCGCCGATAGGTTTCCCGCCGTCCAACTTCCGTGAACATGAGCGTTGTCTGATGGAGCATGTTGAGCGGAGCGCAGAACAACTGTCCTAGAGCATTGCCAACGGAATAGCCCGCCAGGGCCACTACCGGTTGCAAGGAACGGGCCAAACCTGCTTGAATCAACGGGCCAAAGGCTGTTGCTGTCAAGGTTGTCAGCACCAAAGGCAGGAAAAACACGGCAATCCTGCCATAGGTCAGCGTTGTCTGTGATTGCTTTGGAAAAACATCTTGCCGCCGCAGCAGCGGTCTTGCCCTCCATCGCATGATCAAAGCTTCTGCCCAGAATGCTGCCACAAAGGATATGCTGGCACTGACTGCGCCGGGCCACTCTGTGCCGTAGGCAAAGCTGAAGATCAGCGTTGACATCAGCACCAGGCGGAGGAAGGATGATTGGGGAACCATCATCGTTTGGCGACTCAGAATCGCTGCTCCATGGTACAAATTGCGGGTTACCGCTGCGAAGGGGAGCAAAAAGAGGATGCGGAGAGCCATGTGACTTTGTTCGGCAATTTCAGGGGTAGCCCCCATGACTGTGCGGAACACGCTCTGCCCTAAGGGCGTGAATCCCAACGCAGCAATGATCCCTGTGACCGCGGCCGTCAGTATGTAGATGAACCGTCGTACCGTTTCGTAGGAATCGCGGTCCTTCACCAGCGATACCACGGTTTGGCGTACCATAAACACTGGATTTTCGATCATTCGTACCAGAGCTCGAGCCAACGCATAGGCTGCTAGAGCCAAGTCAGGATCCGGTGTTCGGGCAACACCGGCATTGACGATGGAGTGTGACAGGTTCAGCATCAGGTTTGTGGCCGAGAGGGGAAGAAAAAAGGCGGCAATCTCTCGGATGGACGGCACAGCACTTGGCTTCGGCAACGCCATTCACTCCGGTTTCCGTCAGCTCATGGAAAAAGCTTTTCTTATAGTATACCACACCGCAACGGGGGACAAAAGAAAGAGCCCTTGAATCATCTCGGGCCCTCGGAAAGCGTTTGCTGCATATGGCACAGTTCAGCATCCACCGCTGGGGTCCAGGGCCAAGCAGCACCATACCCTACACCACAGTGTATCCTGCCTCTGCAATTGCTTTGGTAAAGGCAGCCTTGTGGATGACGGCGGGATTGTAACGGATAACTACTTGTTTGTTTTCTAGAGAGACGTCAGCGTCTTCAATGCCATGGAGTTGTTCCAAAGACTTCTTAACAGCAGCTCGGCAGTGTTCGCAGCTCATCCCATCCACATTGAGCTTAATCGTTTCCATGCACAGCACCTCCGCAAAGAGCCGATGAAATCATACCCTTCTAGGGTATGATTTCATTGTACCCTTCTGCGGCAGCCTTGTCAATGAGCGCCGATGATGCGGTAATAGCGGAGCATCTGGCGTGTTACGATGCCGACGAAAAATCCTGTCGGCAGGGCAAAAAGCAGCAAATAAGGCAGGTAAACGAAAATCCCGGCTGTACTGACCAAGTACGCAGCCACAGCCACCTGAACGACATTGTGGGTCAGGGCACCGAGTATGCTGATTCCCACGAGACTGAAACTGTCGCGCAGCACCTTATACGTAACACCCATCATCAGTGAGCTGGTTACACCGCCGGAAAAACTTAGGAAAAAAGGTATGTTGAAAAACGTGCCGGTCATAAGGGAGCCTAACACCGTCCGAAGTACGGTGACAACGACCGCTTCCTTAGGCCCGAAATTGACCACGACAAACAGGGTTACAATGTTGGCAAGACCCAGTTTTGCACCGGGAAACGGTGCAGGAATCGGAAACATCGATTCAAAGATGTGCAGTCCCATGGCCATACCGACCATCAAACCGAGATAGACCATTTTCCGGGTATCGGAAACCTTCTTCACGAATCGTTTCCTCCTTAGAATGCTGCAGTGAATGTGTGGTTTGGGAGCCGCGGTTTTGGTAAGAAGGTGCCGAGCGAACCATGGGCCTACAGCCTACGTCAGTTTCACAGAACCGGAAAACACTTGCAAGGTTCCTTCAGACCACACGGCCTTCACAGATGAAGCTTCGTGGTCAAACTTGAACTTCTCGTTCTGTATGGCAAGAGTTACATTGGGGTATACGCGCTGGGATGTGATCATACCTTCATGCACAACCCGGGCCTCTGTGGCTACACCTGTGGGTCCGCCCATTTCCTTGGCAAAAATGTCGCCTTCGTCAACCACAATCGATCCGCCGCGGAAAACTCCAGACTGCAGCGCAAACCCCTGTCCGGCGGTTACTTTTGAATAGTAACACCCTTTGCCGGTAATCTCGACCATGCCTGAGGCCCTCAGGCTGCTGTTCTGCAGGTACTTGGCCGAAATATGGGCATGCTGCCGGCTGGCGTCTTCCAACACACTTTCCCAATAGCGAAGCTGTTCTCGAAGAGCGTCTAGTTCGGTGATGCTCTTGATATCTAAAGGGCCTCGTCCTCTGAAACGCTTTCCCAACAAGGCTATCAGCCGCTGCAATTCGGAATCCATGTACTTTGCCACACCCTTATAGTATTCTTGCAGTTCTTCGATTTGCCGGGGTATGCCGCTAAACTTCAACTCAAGAAGGTGCTTTAACAGTTTGCCGTCGGCCGTTTCGGCCTGCGGCTGAACAATATAGAATCCCTTCAGCAGATCGTCGATCTGTCTGTTTATGGCATGGAGATAGGCAAGTAGCTGCAGATATATGACAGTCATGCCGCCTGCGGTAAGCTCAGACGAGACCACGTTCTTGGCTACGTGGATATCACCGTCGGCAATGATTTTGGCATGGCTCACGAGGCCGCCCACTTGAACGCCGCCTTCACGAACCTTGATGTTCACCCGATCCATGACACTTCCCCGCACCAGGACCTCACCGTTGAAGTGGATATTGCCTGTGGAAATATCGGCATCGCCGGCCAGTTCATACACCTGCAGGACCTTCAATTGGCCGTTCTGGATTACAGGCAGCCCCGCAACGGCAGCATAGGCCTCTGTGCGGTCGGCGTTGAGATAGACGCCCTCTCCGGTTTTCCACTCCGCCTCTTTGGGCCGGCGCGGTGAAATGGAGCGGCCGTACACGTCCTTGCCGGGTTCTCCTGGCTGGGAGTTGTGTCGGCGGGCCAACAAGGTGTCTTGGTCGGCACTTACCACCGCTCTCGCCTCGAAATGGTCGACGCGATCGGATTCAAGGTCGATATTAGCCTGCCTTTCTTGGAAAACATACTCAATATGGCCGTCCACCGGTTCCTTTGGTGGGTCTCCCTGGGCGATTATGATCGAAACCTCTTGTCCTTGCAGGACTTCCGGTGTCAGCCGATCCCAATGCAGGCCGTAGCATACTCGCGCAGCCTGGAGTCTTTGTTCGATTTCGCTGTGGGAAATTTCCGGTGGCGGCAGGGTCTTCTTTTCCAGACGCAGTTGTATGGTTGTGCTAGGTGGCTGCTCCGCTAGACGATGCTCTACCCCTGGCTGACGAGTCAGAAAAAGCCTACACTGCAGGCCGTCGTCGGAGATGTCCAGGGAAATGTCCTTGGCAGGCTGTACGTCCTCCGGCCACGCCATGCGGAGAGGTTCGATGCCGTCGCTTAGTTCGATGCGGCCCGAAGTTTCTTCCTCGTTGTAGTAGGCCACAAGCTCCTTATCGACGATAATGACCGGTGGCTGACCATCTTGGTCCGGGGGTTCATAGCGCAGCTCTCCCCCCACTACCGAGACAGTGCCGTTGGGATCTCGCATAATTTCGCCAGGGGACCGTTTCGGCGTCAGCTTCACTTCAGCGCTGCGAGTGACCAGTCCAAAGAAACGGGATTCGGGTTTATACAAGACGGTGATATCCACTTCCTCCCGAGGCAGGCCCAAGCTCTCTAGGCCCTTGGCTACCGCTTTTTCGATGGATTCACCCTTAGATACTATGGCATCAGGCATCGTGTCACCGCCCCCTCTAGCGTTCCTTTTGATAAATGCAGTAACTGACGCGTTTGAGCCCTAATGCGCCTGGACTCATGATCTGCTCGGCAGAACCAACCACAAAATAGCCCTTAGGCAGCAGTGACTCGACGAACTTCTGCGTCAGTTTCCTTTGGGTATCGTTTGTGAAGTATATGAAGACGTTCCTGCAGAGAATGAGGTCAAAATCCTTATCGTAACGATCGGTCAGCAGATTGTGCCTGCGGAATGTAACGAGCTTGCGTATAGTTTCGTCGAGCTGGTAGACCTCGCCTTGTTTGACGAAGTATTTTCCCAACAGCGACTGGGGCAGTGACTGGAGCTGGTTGCTCAGATAGGTGCCGGCCTTTGCCTTGGCAATAACCGCATCGTCGATATCAGTGGCCAGAAGCTGGCGGAATCGCTTTTCCTGTTCCTGCATGATCATGGCAATGGAATATACCTCGGCGCCGATGGAACACCCTGCACTCCAGATCCTTGGCCTCCGCCCGCCGGCGGTAATGGCAGGCAAAACTTCCTTGCCCAGTGCCTGGAACACCATTTGGTCCCGAAAGAACTGGGAGGTATTAATCGTCAGATACTCGGCGAACTTCACCTTGTGGTCTTGATCGCTTTTCAGTTCCTGGACAAGACTGGAGAAGTCATTCAAGCGATGGCGGGAAATCCACTGGTTGATCCGGCGCTGCATCTGCTGTTCCTTGTAGGAGTTGAGATCGATACCGAGGATGCTGTGAATTTGCTGTTTGAACCTGCTGTAATCCATGCTCGCCATGCCTATTCCCTTCCAACCATAGTATGGATCAACTTGCCAATGCTTTCACCGATCCGGTTAACAGGCAGTACATAATCGGCAGAACCTTCTTCAAAGACCACGCGAGGCATGCTGTATATGGTCGATGTACTCTTGTCTTGAGCGATGGTTCTTCCGCCGGCGGCTTTGATCGCAGCCATACCCTTGGCTCCGTCACGGCCCATGCCGGTAAGGATGACGCCCACCACCTGTGAGCCGTAGATAGGAGGCAGGCTTTCCATGGTTACATCCACAGAAGGACGGAGGAACTGTACTGGCGGTGCCTGATTTAAGTGCAGACGCCGATCGGTTCTGGCTAACATGTGATAGTCGCCGGGTGCTATATACGCCCTGCCATCGGCTATGGAGTCGCCGTCCTCGGCTTCTTTGACGTACAGGGGCGATAGGCCGTTCAAGCGCTCTGCAAAGCTGCGGGTGAATCCCTTTGGCATGTGCTGAGTGACTAGTACGCAGGCGGGCAGATGATCCGGCAGACTCAAAAAGACTTCTTCCACAGCGCGAGGGCCGCCTGTGGAAGCACCAATCACCACAACTCTGCCGCTCATGCCTCTAGCGGGAGCTCTAGGAGTGTGTTTGGCCCTAGTGATGACCGGCATTGCCGTGGCCACTCGAGGGTCAGCATCGGCAGACTGCGGCCGTCTTATCTTGGCGTTATAGCCAGCCCTGATCTTCTCCGTAATTTCTGCTGCCACTGTTTCGAGATGCAGCGAAATGGAACCAGATGGCTTTAAGATGAAATCGATAGCACCCAGCGACAGTGCCTTAAGCGTGATGTCGGAGCTTTTCTTGGTCAGACTAGAAAGCATGATGACTGGCAGCGGCCGTCGTCGCATGATGGCAGCCAGCGTTTGAATACCGTCCATCACCGGCATTTCCACATCAAGGGTGACGATGTCAAAATCCATGGAGTCGATCTTCTTCAGGGCATCTTCTCCGTGGCGGGCGGTGGCCTTGGCTTCCATGTCTTCCTGTTCATTGATTATCTCTGCGATCAGCTTGCGCATAAAGGCACTATCATCCACCACCAACACGCGAATTGCCATATCTGTCACCTCATATTTCCATGGGCTGCTGCCCGATGGCTGTTACGGTAACCTGACCTGAATCAATGGCCAACCGCATCTTGCGGCCATGGTTGCCGGAAGTCGCATGCCCGGTGATGGGAACCCTTGCCTTAGCCAGCTGTTCTCTGACTGCTGCAATGTTCTGGTGCCCCACGCCCGATTCTGGGGCCGATATGTTTGGAAATAGATGCGCTCCTCCCGCTATTTTCGCTTCCAGCCGATTTTTCTGCGCCCCTGCCTTTAGCGCAGCGTCCACCAGAGCGGGAATGCCTGTGTCCGCGTATTTCCCCGGCAGTTTGGATGCTTCTGCGGGGTTTCGGCTTCTGCCGAGGAATATGTGCGCCATGGCTCCGACCTTCGTATATCTATCATATAGAGCTACACCGATGCAGGAACCTAAACCCACTGTCACCAAGGTTCCCTCCTGCCGCAAGACACGAATCTGCCCCATATTAACGAACACCTCTTTCATCCAAGAGCCCCCAGTCCAAGGATGCGGGCGATTCTCTCGAAGTCATCCTCATCAGGGAGGAAGAGAATGTGGCCGCCAACGGGATCATCATCGGTGTAGAAATCGGTTTTGATCAAGGTAACCTGCTCGGCCACCTGTGCCCCCGCAAGGATACTCTGCCACACAGCCCCGGCCATATCCACGGCCACGCCGGGTACGCTTGGTGTCAAGGTCAGATCGGTCATGGAGCTTAAGGCGTTCAGGTAGGAAGTAATCATGATGTTTCCCATTTCTTGCAGGGCGGACAGAGCCATTTCGTTGAGCTCACCGGTGCTGTCGAGGGTCAGCAGCTCTGCGGCGGCCATGGCACTGTCTAAGGGCAGGATAAAGGCCATGTGTCCGTGGGCATCACCGGACACATGAATATAGATTCCCACAACAGGTTCCTCCTCGGTGCCTTCCATAATATTAGCGGCTGCCTCGAAGGGGATCAATTTCGCTTCGGGAACAATCAACTGCAGTTTCTTCTGCCCGTCGAGCATCTGGGAGAGGGCCGTCGCCGCATGACCTGCCCCGATATTGCCCAGCTCCTGCAGGAGATCTAATTTGGGGTCGCGCATGGCCGCCCTCCTAAGCTTCTGCTTTCTTAAGCGCCTCAATAACCCGTTCGGCATCAAAGGGTTTGACCAAGAAATCTTTGGCCCCGGCGTTGAGAGCTTCAATAACCATGGGTTTTTGGCCCATGGCACTGCAGACGATAATTTTCGCATCGGGATGGGACTGTTTGATTTCTTTGATGGCTGTGATTCCATCCATTTTTGGCATCGTAATGTCCATGGTAACCAGATCTGGCTGCAGTTCTTTGTATTGACTGACTGCATCCTCTCCGTCGCCGGCCTCGCCGATCACTTCGTATCCGCTTTTTTCGATAACGTTTTTCAGTGTCATGCGCATAAACGCTGTGTCGTCCACAATCAGGACCTTCTGTGCCATGATTCTTTACCCCTCCTGCCTAATCAATGTACTGTTGTCTAGGATCAAGGCAACCTGGCCGTTGCCCAAAACTGTAGCGCCGGCAATCCCGGGAATGTCTCCGAGAAGGTCGCTCAGGGATTTGATGACAATTTCTTGTTGCCCTATGAGGTCATCCACGATAAACGCAATCTTCTCTCCACGTACGTCCACAACGATCACGGAGATCGCTCCATCAATCTCTGCCGGCCTCCAACCCAAACATTCAGCCAGATCCAGCAGCGGCAGTACTTCACCGCGCCGCATAATGACCTTCTTCTGACGGACTGTTTTAATCTGCTCAGGTGTGATCAACAGGTTTTCTCGGACTACTTGGATGGGAATGGCATAGGGAGTTCCGTCCGCACGGACCAGCAGTGCCTTGATAATGGCCAGGGTAAGAGGCAGTTTAATGGTTGTGCGCGTACCTTGGCCTGGTTTGGAGTGCATTTCGACGGTGCCGCTCAACGATTCTACCACAGCCTTCACCGCATCCATGCCCACGCCCCGTCCAGAGAGGTCGGACACCGACTCGGCAGTGCTGAAGCCCGGTTCAAACAACAGGCGGACCGCTTCGTCGGGTTGCAGCGGGCTGCTGCGTTCAGGATCCAAAAGTCCCTTCGCGGTGGCCTTTTTCCGGATGGCTTCTACATCGACGCCTTGACCGTCGTCGGAAAGTTCAATCAAAATGTGGCTGCCCTCATGCCGGGCCCCTAGACGGATTGTCCCGACTTCTGGCTTCCCGGCTTTGATTCGTTCGCTGGGGCTTTCAATGCCATGGTCGACGCTGTTGCGCAGCAGATGTACCAACGGATCGCCGATTTGGTTCACGATCGTTCGATCGAGTTCGGTGTCAGTGCCGAATAACTCCAACTGTACATGTTTTTCTCGAGACTGGGCAATGTCCCGAACCATGCGGGGAAAGCGGTCGAAAACCTGTTTGATGGGCACCATCCGCAGCTTCATGGCTGCATACTGGAGGTCCGTGGTGATCCGGTCAAGCTGCCCTATGGTGTTCTGATCATCTCCATCATCGAACTGCTGGCCCATCTCCACAATTTGGGTGCGGTTTATCACCAGCTCACCCACGAGGTTGATCAGCTTGTCGAGGCGATCGGTTTCCACCCGCACAAATTTGTCGCCGAAGCGTCCCTTCTTCTGCGGACTGGACCCATTGCCAGAGGAGTTGTCGCCCCCTTTCTGCGGGGATGGAACGTCTGCCGCTGGAGACAGACCATTGCTGTTTGAATCCTCGTCGCCATCGCCTTGGGAATTTATTAGGCTTGGCTCCGGACCGGCGTTTTCCAGGGCCGTCGGCCCTTGGCCATCGGTCTCTGTCCCTTGCTCTCTCTGTGTCAGATGCAGTTGACTGGGCTCAGCCACGAGCACCGACTCTATTTCTGAGATGCCTTCGATGACTGACTGCACCTCATCCGCGTCCGCATGGGTCGTCAAGAGCAGAGAAAATTCTCGTTCGAAGTTCTCGTCTTCCAAGTCCTGGGCCGATGGAAAACATTTAAGTATGCTCCCGAGCTCTTCTAATGCTTGAAAAACGGTGTAAACTCGGACGCTTTTTAGGAGTGTGTTGTCCTTTAGGGTTACCGTAACTCTATACGAGGACAGACCCTGTTCCTTTGCCTGTTTCAATGTCTCTTTGTCAAATTCATCTAAAACTAACTTGCGGCTGGTGACTGTCTCTCGGTCGCCTAGCTCGGGGACGGCAGAGTGTACGGTTGTGTCACTGTCACCGGTGGTGGTTGCTGTGATCCCGTCGCTGCCACCTTGTGCTCTGTCCTGGATGCTGCTAAGGCGCGCCACCAGGTTGGTTGTATCATCCGGTGCTTCTTCGGCCAAGGTCTGCTCTAGAATGGCCTCAAGGGTATCAACGGCCTCAAATAGTAGATTGGCCACCTCTGTGTTTACTTGAATTTCTCCGTTTCGCAGCCTATCCAAAAGGTTTTCCATGTGATGGGTAAAGTCGGCTAAGGCAGAAAAGCCCATTGTACCGGCCATACCCTTGAGACTGTGGGCTGCTCGAAACATGTCATCCAGTAGGCCGATGTCGTCGGGATTGGTTTCTAAGGCCAGTAGGTTCTCATTCAAAGACTGCAGATAATCCCTTGCTTCGGCAGCAAAAACTTCCTTGAAATCAGAGGTATCCATGATTTCCTCCCCTCTGTGACGAACTGCGGGCTACCGAATGCTGTTGATCCGGTCTTGTTGGGTGGCTATTTCGGTGATACGGATCCCGAACTGTTCCCCGACGACTACAACTTCCCCTTTGGCAATGAGGGTGTCATTGGCAAATACATCGATGGGCTCACCGTCAAGGGTTTCCAGCTCCATAATGTGTCCCGGTCCCAGTTTCAGTATGCTGTCTATGGGCATATGTGTTTTTCCCAGCACAGCCCGGACCTGGACGGGAATGTCGCGGATCAGGTCGACGTTGAGATTGCCCAAGTGCTGATAGGCGGCTGCCGGCCCTAGGCCGGTCTGCGCTCCGGGGGTGTGCTGGGTTGTCGAAGTTGGCTCTGACAATTCACCCCAGTCCATATCCCCTTCGGCCTCTCGGGAAAGATCGGCATCCGTTCCCGGCTCTTGGGATGTCTCCTCTTGGTACGGCCCAATCAGTTGGTGTACCATTTCCCGGGCGAACTCGTAGTCAATAATCTGGAGCATAATGCTGTCGACCAGATCGCCGATTTCGATTCGGAAGGCCACGCTGATGACGGGACGCTCCTCACCCAAGTTCAACTCTTCATCTCTGAGGTTACGGCGGTCCG
The DNA here is from genome assembly GCA_003551965.1 of Clostridiales bacterium. GTDB lineage: Bacteria > Bacillota > Limnochordia > Darwinibacteriales > B1SED10-159 > B1SED10-159. The sequence continues at coordinate 2,943 of PUOC01000325.1, read as the reverse complement.
TGGTGGGCGGGGAAATGTCAATGGCTGTGCTGAACAGGTCCGACATCGCTGTCGCGGCAGAGCCCATCATCATGTTCATAGCCTCGGTAACAGCACTCAGATACAGCTCATCCACTTCTTCGGGGGGATTGCTTCCGTCTTCGCCCATCATGAGGTTGCCGATCAAAGCTGCATCCCGCTCTTTGATGACCAACAGGTTATTCCCCGACAGACCTCTGACGTACTCGACGTTGACGACGATGCACGGAATCGGATAGTGTCCGCGAACGTTGGCAGGCGTACTGACAAAGACATCGGGGACGGTGATGCTCACTTTTCGGTTTACCATGGTACTTAAGGCCGTGGCCGCCGACCCCATGGAAATATTGCCGATCTCGCTTAAGGTATCTTTTTCCATCTCTGTGAGCTCAGGAAGTGCGCCCGTATCGTCAGAGGCTATCCGCTGCAGATCCTGCTCCGGTGAAGCATCCATGATGGCCTCTTGGTCATCATGGCCTTCGGATCCGCCATGGCTGGACGAACCGCTCCCGGCACCTCCATGGCTATCGTCGGGCCCTTGACTTAACAATGCATCGATCTCATCTTGATTTAAGAAATCCTCATTCATCTTCATGCTCCCCCTCTGACTCACAAACGCCGGTAATGACTACGCCCAGTTTCGAACCAAGCTTGCCCGGCGTTCCTTTGAACTTGGTCAAGGACCCGATTTTGACATCCAAGTTTTCGTGTCTCCCGCGCTCTAAAGGTATCGCGTCGCCCACTTCCAACTCCAACAGGTCTTGAACGGATACGAGGGCAGTTCCTAACTCGACTTCCACCGGCAATACCACCGAACGCACCTTTTTCTTCAACTGCTGCAGCTTCTCTGGATCCGGCTGCCGTAGGGATTCAAAAAGTCGATGGTGCGTCAGGTTCTTCATAACCGGCTCTAGGGTGCGGTACGGTATGCATAAGTTGATCATGTCCTGAACATCATTGAATTCGAAGGACAGTGACAACAGCACCACCACGTCCCGGTCGGCCGATACCTGCAGAAACTGGGGATTGCTCTCAACCTGTTCCAACAGGAAATTAAGTTCGGTCACTTCTTTCCAAGCGTCACACATGAGGTCACAGATGGTATTAAGGACTTGTTTTCGCAGCACCGCCATCTCGATATCGGTCAGGCCCTGCGACCGCGCCACCACGCGGCCGGGTCCGCCGCAGAGGCGGTCGTGCAGCAGGGACGCAGTATCTGGGTTCATCTGCAGAACGGAGCTGCCTTCCAATGGTGCGGCCGACAGGACGGCCAAAACCGACGGATTAGGGAGCGAACGCACGAACTCGCCGAAGGTGAGCTGTTCAATGGTGCTGACCCGCAGATCCAGCCTGGAACGCAGCTTCGCCGACATCAACCCCGAGTATGTACGGCAGAATTGATCATAGATGCGCTGCAGGGCGCGGATGTGGTCTTTAGAAAACTTGTTGGGTTTTCGAAAGTCATAGCGAATGCTTTGTTGTTCCTGGTCTTCTTCCGCAAGAGTAGCGGAGGATTCATCATCATCCGGGTCACTGGCGGCACGGATCAGCATATCGATTTCGTCCTGGGAAAGGATATCTTCCATTGTTCGCCTCACCTCCTAGAAAACGAGAGGGATACTCCCCCTCGTTAGTCTATCGGCAGATTAGCAATCATTCTTCAGTGTCAGCTGCGCTGTTTTCCATCTCAGCGAGTTCATTTTTCTCTTCACTGGTCAGGAGTTTGTCCACGTCCAGCAGAATTACCAATCGGTCGTCTACTTTTCCGACACCCTCTAGGTAATCGGATTTCAATCCCGCTACCGTGCTCGGCGGAGCTTCGATGCTCGACTCCGGCATGCGCATCACTTCGGTCACAGCATCGACAATAAATCCAACCCGGGACTGGTGGACCTCGACAATGACGATGCGGGTATCCTGAGAAACTTCTTGTTCTTCTATGCCAAAGCGTTTTCGCAGGCAGATAATGGGGATAACCTCCCCGCGAAGATTGGTCACACCCTCTATGTAGTCACTGACGTGCGGCAGTTTGGTGACTTCCCGGTATTTGATGATTTCCTTCACCTGCGTGATTCCAATACCAAACTCTTCTTGATTGAGGTTGAAGACCACCAATTGGCGTTCGCGATCTACGGATTGTTCAGTTTCCACAGCAGCGCCCTCCTTTGATTCCAAGTATACGGCGTACATCGTACAGTATTCTCTTTCCGCCGGGGGATCCCTTCCGAATCAAGCTTACAATATGGATGGCTGTGCCTTGGGATTGATAATCCGGATTCTGGCAGGGCCTAGAGCTGCAGGCGGGACTACAATATAAGTTCTCTTGACACAAAAAGGGATGCCCACAGCGGGCACCCCTTTTGAACTAGCTTTCTACCATCTAGTTGCCGATAAATCCTACCAAGATTCCAATGGCTCCAATAACCATGCCAATGGTGGCTTGACTGCGCAGAGAGCTATGTGTTTGTTCGGCCTCTTCCTTAAACAGGTTGAATTCTTCTTTGAGGTCTCCTACCTGGCGCTCCAGTCGCTGTTCTCGCATGACAGCGGTGCTCATTTGAACAGAAATTTCTTCGCTGATCTTTCTGCTCAACTCCTCTAGTTCTTCTTCTGAGACACCGACTTGGGTTTCCAATTCGTCAACTCGCAAGACGAGAGCATCCACGTCGTCCTCCAAGTCTTCACGACTGTCAGCTTCACGCTGCAGCCGGACGGCCAAGTTCTGCAGATCCCTTTCCAGCTCTTGATTGCGCTCGCTCAACTGCTCTAGCTGTTCTCTGTTGGCTGCTACATCATCGCTGAGTCCGGCATCGGTTTCCGCGACGAGATCGCGCAGCTCTTCGAAACCGCTCTGCAAGGCATCGAGATCATCACGGTACTGGCCGATCTCCGTCTCTAATGCTTCATGGATTTCCTCGCGGAGTT
>PUOC01000012.1 GCA_003551965.1 Clostridiales bacterium | reverse complement strand
TTCAGCAATGGGGCGGTTGCCGAAGCCACTGTTCATCCGTGATATCCCCTGGTTGCCCTTGCCCATGAATCCACTCATGGTCTGCAGACTGATTAAGGCGTAAATCCACTCGTCGTATGCAACGTTCTCGCCACGAGCGCTTTTCAGATCGTGATTTTTGGCGGTTTGCAACAGATCTAACTTGTCGGGTGTCGACATTTCTGCGGTTGGCCGATAATCGTTTTCCGGAATGGGCGGCTGCATAAAGGCTGGCATGGAAGCCGTATCGGATGTCAGATCCCATGCTCCATCGGCAGAGGAGCCTGCCAAGTCCCTTAATCCAGAGAGCCAGTAGTCCTTATCTTGTACAGGATTGGTGTCGTTCCTTCTAGCTAGTACAGCAGCGGCCAGACAACAAAGGAAGACGTGGAACGCGTCCGCTTGATGCCGTTGAAGACCCGTGTACCTCTGAACAGATTTGCGGCCCAGCTCCTGCAGGAGCACAGGGAGACTCACTCGCTCCTCCCTTGTCGTTACAACGCGAAATAAATCATCGTGCAACAAGTTCATCCATACACCTCCAATCCATAGCGACTGTATTTGTAGTGACGCCCACCGCAGCTGAGCAGTATCTGACTACTGCCGTGGTGTTTCGCTGAGACGCTGTCGTCGGGTTCGTTTGGGGCCATGTGTCCTGGAATGACGATCTCTGAGAGCGTTTGTTCAAACGGACTTATCACGGCTTCTTCTAACGGTAGATGCAGGCTATCGACACATAGACGAGCGGCGATTTGCGCACCGGCCTCATTGAACTGTACTTCATGGAACGGAACATCGAACACAGCTGCAGCACTGCTCGCAGCAATGGTTTGGGCTAGCTCACCTCCTTCTATGATTTGTCCATGACGTGTCCAACGCTCACTGTTTAGTGTGGCTAGGCTTTCAGGATGGGTTGCTGTTTCGACTAAGAGACGATTGTCATCTGGTATGGACACTTCTGGCCGTCGGCGAATAAACTCGTGGGTGAGATGCAGTGTCCGCATGTCAGGATAGACACTTCCGTACCCCATTCGCAGGTAATCGGGATTCACATAACCATGTAGGTCAAGGCCGGATTCAACGCTCTGCTCGGGGACGAGGACAACGCAGCGGGCTCTCTCAAAGCTCGCTGGACGCCGACGGTTGTGGTGACGGTGCAGACGTCCGACTCGCTGCAATAGCACGTCGGCCGGGGCCAAGTCCGTGACGAGAAGATCCGCATCGATATCCAGGCTCTGCTCTAGCGTCTGCGTTCCGACTAGGAGAAGGGGTCCATCAGAACCGTCTTGGCCAAGACTAGCAGTTACGTGACGGTCTAAAACGGATCGATCAGCCGGCGCGAAGCGGCCGTGATGCGGGCAAATCTTGCCTCGCCATGAAAACAGCCACTCCTTTTGCATATCCCTGTGCCTTTCTAGTGACAGCAAGAGCTCATTGGCTCTGTCTACAGTGTTAAGAACTACCAAAATCCTGGCGCCTTGGAACAAGGCTTCAACCAGGAAATCGACCAGCGCTTCCGCCTCTTGAGCCCAAGGACGAGTTTCAAAACAGACGTGTTTGCGCTGCCTGGAGGAAGGCGCAAGGTCCGGTATCGTTGACCCAGTCTGCAATGTTACCGCTGGGTACGATCCATGAACGGCCTCGTCCAGGTTCGGAAGGGCTTTGTCATTTTGGTTGCCCCGGGTCAACTGGTGGCGGGCTCTAGCTCCTAATGTCGCAGAGAGCAGCATCGAGTATCCACCGACAGTGCGATGGTGTTTGAGCAGGAATTGCAGCAATGTTGACATGTACAGATCGGAGGCATGAACTTCGTCGATAACCAGCAAATGGCGATCTAAGCATACTGAACGTAGATGAGCATGGGCGGTTTGTATGGTTGACAGCAATGCTTGATCGATGGTGCCTACAGCCACAGATGCTGCTAAGAAGCGCTTTGGATGCTCGGCTGCCCATTGGCGCTCACGACGGTCTAGAACGGGGTCGTCGTGCCATTGAACGGCAGCGCGTTGATGGGGAAGCGATCGCTCCATTGGTACTCCGTCTACCTGCGTATAGCCCGGAACAGCTAACACCGTTGCGGGGCGCTGGCGTGAATCCGGAAACCACTGCTGTATGGTGCGATTAATTCTCTCGTACAACTCGCGAGCGGCGACACGTGTAGGCAGGGCAAAATATAACCCATCTATCTTGCCTGCCTTGAAGAGAGTGTAAAACCAATGCAAAGCCGCTTCCGTTTTTCCCGATCCTGTTTCGGATTCGGCAATGATTAGCTGCGTTTCTGGTCTGGAAGGGTCCAGTTGTTCTATGGCAGATTGCAGTGGCCGCGGCGGAAACCCGAACCTGCTTTCAAAGCTATCACCGGCTAAGCTCTGATTCGTACGTATTGAGGAGACATCTATCCCAACGTTCTCTAACAAGACGGGTATATTTCTGTGATTAGCTTCGATGCGCTCCTGGATAGCCGTGTTTTGGATTGGAAACCATTGCGGGTGGGAACCGATCCAATCAGCCAACATTACTAACCCCGCAAAGCGATGGTGAAAATACGCTGCACTGGGAAGGGGTTCGTTGGCTGACGACCAAGCGGCAGAAAAGACTCGCTCCGTCCAATGAGATATTTCGGCGATGGCAGCAAAGGGATCGGCATTGTTGTGTGTTTGCCACCATTCGCTCTGGGCAAGCCAGAACGTTCCCCTCCGCTCGCCGTGGAAGCGAAGCGGGCGGCCATGGTGGGAGAAGGTCGCCAGAAGATAACTATACGCGTCTTCTTCGCTGTCGAACCATGTATGTAGCGTTGTAGGCAGTGCCTTGAGGAAGGCGTCCTGCAACTGGGGATCGCATACTTCCAAATCGAGAATGGGAGCCAATTCCCGGATGTGTCCCGCTTGGACAGCACCGGTCTCAAATACCTTCCTCTGAAATCCAAGGTTGGCTTTTCCGGCATCGTGTAAGCAGGCCAGAACACTCAACCGGCTGATCTGTTCACTAGAGAGCTTTTGCCCCGCAGCGGCATGCATAGCACGCCGAATACCTTGCACTTGACAAAGGTTCCAAAACACCATCCCTACATCCAAGCAATGATGGGTTAAGGGAAGTATCATCTGGTCTTCAGCGCGAAACTTGCCCCAAAATTGATGGAGTGATTGATTCGGCTTACCAATGTAACGTGACATGCCTGTGCTCACCTCACCTACCTTCACATTTCTGGACTGACAATACAACACCTGCCAAAAAATCCCTTGTTTGGTGCCATAGCGTGAATATGGGAACGAGCATACTTAGTTGGAATCCAAGAAGGCTGGTTTTCCAATGAATCTGTGGAACAAGCATCTGATGGGCCCAGGCCAAGGACATATCGAGCCTGCTAGAGACCCTGTCTCCATCCGCCCGGATGTCATGGGCGAGCTTCTGGCAAAGTGTCGATGAAACAGCTATGGATGCGGCAAACAGGCAGCACAGCAGCTTGTCCGACATTTCGACGATTGCCTTATTGCCAGTGTGAGAATGAAACTGAGAATATGCGCGCTCTCACCGCGTTGCGTGGTGCTGAAGGAAAACTCCTTTACTCTGCTGAAACAGTTATGATGCCTCCGCGTGCGGCCGACGTCAAGACAGCCCAGGCCCGATTTCCTAAGGTCAGTCACCTGTTGTTTCGGGTGCATCGACTGGCGAATGTCTGCCAGGGTGCAGTGGCATTTCCTTTTTCAGTTTCAAGACGGGGGGGTTGCAGGCGATGAACGCTGGAAAGGACGAGCATACATGGCTGACATTTTTGCCAAACTGAACCTAAAGGACCAGCAAGGAATTGCCGCGTTGAATCCGTAGCAGTCAGCGGAAGGAAAAGGAGCATGGGCTTGGGCCGCGCTGGGACCGGTAACTATAGACACGAAGGTAAACGCGACAAAAGTTCTGGTCGGACAGGCAGAGCTTGTCCTATGGACGACACGCGGCATCGGCACGATGGCCGTCTACGGTTTGCAGTCAAGATTCCAGGGTACGGGAGAGGAGATTCCCGATGGGCCAGAGACATGTGTCGGCTCTCATCATACTGCTCTTGATGGTTTGCCCGGTTAGTACATCTGTTAAGGGAGGGCAAGAAGTGCCACCGTTGTTTGAAGTATATCAAGATTTCTTCCCCGTAGGAGCAGCCGTAACCCCCAGTAAACTGTCCAGCCATGGGGACTTGGTTGGTTATCACTTCAACAGCCTGACGGCAGAGAACCACATGAAGTGGGAGAGTATTCAACCTAGGGAGGACGAATGGACATTTGCCCATGCAGACCAACTCGTTTCGTATGCGAAGCAGCATGATATGAAGGTGCGGGGACATACACTGATCTGGCATCAACAGACTCCGGATTGGGTGTTTGAAGATGCTGCAGGCGGTCAGGTTTCCCGGGACGTCTTATTAGAGCGAATGCAAACCCACATAAAAACCTTGGTGGGGCGCTATAAAGGACAGGTGTATGCTTGGGACGTCGTAAATGAAGGCATCGATGACGGTAGCGGATACCTGCGGCACAGCCCCTGGTATCAGATTCTAGGCGCAGACTACATCCGGCATGCCTTTCGCTTTGCCCATGAGGCGGATCCCGATGCGAAGTTGTTCTACAATGATTATAGTACCTATCAACCGGCCAAACGCAGCAAGATTTCCCGTCTAATCAGGGAGCTTCAGGATGAAGGCATTCCCATTCATGGTGTGGGTATGCAGGGCCATTATGACATCTATCATCCTCCTATATGGCAGGTCGAACAGGCGATTAAGGCTTTCAGTGATCTAGGAGTGGAAGTACAAATGACGGAATTGGACCTGTCCATCTTTCGCTGGGAGGAACGGCATGGTTTCGAAGAGCCTCCCGCAGAGCGTCTAAAGCTGCAGGCAGACCGCTATGAACAGCTGTTTTCGCTGTTTCGCCGCTATGGTGATGCGATCACGAATGTGACGTTTTGGGGCATAGCCGATGACGACACGTGGCTGAACAATTTCCCGGTTCGAGGCCGGAAGAACTGGCCAACCCTATTCGATGACCAGCACCAGCCCAAGGACAGTTTCTGGCGTGTGGTCGACTTCTAATGGACCGCAGGCTGCTCTCAGAATAAGAGCCGAAGATGCAGATGCCTTTTTGCCGGCAATTCCATGGAGGGGGGATCCGCCTTTTGATGAGCCAAACACGCCTTAACATCCGCCGCCTTTTTTCCGGCGGAGTCATAGCCAACTACCATTGTTCCGCCCGCTGTAAACACTGTCTTTATGCCAGTTCCCCGCAGTGGCCAAAGCATTACATGGATCCGAGCACAGCGGACCGTGTGTTCCAGGCCTTGCGCAGGCTGGGATGCCGGGCTGTCCATATTGGCGGCGGCGAACCGCTGTTGGATGTGGACCGTCTCAAACCAGTATTGGACATGGCCGTGCAGCACGAGGTGGAAATCGACTACATTGAAACCAATTGTTCTTGGTACCGCAGTGAAGATCAGGCGGTCGACGTGCTGCGCCAGCTGCAGCGGCACGGCGTGTCTACGCTTTTAATTTCCATGAGCCCTTTTCACAACGAGTTTGTTGCCATGGAGAAGGTCATGGGAATGATTCTGGCCTGCCGTCGGGCGGGTACGGGCATGTTTCCATGGCAGGAACAGTTCTATGCTGAGCTTGCTGAACTGGACGCCGCAAGACCCCATAGCCTGGACGAGTTAGAACAGCGCTTCGGTCCAGGCTACTGCCGTCGGCTCAAAGACAGGTTTGGGCTGACCATGCGTGGACGGGCCCTGCTATACTATGAACCCATTCTGGATAAGCGGCCGTACCGGCTATTTTTGGAACAGTCCCAGGGATGCAGGGAATTGGAACAGGTCATGCATTTTCACGTTGATCTAGGCGCCCGCTACATTCCCGGCTCTTGCAGCGGACTGGCCTGCGCTGTGTCCGATCTCGGCCAACCACTGCACCCCGAAGATTATCCGCTGCTGACAGCGCTGTACAGCCGAGGGGTCGCCGGACTCCACGATTTTGCGGCACCGAGGGGATTCGAGCCGCAGCCGCAGTATGTTTCCAAATGCCATCTGTGCATGGACATCCGCCGCTTTCTGGCCTTGGAAAGCGGTGAGCCTTGGGCTGAACTGGAACCGGTGGAATACTACCGCCAGGTGCAGCCCCGGCAGACATGCCCGGTGGGCTAGTTCCCGAGATGGGTCCCCGTTGTGGCGGATGCAGCGGCACCGATGCCGCGGCAGTGGCCGCGATTGGTTCCGGCATCGTATCAAGTGTGGGTCTATACCGGGGAACCGAGAACGTGCGCAGGAACGCGGGCAGTGCCGGCCAGGTTAGGAGGGAAAACCATAGATATCCCGATTTTGAGTGAAATGTATTCGGATGTGCTGCAGTATTTCTCGAAACTGCCCTCGCTCATTGTTGTGCTGATCATTGGGGTGACATTGATACGATTTGCCCAGCACAGCATTGGCCGGCTGCTGCAGTTGGCGCGGCTTGATCGGGCCCTGATCCAGTTTGTGTCCACGTTTTTGGCCTTTGCCGGCTGGGTTTTTCTCATTTCTTTGATTTTTTCCATTCTCGGTTTTCCCCAACTCAGCTTGGCCTTCAGCGGCAGTATCGCTTTGGTGCTATTGGGTGTGGCCACCAATGCCACTAATCTCATTCAGGACCTGCTGGCCGGCATTTTTCTGATTGCAGAACCGGATTTCACCGTTGGGCGGAAAATTCGCGTGCTTTCGGTGGTGGGCACCATCGTGGGGCTGGATATTAAGAAGACAAAAGTAGCCGATGAATCCGGGCATGTCCATTTCGTGCCTAACAAAGTGTTTGATGCCAATGTATTCGTGATTGAAAACAAAGACAACATGGCCGGTGAACCCGATACCATACAGAGGGCATGACGTTCGCAGCCAGTCAAAGAAGGCTGCCGCTGGGAATGGTCCCGGCGGCAGCCTTTATGCCGTATACTCTCTATGACGGAAATGGCCCGGCCTGTCAACAACGTTCCTTGGATCCGTTAGTAGTAGAAATCGGGCCAATCCAAGGTGGGATCCCAAATCGGCCAGGGATCGGGTTCAATGGGGTCAGGTTCTAGAGGCGGAAGCCAGGGATCGAAGATCGGTTCCGGCCACCAATCGGGGGGCCAGTCCAGGTCGAACTGGGGGATGTCTGATTCCGGCCTCCAGTAGACGTAGAACAGGGCGTCGTTCCGAGGTGTCAGGTAGATCGGGTCGCCCTCTTGACCGCCGCCGTGGTATGCTGTGTGTTCCCACCAGAAATCTCCTAAATCCTCTGGCAAAGGCTGTGTGTTGTTTTCGAGATCGAAAACGAATGTGCCGCCTACGGTCGATGCATCAGAACGAACATATTCGTCTCCATGGTAAGTGTAGACAGTGTAGCGAAACTCCAGCTGCAAGGGATCGGTGTTGTCGATAATCTGCATTTTCCCGAGGCGTTCGTGCCGTGTGGCGAAGAACAAAATGGAGTCATTGGGCATTTCATTGCGTTCGTCTTGGCTGCTGTTGATTTTCTCGGAGCTCAGTAGGTGTTCAAGCCCCTCGATGTAGGAACGGTCGATGGCTTCATACTTCTCGCGGGCCACGGGAACTTCATAAACGGGCGTGAGCGTAGCAGACTGGTTCATGGTCAGAGAAGTTTCATGGTTGTAAAGAGCGGATACCGGACCTTCCCAATGACTGAAGAGATAATAGTCGTCGAAGTGCTCCGGCACGGCCACCTGCACCTGCGTGCCGGCCGGGTACTCGAATTCTACGTCCGTCCCGCCCACACACACGGTGGGCCAGCGCGGCGGGGGAGGCGATACCTCAACCCAGGTCCAGACCGGAGGCCATTCATCTGTGAGAATAGGCGGACGAAGGGTGTCGCACGCTTCTACCAGCAGCCGGTGCATCTCCGGTTCGGGCTCGTGGGTTAGGCGGATGGTGCCGCTGTCCTGATCGAGGCTGGTATTAGATGCCAGCAGGTACACCGTCTTTTTTGAGCCCTCCTGGACTTGAATCAGCGGCGACTGATTTTCCTGCCACTGGTTGAGCTCGCCGCCATCGTAAAACTGAAACATCACACCGGGGTGGTTGGACTCCACGTCCAACTGGATTTCGTAGTAGCCGTAGGTAGGCGGGTAGAGATTGATTTCCAGCGCCCGTGACGATAGGGGAGCCAAGGAAAACTCTGTAACGCTTACAGGAGTAAAGGCCCAATCCCCGTACAGAAACTCGGCGCGGTGGGAGCTCGGAGAACCCAAGGCGCGCGTCCACCAATGGCCAGGGGAACCCATGGGTATGGCGGTGCTGTTCCAATGTCCCAAGGACGTCTGTTTTTCAAAGGCGTAGTCCTTTGCCCACTGCCAATAGGCGTCGCTGAGCCCATCGAAGGCCGCTGTGCCGCTGAGCCAGGTATCAATGGCATCTCGGTGTCCGCCCTGCAGAACGATGTCCACCAAGAATGAATCGCCCGAGTTTGGATCCAACTGCCTTCCCAAATAAGCCCAGAAGTCCACGGTCCGATAATCGATCTGCCACGCCCCATCGGTGTTGGCTCTTGTACGGCTGAAGAGGCTGGCTGAAATTTCCAAAGGGCTGCGGTGGGCATAGCGGCTGGGAGGCCGCAGTAAGCCTTGGGCCAAGACCGCCGTCCCCTCCATATAGCCGTAATTGCGGTTGGGAACGCCCCAATCCCAACACAGCTGTGAGTGCTGCACGGCATGGAACAGCTCATGTCGGGCTACCGAATTGATCGGTGAATCGCCGGCATCGAAAAACGTGGCTGCAATCCCGGAGTTCGGCCATCGCGTGTAGACGCCGCGGCGAGTGGGATGGGCCGGATCCGTGAGCCGCAGTTCATACTCATAGGGGCCGGTGCGCCAATATCCCGGCGGCCACAAAGTCCATTGGCGCTGGCGGCGGAGCAGCGGTTCGGGAAGGCCAAGGTTCAAAAACGTCGTCAAAGCGTCGTTGAGGGTTGCTTCTGTGGCATCGATATTGGCCTGGGTGCAGTCGCCGTCGGCGAATCCCACGCACGTAACGGAAAACTCCGATGCGCTCAGCGCCTGGATGTCGAAGGCTGGGTAGTTGAGACCTTCTACCAGCGCAAATACTTCCGGTTCCCGGCCAACATAGCGCAGTCCGGTGAGGAAGAGGTTCTCTTGTGGATCATAGGTGCCGCTGAGGGTATACCAGCGCTGCGACGGCGTGTCTTCCGGCGGGTCGGAGGCCACCAAGTCCGGAGGTGCCAAGACCAGTATGCCCAAACGGTCGGTGTCCGCTCCCGGCGGCACCGGCAGGGCCAAGATGACAAACGTTTCCTCGGGTGTGGAAAGCGTGGTCAAAGCTGTGATTTCGTAGAATTCTCCCACGGCATCGATCAGTCTTAAGTGATGGGGAAGAGGTACCTCTGGAGCTGGGTCGGGAATTCGTTCGATAAAGATGGGCGTAGGGTCATCGATGGCTGTGTCCATGGCACCAAGTCCCACATCGTCAACACCGGTGATTCTTTCACCGGGATCCAGGATATCCACAGAAGCCGATTCCGATACAAAACACGCCGTGATGGTCATGCTTTGATCAACCACTACTGCCGTGACACGGGCAGTGGGATCGTCTACGGGACCACTCCAGAGGCCAAACTCCCAATCGTGACCAGGTGCTGCTTCCAGTTCCAGCAGTGTACCCCGTGGATAGCTTTCCATACCCTCTGCCGGCGTTGTTGTACCTTCACCCAACACTTCAATAGTCACCGTGTACGTCGGTTCGCTGCTGCTTCCGCCGAAACATCCTATCAAGATCAAGGATACGGTGAGCAACAGCGTCCAGCCTGCCACCTGAGGGGCTGCCCGCCATGGTCCTCCACGTGCACGCATCATTCCGATCTCCTCCTCTTTGCTGGCCGTTTCCGCCTGTCAGAACGCAATGGCCCGATGCGCTGCGGGACAAACGCTCTTCTGCTGTGGCAGGAAAAGCACTCTTTCACAGTGGCAGGCACTTTTTGACTGCCTGCTGCAGTTTTCGGTGGCGACCTCAGGGATCTCGCCTCCAATCGCACTGGATCAAACCAGGGGATGCGAAGCATGCTGCGGCGAGAATGGGAGGCGCCCAGATAGCGGATTGCACGGTAGACGGCGGCCTTTTGGAATAATCACCTATTCGACCCAGGAATTACAAAATCCTCCAAATAAACGAAGAAAAGATAACGAAATATCAAAGAATGCATAAGGTCCGATGCTTTGGACCTAGCCGTATACGGACGGAATGGCTCCAGCAGAAAACGGGATCATCTGCATGGACGCGATGCTTACCTAAGCCCCTGTGCGCGCCCTCAAGTCGATATCGGTTGCTTCTCGGGCAGGAATTGCCACTGTGATCAAGAAGTGTATTCTGTGCCCACACCTTCCGGCGCGGTGGACAAACAGACCGGTGGTGACCCCGCTTCCCAGGGGCTAACCCGTATGCTTGGTGAAGCAAGCTTCCCTAACTGTTTGCGGCTTGCCCAGCACACGGCTAACCCGTATGCTTGGTGAAGCAGGACGCTGTTGGGCAGGTCTTTCCAGGGCGAGCGGATCGGTAAAGCCCTGCTTCGCCTTGACAGAGTTCCGTGGGGTTACCAAGACTTTATGCGTAATGCCGCGGGTGTGGCCGTGGAGCGAGGAGGTGAGATTTCCGGGTGCGAACCGCCGTCATTGCTGATGTCCATGCCAACGAAGAAGCTTTCAAGGCCGTGCTGCGCCGAATTGATCAAGAACGGGTCGATTCCATAGTTTGTTTGGGAGATATTGTAGACTACGGTCCTCGGCCTATGGAGTGCCTGCAGCACATCTGGGAGCGCAATATTCCGACGCTTATGGGCAATCACGATGCAGCCGTCATTGAACAGACCGATTGGCAAAAATTTCACCCCGAGAACCATCGGGCACTGGCGTGGACCCAGAGCGCCCTGGATGCCGAGGCCAGGCACTATCTGCGTACACGGCCGAAGCGTTTGGATCTTCCGTGGGCGGTCGGTTTTCATGGCAGCCCCTACGAACCGCTGTGGCATTACGTCTTGGAGGCTCCGTCGGCGGCTCTGGCTCTGCGCTTGGTGGATGCGCCGGCGGTGTTGGTGGGCCACACCCACCGGGCGGGTGCATTTTGCCTGGAAGGTGCCGGCCGCGTGCGCATGATACCCGCACGCCCGCAGGACCGTTCCCATGACGCGGTGGGCCAGCGGCGTGTGCAGCTGGATGCAAGCACGCGTTGCGTCATCAACCCAGGCAGCGTGGGACAGCCGCGGGACAATGATCCCAGGGCCGGGTTTGCCGTGGTCGATCACCAACAGCAGGGGATGGTTACAGCGATCACCTGGCTGCGGGTTCCCTATGACTGGCATGCAACCCGGGAACAGATCCTGCTGGCGGGACTGCCGCCTGCCTATGGCGAACGGCTGCTGCTGGGGCAGTAGCCAAGACATCTTGACACAAAGGGAAGGGGAGTTTGGTTTGTACAAAACAGCAAGGGCAAGAATTGCAGTCGGTCTGACAGCGATGGCTATGGTTCTGTTGCTGCTCGGACCAAGCGCTGCAGCGCTGGAGACAGACGTGGGAGAAAACGATCTTTTTGCCGAAATTGTCGAGTTCGTGAAAGACAGAGACCCGGTGCTGCGGTCGCAACGGGCGGTTATGGAAGCCGCAGAAGCCATGGACACCATTGAACTAGACGATGACGCTGTCCCCGGTTTGACAGAGAGCAGCCTGCGGGTGCAGAAATTCGAGTCGGTAAGCCAAGTGCAGCAAGCCCAGCAGACCTATACGCAGGTGGAGCGGGATCTGGTGTCGGCGCTGCTGGCCAACTTGACGGAAATTCTGTCGCTGCGCAATGCCGTGGAAAATCAAAAGGAACTGCTCAGCCTGCTGGAGGACCGTTTGGAGCCGACAGAGCGGCAGGTGGAGGCAGGGATCGTGGATGCAGACGCTCTCTGGGAGCTGTCGGAACGGATCATTGATGTCCAAACCGAAATTGATGATTCCAATAGTCAATTGACGGTGTTAAAGCGGGAAACTGCCTTTAATTATGGCGGTGAGGATTGGCGGGCCCTGCTGGAACTGGTTGAGCAGTTTGACTGACGAAAGGGCTTACGTTGGAGGTGACGGCATTTGAACGATCATATTCGATGCGCAAACCAGATGCGGAACAGGGCGGCAATCATCCTCTTGGCTGCATTGCTGCTGGGATTTTCTTCTCCCGGGTTATCGGCGGGCACCTCCTTTGATGAACAGTTGGAGGACGCCATTGCCCTGGTTTTGGAACATCACCCATCGCTCATATCCCAGCGCTCGCTGGTGACCGGCGGTGAAGAGGTGGATCTAGAACGCGCGGGATTACCCCTGTCTCTGACCCTGTCTACGGACGTGGGCACGGATTTGGTCGATGACGAACTGCGTGTGGTTCCCATGGTAGGAATGGACATATCGCTGCCGATCATTGATCCCGACCGGCAGGTGGAGCAGACGTTGAAGGAGCATGAGTTTGCCCGGCAACTAGAAGGCGACATCCAGTCGCTGCAGGACATGCAGGAGGGCATTGTGGATCGTTTTACTGCAGATTTGGATAGAATCATCGGGTACCACCACAAACTGCAGGGACAGCAGGCTTTGTTGGAGCAGCTGGAAAAACGGCGCCAAGAACAGGAAGATTTGGTTCGCAGCGGCGTATCCGGTGCCGATATGCTGTGGGAACTTGACGAACGGATCAACGATATTGCCGTGGAAACATCCCAACTGCAGAGCCAGTTGATCCTGCGCATCAACAGTACGGCGTACAACTTCGGCGGCGACCGCTGGCCGGACCTAAAGCAGCTGCTTGAAGAGTTGGTTGCGCACACGGAGGATGCGGTGCAATGAATGGTTCCAATAACATCAACCGCACGAACACCCAGTCTTCGCCCGAGCCAGAAGAACTGGATTTGAGCGAGCTGCTGGGCTTGCTGCGGCGCAAGGCATGGCTTGTGATCCTGGGAGCAGTGCTGGGATTCGGCGCAGCATTCCTGGCCAGCCTGGTGATGACCCCTGTCTATGAAGCGGATGTTCAAGTGTTGATATCGGAAGGGGAAACCACGGTTACTATGCCCGATAGCCCCATGGCGCTCTTGACCGGCGGGGGCAGTGGCGGTGCCAGTTTGGCAAATCGGATGCAGATCATAAAAAGCCCGGTGGTGCTGGAGCCGGCCTTAAGCGAACTGGCCGAGAACGGGCAGATCTGGGAATACCGTCGGCTGTATGAAAGCCTGCAAATTCAGCCTGTCAATGATACCGATGTCATTGAAATCTCGGTGGAAGCCCAGGACCCGGTGCGGGCGAAGTCGGCTGCCGAAGCCGTGCTGGAGTCCTATCGCGACTATTCCGATAGGCAGGCCCAGGATCAGTCCCACCGGATGAAGGAATTCTTGGAATCGCAGGTAGAACAGGCCGAGACGCGCGTCCAAAATGCCCAGAAAGCCATTCGAGAGTTTCAGCAGGACTCGGGTATCATCTACCTGACCAGCGAAGAGCAGAAATTGAGCGAATTGGTTACGGAACTGGAGCGCCAGCTGATTGAAACAGAGATCCGTCTTCATGATAAAAGCATGCAGCTGGCGCACACCCAAGACGAACTGGAACTGGCCCGGCGACTGCTGCCGGAGGCTGACACCGTCGGAATTGACAAAATGGTGGAGGAGCTGCAGCAGGTACAGGCCGAACTAAAGGCCAAGCGGGCGGAATATATCGCCCGCGGGCTGGAGGGAAGTCCAGAAATCGAACAGCTTGATCGACAGATCGACGGCATGTCCCAGCAGATCCAAGCGGAGTTGTCTTCCGCAGCCGAGCAGGCCGAGGATCCCCGGGGCACGTTTCCCTATTACCGTCAATTAGTGCTGAAGCAGATTGAGCTGCAGGCGGTGGTGGACGGATTGAAGAATCAGACAGACCTGCTCGAAGAGCGGATTGGAGAGCACGAAGAAGAACTGTGGCGCCTCTCCGATCGGGCCTTTGAATACGCAGCCCTGGAACGGGAGGTGGAGGTCGCCAACAATGCCTACGCTCTGCTCAGCGAAGAACTGGAACATGCCAAGATTGCCTTGGAGCAGGATCGGGCTGCGTTGGATGTCATCAGTCCGGCGGTCCTCCCGGAAGACCCGGTCCGGCCGCGTCCGCGTCTAAACGCGGCCATTGGTTTGGTTCTCGGGCTGTTTGTTTCCACGGGTCTGGTATTTGCCGCGGAATACATGGACAATACCGTCAAGGATCGCCGTCAGCTGCGTACTTTGGGCATATCCGTGCTGGGAACGATACCCCGGTGCAAGGAAGCGTTGAAACAAAGCGGAGCCGTCCCCGTGAACGGGAATTTCCGCTCCCATCCGGTGGGGGCCGCGTTCATTCGCATCGAAAGCAGCCTGCGCCTGGCCCACGGCGAAGAGCGGCCGCGGGTACTGGCATGTACCAGTGCTGTGTCCGATGAGGGCAAGTCCACTGTCGCCTTCAACCTTGGCCGGGCCATGGCCCAATCAGGACACCGGGTGCTGCTGGTTGACGGTACCATGGGTCAACCGGGTTTGGGCCATGCCGTGGAAACAGCAAAAGCACCTGGATTGGCTGCGGTGCTGGCGGAACAAGCCGACTGGGAATCGGCGGTGCAGAACGTGGAAGACGGCCCCGATGGCAGTGTGGATCTGATTGCCGGCGGAGAGCCTTCGTCTGGTACCATCCAGAGTGTCCGCTCCCCGGTCTTCAAAGAAATTCTGCAGCAGGCCCGCGGCCGCTACGATCAAGTGATCATTGATCTGCCGCCGTTGTTGGTAAGTCCCGAAGGCCTGGAGGCCGCTGCAGCCTCCGACG
>PUOC01000205.1 GCA_003551965.1 Clostridiales bacterium | reverse complement strand
TTCACGCTCGGCGGCACGTCAAGCACTTCATATTAGGTTTCCATAATATGACCGCCCATCGGCAAACCCTTATATAGCGATCCAGCTACATTAGCCGACGATGGAATTAGGAAACTTTAGCGGAAACCATTTCCTCAACCCCTTAACGGTCTGACCCTCATTTGCGCCCACATCAAAGATCAACAGTTCCGAATCGAAACTCAAAAGCTCGCTGATGTCTCTCCACGCGGCCGTCGAGAGCCGCTTTCTCTTCTTCTGCCCATCTGTTTCCATTTTCCATTTTCCCCGTTCTTCCCAACGAAAACCGCCCTGTCAGCCCGCAGCCCTACCGATGCACGGAGCTTAACCCCGCCCACATTCCTTAGCGAACAACAGCCTGCTGCCCCTTCAATCAGCGTGCGCAGCCATGCCGGCTTTCTTTTCCCTCCACATCGGCGGCCAACTTCGCCAACGTGACCCGTGTAACCCACAACGACCACGTAGGACTTATCCGCTCCAATTCCGATTCGGTTTCCATAAGCCTTAACAGCTCACGGTATTCCTTCTCGCCGCACAGTCCGGACTCTACCGCCATCCACCCATCTTGCTTAGCTTCACGCCGGAACAGCGCACTCACCTCGCTAGTGAGTTCGCGCATCGATGCAGGACCATCCGCCTTCTCCTCACCGTCATCCAAATCTGCGTTTAAGCTACCGTACACACGGCACGGAACCTCGGGTGGCTCGGCCGCTGCCCCTAGTTTCCTAACCAGCGATGCATCCACAACTTCCTGCGGGAAGTCTTTTTCGGGCTTGTCAAACCCAATCCGCGTAAGTTCGGGATTCAACAAATACAGAAGATCAAAGACCACTTGACGGGTATCTCCTCCTTCTGCACGCACCGAATCGTAAAGGTCTTTCAGATCCGAAGACAGAAGCGGAGTCACGACGAAATCGGCAAGATTCTTGTACCAAGCCCTTCCATAATGGAACCGTGCGCGAAAACTGAGGTAGTGTTCATGCATCGCACGCGGGTCATCGGCATCGACACCAAGCTCCTCGAAGGAACGCAGAAACTCCTCTCGGAGGCGCTTGCGCACTCCTTTATCGCCAATTTTATTCTCCATCGCCGCAAGCCTATCCCTGGCTGACAATGACGAATATGAATGTGCGCGGAAATGCCCCCCATGAACGGTCACTCCCTGCGACGCCGTGTGTCGCTTCGGAAGATATACGGGAAGGTAGACGCCCAGACAGCCCTTCTTCCATAGTTCGTAGGCAGCTCCAACGTCAAGCCGGACAGGGCTGGAAGGACGGAAATTGTCTTCAATGTTATAGAGCGAACGCACTGCATTCGCCGGCCCAAGGTCCGCGACTTTCTTGGGGTCAGAGTGCACTTTATACCTATTGGTATACCCGGCCAGCCCCTCGAACGCTAGACCGAAAGTTATGCGAGAATCATACCCCCCCGATAGTCCCATCTTGAAGTGATCGAAAATGCCACTTTCGGCCAGTGCAGAAAATCGCCCTTTCCAGGTGGCCACAAACTGAAAAAGCCTCTCCACATACTCGCCCCGTGGGCCAGATTCCACCATCGTCCTATCCGGGAACGGCTCAAGGGCGAGACGAGACTCCCTTTCAGCCTGCACCGACACCCGCAACCAGTGTTGACGGGGAAGAATACGGATCTCATTGATGGGGGTTTGATGCGAGAGGAGCTGACCACCAAACAGACTGTAGTTTCCGACCTCGAATGAAGCGAGGGCACCGCGGCTGATCGACAAACGAACACCTCGACCTTTCAGCTCCTCGGCCAGCGCGAGGAAAGAATTCGAAAAGGCCCATGTCTCCCCGTCGTCAAAATAGTAGACGGTTTCTTGCACCATATCGTCGCACCAGACGTACAAGTCGTTATCCTGGCGGTAGACGCAGGAAAACCGTCCTTCCCGAAGTGCGAGAGGAACTGAAACCCCTTTATTCTCCTCAACCCATTGCTGAAGACCATTAGAACCAATGATTACTGCATCGGCGCAAAACGCCACACCGGAAAGCCACATTTTCGGCGCGCCCTCAGACCACGACGCGTAGACATAATAGGGTGAAGACGACGCCTGAGGTGCAGCTTCACCGCCCGCGGCGGCAGCCAATGTGTCAGCGGGACTGTCTTGGGTCCGGACAGGGCCTCCCTTGCCAGCGGAACGATTCCCTGCCTGCGGCGCGTTCTGGGGTTCTTTGCAAGGGGGTCGAGAAGCCGCGCCACTGTCATGTCGAATGCCGAGCCGACCGTGGTGCTGACCGAAGCGCTCGAGAAGTGATGGAATTCCGCCATCGAGTTTTCGCCAACCACCGGATCGATCGGAATATTCCCTCACCTTTCCATCGCGCTTCTTCGCATAAAGGCTTTCTCCGTGGTTGACCAAGTAGGCAACTGCCGGAAAGCCGAGATCAACAATGCGTTTTCCCAGAGATCGCGCACGGTCTGCGTAGTCACGGTGGCGACCTGAGTTGCACACAGAGAAGGCGGCACGACAATCGGAAAATTCCGACGGCAAATCGGCATTCGTGAACCACCCGATAAAGCAGGAGCCACAGGAGCGATCGAATCCGGCCTCTTTTTCGAAAGCGGAGGAATTTCTTGTATCTATCACGAACCCGCGATCGATCAAATAGCCTTGGCGGTTATCCTCGGCCAGCACACGCGCTACAAGTGTTCGATCTACCCAGTCATCTCCATCAAGGGAGAATACATACACGCCATCAAAGGCGTTGCCCTTGAGCCATGCGCCCGCGTGCCGCCGTTTTTGGATTTTGTCCGCCGAACCTTTTTGTGCCGAATTCGGCGGGGCAAAAGGGGTTTCCAGCCAGCGGATTTGCGGGTGGTGAAGGTACTTGGAGTCGGGAAGGTCGTGATAGACGACGATCGCGAGCCAGCGCGGGTCGGTTTGATTCACGATGCTGGCCAATGTGTTATCAAGGTTATGGGTAACCAGGTCCCAGTCATGCGAACGCTGCTTGGCAAGCAACGGGATAGCGAACACCAACAGGCTGCTCGCCCGGAGCTCCGCATCCGCCGCCACAGACAAATCACTGTGGCTTCCTAGCACGACGCTTTCGGCAGCACCTAGCGGCCAATAGAGCTGAACCCCGTCGTGCGGGGCAAAACAGGCAGGGGCTGAGATCTCACGCCCGGACTTCGCGTAGCGATGCCCCAAGGTTTTGCTAAACACTTTGATGGGCCCGAAACGTCGATGATCGAACTCGTCGATCTGGGGATAAGGCCACGGGAAGCCTTCGTGCGCCAGCAGCCACTCCACGGCCTTGCGTAAGGGATGGTCGGGTTCGGCGGCACGCGCAACAAAAGTGCCATCGAAACGCGCAGCCAGGTTCAGCAGGTTCAGCCAGCCCTGCAGGGTGAAGCA
>PUOC01000254.1 GCA_003551965.1 Clostridiales bacterium | reverse complement strand
GGCCGTGGATCGAAAGCGCTTCTCGCGCCGGGTCAGCGATATGGTGGGAGCCCATCCGCGCATTCGTATTCGGCGTGAAGAGTGCTGCGCCATTCCGCAGGGCGATGCAGTGGTGTTCGCCACAGGCCCGCTCACCAGCCCAGCCATGTCCGAACAGCTGAAGAAGCTGACAGGGGCCCAGCACCTGTACTTCTATGATGCTGCGGCGCCTATCGTCGATGGCGAAAGTGTTGACTATGAATACGGTTTTTGGGGGGCGCGTTACGGCAAGGGCACAGCGGATTATTTCAACTGCCCCATGGACGAAGAAGAGTACAATGCGTTCTATGAGTCACTGATCCACGCCGATACCGTACCCCTCCACGAAGGCGTTGAAGATCTAAAGGTCTTTGAAGGCTGCATGCCTATAGAGGTCATGGCCCAACGGGGACGGGACACGCTCCGGTATGGGCCCCTGCGTCCCGTTGGCCTGACAGCTCCCGGCGGCCAAAGGCCCTACGCTGTACTGCAGCTGCGTCGAGAGAACGAAAGCGGCAGTCTCTTGAATTTGGTTGGCTTCCAAACCCGGTTGAAATGGGGCGAGCAGCGCCGTGTCTTCCGTAAGATTCCGGCACTCCACAGGGCCGAATTCCACCGCTATGGAGTGATGCACCGCAATACGTTTATGAATGCACCACAGGTGCTCAATCACGGGTTCCAGTTTCGCAGCAATCCAAGGCTCTTTGCAGCCGGCCAGGTAACCGGCGTCGAAGGATATGTAGAGAGTACCGCCTCCGGTCTGATGGCTGCTATGCAGGCACTGCGCTTCCTTTGCGGACAGGAACTGCTAACGTTTCCCGAAACCTCTATCATGGGAGCCCTGGCAAATCACGTTTGTACACCAACCCGCGACTATCAGCCCATGGCCGCCAACTTCGGCATTCTGCCGCCACTGTCTGAAAGGATACGGAATAAGCAGAGACGTAAGGAAGCATACAGCCAGCGTTCCTTGGCTTCATTGTCTAGTTTGAGAGACTTGTACGAATATTAAGACTCCTAGTTGAATTCGCGAACCGAATGTGGTAGCATTAATTAGCAGGAATGGAGGCCGGCGGATATGGAAGA
This sequence comes from Clostridiales bacterium, assembly GCA_003551965.1. Classification (GTDB taxonomy): domain Bacteria; phylum Bacillota; class Limnochordia; order Darwinibacteriales; family B1SED10-159; genus B1SED10-159. Next base: position 2,296 of record PUOC01000254.1, on the reverse strand, counting down.
ATATGTGCAAACATTTCTGCAATATCTGCGATCCCAAAGGAATGCATCTCCGGCAACCATTGACGCATACGGACGCGATCTGCTTCATTTTTGGGAAGTGATGGAAGCTTGGGGTATTCGGGCGCTGCGCGACATTGATCGCCTTATCCTTCGGGACTATGCGGCCATGCTTCACCGCAAAGGATATGCCCGTTCGACCATTGCGCGCCAGCTATCCGCTCTGCGGAGCTTCTATTCTTTCCTCCAGAAACACCACATGCTCACCGAGAACCCAAGCACAGGTCTGCGCACACCCAAGCAGAGCCAAATGCTGCCGCAGATCCTGTCCGTGGACGATATCAGAGATTTGATTGCCAGTGTCTCCGGTTCCAAACCCTTGGATTACAGAGATCGTGCCATTCTAGAGCTGTTCTATGCTGCCGGGCTGCGGCTGTCGGAGTTAACGGCCCTAGACCAGAGGGATTTCCCTAGGGACACAGATCCGTGGCTGCGGGTATATGGCAAGGGCGGCCGAGAGCGGATCGTCCCTTTGACGCCGGCATCAATGGCGGCCGTTCATAGTTATCTGCAGTCCGGTCGTCCTGCCCTAGCGGACGCCGATGAAACTGCTTTGTTCGTTAACCACCGGGGCAGGCGGTTGTCCAATCGCGGTGTGCAGTACCTTCTCAAACAGCGGCTGCAGAAGGCTGCCATGACAGCCCGCATTTCGCCGCACAGCCTGCGTCACAGTTTTGCTACCCATCTGTTGGACGGCGGCGCCGACCTGCGGAGCATACAAGAGTTGTTAGGGCATGTGGGATTGTCGACCACCCAAATTTATACAAGAGTCAGCCGAGCCCGGCTGAAGTCAGTATACAACCAAGCCCATCCAAGGGCGTGAGTTCCATGGCAGGAAGAGGGGATTTGTTTGGATCGTTTCGAAGCGACGACCATAGCTGCAGTACAAAAAGATGGACTGACGGCCATGGCCGGTGATGGCCAGGTGACATTTTCACAAAACACTATCATGAAACATCAGGCCAAGAAGATTCGCACCCTCCATAACGGGACCATTCTCGCAGGATTTGCCGGCGGTGCTGCCGATGCTTTTGCGCTGTTTGAACGATTCGAAACCAAGCTAGAAGAACACCAAGGCCAACTGCTTCGTGCCGCCGTCGAACTGGCGAAGCTGTGGCGAACCGACCGAACCCTGCGCCGACTAGAAGCGCTGCTGACAGTTGCAGACTGCAGGCAAATCCTGGTTATATCCGGATCCGGCGACCTGATCGAGCCGGATGAACCTGTCTTGGCTGTGGGTTCCGGAGGACCCTACGCCATGAGTGCAGCCAAAGCCCTCTATCATCACACGGACCTTTCTGCCGCTGAAATAGCTCGTGAGTCCTTAAAGATTGCCGCCGATGTTTGTGTATTTACCAATCACCAGATATCTGTGGTAACCCTAGAAAGTGGGGGTGACCCTTCAAAATGGAACGAACACCAAGGGAAATCGTAGAGTGCCTGGACCAATACATTATTGGGCAGGAAAGTGCCAAAAAAGCGGTTGCCGTAGCGCTCCGGAACCGCTATCGGAGAAGCCGGCTTCCGCAGGAACTGCAAGACGAAATCATACCCAAGAATATTCTTATGATCGGATCCACTGGTATCGGCAAAACCGAAATTGCCCGCCGCTTGGCCAAGTTGGCCCAAGCACCCTTTATCAAGGTGGAGGCCACAAAGTTTACCGAAGTTGGCTATGTGGGAAGAGACGTGGATTCCATTGTGCGCGATCTTGTGGAAGCCAGTGTACGCATGGTGAAAGCCGAAAAGATGGAAGAAGTCAAACACCAAGCCGCGGAAGCCGTCGAAGACCGGTTAGTGCAGCTTTTGGTTCCCATGCCGGCCAAACACAAGACAACCAATCCATTTAGTTCTTTCTTCCCCCAGGCATCGGAGGAACAACAGGAAAGCAGTGAATCGCAATGGGACGAAGCCACTGAGCGAATCCGATCACGCCAGGAAAAGATCCGCGAAAAACTGCGAAGCGGTGAATTTGAGGATCGCCACGTAGAGGTAGAAGTCGAAGACAAAAACCCTGCCATGTTGGATGCCCTCAATACCGGCGGACTTGAGGATATGGGTTTGCAGATGCAGGATCTTTTGGGCAGCCTGCTGCCCAAAAGGAAAAAGAAGCGCAAAATGCCCATCCGCCACGCACGGGAAGTGCTGCAGCAAGAAGAGGCAGCGAAGATGTTGGATATGGATGCGGTCAGCAGTGAAGCCGTATGGCGTACGGAAAACAGCGGCATTGTTTTCTTGG
>PUOC01000316.1 GCA_003551965.1 Clostridiales bacterium | reverse complement strand
TCCCCTTTCTGCAGCTGAATATGATGCTGTAGACTCATACTATCCCTCCTACTCTTTTCCGGGTTGACTGTCGGACATGGCATTGGTTCCGACAATCCTTACACCGGCCCGCCCATCGAGGTCCACGGTTGCTGCCGAGGGAGGATGGGCTGTTTGCCTTGGCTCGGGTCACATCGGCCCCATGGCGCAAACCCATGCCAGCCACGCCCGTCAACGTTAGATCTCTGCCTGCTCCAGCGCACGGGGTTCTCGCTGCGATAGGGTTCGCCGCCCGTCAATCCAGCAAGGACCGAACACGCCTCCGGAAGCGTCAACGGCAGTGTACTGCACTACGGCTAGAGATCCAAATCCTCAATAGGAGCGAACTCCCAACGCTTCCAATGTAACATCCGTTCCGTCCCTTTTCCGAACAGCTCCTGCAGCTGCTCTCTGTGTTCGTAGACCTGCCACGTCGGCTCCCTGTTTCGCTCCGGTGTGCGGTACAACACATATTTGCCGCTCTTCGTCATGGCCAATCCGTTGCCGGATCCGAGTGTGCGTGGGTTAGCATCATTGGGATGGATAATCCATCTCCCCTGAAATGTCTTTTTCACTGGCCGGCCATGTTCGTCAATCACTGCGAGGACAATGCGGCGCATTTCTCCGGGAGGTGCCTTGACAGGGGCTTCGCCATCCCATTGGTGACCGCAGGCTTGACAGTGATCCTTAGGTGGTTGCTGCAAAGAAGCAACTGCCAAAATACTGGTAATGACGAACACCGTAAGAAGAAACGAAAGTTCAACGGTTTCGACGATGTCTGTTTGGAAAGCTACGAAGACCGCGATAGCACCCAGGATTATCATCGCAGACAGTGCTCCGCCTGCTTCCAGTGTTTCGACATTGAAGCTATCACACTTCGGACACATTGCTGTGGGTCGCGGCACTGTGGATCCTCCCCTCATTAGGATTTTCTAGCTGCTGCCAGGGCTGTGCAGACACACGGTTCACGGTTGACACAGAAAACAAGCGTGTCGGCAAGACAATATGCATGACATCTCCATACATTCCTCAGTTCCATGGCAAACGGCAAGTCAAGCTCGGGTTCGCCGCTGTCCGGTACTTTATCGTCTGCTATTGGCCGGCACCAGGGGACAGTAGAGCGCGGCGAGGCAAAGCCCAATTGTATTCGTCAATTTCTGCAATTCCAGTGGCTAAAGTCGGAAGCGAGAGCCGTTGCTTCCGCCCGTCCGCTGTGATCAAGGACTCCATCGGTTGGCTTTTCATGACTGCTTTGTGCGAAGCATTTTGCTACGAACAGCCATTGAATTTTGGTCGGAAAGCTTCCCTTCGGTTTTGCAGCCGATCTCCCGAACCGTAAAGTCACCATGGGAGACGCGATGTGGGTCGACTTGGTTTTGCCGGATTTGCCCCTTTTTGTGCCGAATGATCCTTGAAACGCATACGATGCTCCCCCGCATGGTTTCTCCTCAAGTGTCAACTTGCGGCGCTTAGAATGATGCCTAAGACGTTGCTCTTCCTTCGCTTTCTCCGGCGGCTTCTGTGTACTCTGGAAAGCCACCAACTCAGGACCCCCGGAGGACTTTGCGCCAGGCTTATCCCGCCCTAGTGCCCCACTTCCCGGCATGATGCTGCCAATCGCCTTTTCAAGACTGACCGTGTCATGCCCCATAGTTTTGAAGAAGAAGACTTCCACGTTATGGCGCAGTGTACTGGTGCCAATCGGATCGATTCCCTAAGCCGGTTTTTGAAATCGGATTCCCAGTACGGTGTCTATGACCTCATCCGACATAATTCGATCATAGAGGGGAATCCTCTCCGGGTTCCGGTGAAACGCGGCATCAACGATCTTTCCCTTTTGCACCCTTCGACCGGCAGTGGTTTTATCCTTCTCTTTTCATGCTTCCTGCCCGAAGCGATACAGTGGCCTAATCGGCGTCTCTAACTCCCATGCAAAGTGGCCGGATGAATGGAAACAGCACATTACGGTAGCTGCTGCCGTTACATAACAGACATGGCGATAACCCGTTCACCCGCAGAGGTCCCGCGGCCGCGGGACCTCTGCGTACATATGGATTCAGCCAAGATAGAGGAAGCCGGTAGCACCTGCGGTACGCAGCGGCGACACCTTGCAGGGAATCGAAAAGTGTTGCCAAGATATGAACCCGCGGATTTGACAGCAGCGTTCAATTTTTCCGGTGTCCTTTAGAGCATCTTCAAACTCCACTGCTATAATGAAATCAAATCCACCAAGGAGGGACATACTTTGAAGAACGGAAAGATCATGATTTTGGCGGCGCTGTTGATTTTGGGGCTCATCGCTGGGTCGGCTTGGGCCGGCAACCAGCCTGGACCGGTGGAAACCAACACGGAGACACAGCAGGCAGAACTGGGAGAATGTCCGGCCGAGCCGCTTCAGATTCGGGCCATGGTACAGCGGCTGCTTCTTCAATCCCAAGGCGAACACGGTGAAGAAGCCAGCGCACAGGTGCAGCGGCAGCGTTTCGGTAGGTAGACCACAATTCACATGAAGATCCAGTCAGCAAGGACCCGCCCGGTGCGGGTCCTTGCTGCGCGATGGATCCTTAAGGGTGGTGACTGAGTTGGTCCATGGATGCAGCAAGCTACCGAGGCCGCGAGAGCGCGCTTTCGCGGAGAACTTTGGCACAGCGACGCTTTTCATTACAGCGCCTAGGCCGGTTCTCTGCTCTTCGTCTGGAGAGCAAAAAGACACAGAATTCCTGCGTTAAGCTATGGGAGACGGATGCTGCTTCTGTTTTGCCTCCCTGGACAAATGCTCCCGCGCCTACAAGCAAGGCTGGACGCATTTCCTTTGCCTGTTGAAAACGAGGGCCCTGCGGCGAATCGACTAAGGCCCAAACTCATCCACGTGCGAAGCAAGCCCCGAGCCCTTGATTCCACGGGGATAGCAGTGATTTGCACCGATGCATTATGCACATGAGAAGGGTTAGTGAAAGCGGTGAAAGAACCATCGCCCGCGTATGGCTCCGAACCCTCGGAGAGTGATCTGCCAACGCTTCTGCATTAATGTTTATTCGTTTCCATCTCCGAGCAGCTCCTGTAGTAGAACTCTGTGTTCGTAGATCTGCCAGCTTTGCTCCGTTTCCGCTAGGTATCCGATAAGACATAGACTGGCTGGTTTCGTGATCGTCCATCCACTGCCGATCCCTGTTATTGATGCGTGAGCATCATGCGGACAGATAACCGGTCTCCCCTAATGCTACTGTGCTTCCGGCCAGGTTCGTCAATCACTGGCAGGATAACCAGGCGCATTTCTCCAGGAGGCACTTGGACTGCGCAAGTGTTATCCCGCTAGTTTCCGTAAGCTCGGCAGCGATTCCCTCATGTTCTGAAGAGCGACCAACAAAACAACTCCGAGAAGAATACGCTGTTGCGGACGAGACACCTCTGGATAGGCCTTTGGCCGGCCGCGCAG
>PUOC01000299.1 GCA_003551965.1 Clostridiales bacterium | reverse complement strand
TGGATTTCTTTGGCAGCCAGTGAGAGTGATTCCAATCGCTACCTGCAGTGGGCTTACACCCGCGGTGCTGCGTCAGGCGAAGCTGAGTTTCGAGGGCCACGGGATCCCGGCACCTATGAGAACCGAGTCTATTACGATTGGCGGGGGACTAGTTCTTACGAAATGCAGGATGTCCTGCGGGTTACCGTTGTAGAGTAGATCAGAACATGCGGGGTGAAACAGGCTGCCATATCGCTCCTGCATAAGCTGTTGAATACACAGGCGCCCGCCGCCCGCTGCGGCACGCCGGGAATCCATCGGTGATAGCTGCACTGCCGCTCTGGGGTCATCCGGAGCTTGATGGGCGGCGCAGCGCGGGACGGCTGAATGATGAGACGCCCTTCTGCTGCAAAGACCCGCATTGGGAAGTCATTGGGCCATTTGTTGGAGAAGGGATCGGTCTCGAGACCGAAGAACAATGCTTCATCGGGTGTTATGTTAAATGGGACAAGCACGCCGCAGGGTGTGCCCAGTTCAAACTGAAAAGAAGGGCCGGTGGCATACCGATGAAGATTACTGTATTTAACGGCAGTCCCAGAGGACGAAGGAGCAATTCCCACAGAATTGTCGAACCTTTTCTGGAAGGGTGCAGGCAGGGGGGAGCGGAAGTCGAGGAAGTGTTTTTGGTGGAGAAGAATATTGAACACTGCAGGGGCTGCTTCCACTGCTGGACGGAAACACCCGGCGTCTGTGTGTTGAAGGATGATATGACGGAACTAATGCGAGTCTTTTTGGAGTCCGATGTTGTCGGGATGGCCACACCGGTCTACGGCATGTACATGACGGCGCTCTTGAAGAATTTCACGGATCGTTTTCTGCCCTTGGCTACACCGCACATCCGTAAGAATGAAGACGGCACTTTTTACCACGACGGGCGCGTAAGCCGAATGCCCCAGCAGTTTATGATCGCCAACTCCGGTTTCCCGGGAGAGCACAACTTCGACCTTTTGAAAGCCGTGGCTGCCATGCAGGGAGCGGTGTTGGAAGTGTATCGCAACTGCGGTGAGGCACTGCAGGACATGGACGATCCCCAGGCTCCCCTGTATGACCGGCTGGTCGAATACGGCCAGGCTCTGCGGGACGCGGGACGTGAGATGGCAGTGGAAGGCCAGGTGTCAGCGAGTACCCAGGAGCGCTTGAACATGGAATTGATGAGTGACGAAGAATACATGGCGGGGGCGAATGAACACTGGGACGCACGCCTGGAAGGTCAAGACACAGACAGCGCCGACTGAATCACGGACGCCTTGTTCGTCCCTGTGTTTCGGCCGAGGTCGCTTCATAGGCATGCGGTGTGCCGGCCACAGCGGGACTGCCTGCCCACTCCAGTGGGACGGCGGTCCTTTTTTCGCGAGTCGGTGTGTTCATCTCTTTCCGCTGTCATGATGGTCACCTGTAAGGCATGCAAAACCTGCGACCCAGGCAAGACTGCGCTCTGACAGGGAGGCTTCTGCCATGCAGAATCTTACATGCTGAAACGGAGAGAGGAAACTCTGTGTTTTCAGAGAATAATTCAGTGACATGTCAACTAATCCGTCGCAGGGGCAGAAGTCCGGTGAGAGGATGCGTTCTGCAGCGGCGTTTTCTGCCTCGGCATTATTCGTTTGCCAACATTCCATGGGGAAGCTCGACAGTGGTTGCCACAGCCAACCGCGGGGCTTCTTTGAAGTCTAAGGGGGGAGATAACCGGTGATGGTACGCTTCGGCTGGTGCAGGCAGGTATTGGCGATTGCGGGATTGAGCTTGGTTTGGTTGGTGGCAGTGGCTGCTTTCGCCAGCTGCGCCCAGGAGCGGATTGTGATCAACCTACCGGCTAGGAACCTGCGGCTTTATCAGGATCAAGAACAAATCCGGGAATTTCCCGTGGCCATTGGCAAGCCGTCCACACCCACACCCGTAGGTGAGACCGAGGTGATTAGCCGGCTGCGCTATCCGTATTATCAGTCGACGCCTCCGGGTCCCGAAAATCCCCTCGGAGTACGGTGGTTGGGTTTGGGCTGGCCTCGCTATGGCATTCACGGCACCAATGCTCCGGACGCCATCGGGACTGCCGTTTCGCTTGGCTGCATTCGGATGTACAACGAAGATGTAATCGAGCTGTTTTCCTTGACGCCTCTGAGAACGCCGGTGGAGATCGTGTATGAGGTGGTGGAAGTGGATGCACGCGTCGACGGTACGGCGCAGGTTTCGCTCTATCCCGATGTGTACAACAGACACGGGGATTATAGAGCTGTTGTCCACGAAGTCCTGACCGAGAACCGCTTGGTTTTGGAAGACAACGGAGGCGGGTTTTGGGAGCGTCTGGCTGCCGGGGGCGACGTTACGCTGACGGCCGTGGCCGACCTTCCTGCAGAACAGCCTTCCGGCCCAAAATCCGTGTATGCCCTGTCCCGGCTGCCGGAGCTAAAGGCCACCGACGATGGCGGCATGGAAAGTTCTGTTGGCTGGGAACCATTCACGAGTCGCCTTGGTGCCTCTGAGAACATATTCGAAACCGCTGTTGCGGCTGACAGTACGCCGCGGGGAGCTGCGGATCCATACAGTCCGGAGCGTTTGGAGACGGAGTTAGGGCGTTTGGCTCAGCGGTATCCTGAGTTGGTTCAGCTGCATGTGATGGAGCAGCGCTATGGAGAACGACACCTGTATGCCGTACAGCTGGGTGAGGGCAAACGGGAAGTACTCATGCATGCTTTGCACCCAGAAGGAGATGCTGCCGCGGTGCAGCTGCTGCTCAGTATACTGGAAGAGTACGCTGCGGCACATGGCAGCGGGCAGTGGCTGCACGGCTTTGATGTGCGATCAGTCTTGGACGATGCCCGTATTTGGTTTGTTTTGACCGCTGATCCTGGGTTTGAGACTCCTGAACCAGACAACATGCCTAACGACAGGCCCTTGCTTTACTCCGACGGGTCTGCCCCTCTTCTGCGTTCTTCTTGGGCCATGGCCGCGGGGGAGGCACTGGCGGTTTCCAGCGGCGCTGTTCGGAACGCTGCAGCGGTCTGTCTTGAGCAGTCGCGTCCAGATAGGCAGCTTGCCTCCCTGGAAGAATTCCTTTCAGCCCGGAGCGTGGATCTGGCTTTGTTTTATCATGTCTCTAGTGGCGCAGCTGTGTACTGGTCCGGCGCAGACAGCGAAGTTGAACGCCTCGGCCATGGGATAGCTGCAGAAATGTCTCTGCCCGCGGCGGACTTTGGTGACGATGGAGTCTTAGGTGCCGAGTGTGCAGATTGGTTTTTTGAGAGATTTGAGGTGCCCGCCATAGCCATCGGGATCGACGCCGTGAAGCCAGAAGATAATCTGGATGAGCCGAGGTGGAGGGCGCTCTTAGGGCAGCATGCAGCCGTCGGTCTGTGGGCTGCAGGAGCCGAGCCGGCATCCATGGCGGAGGCGGCGATCACAGACAGTGGGCAGGCCCATGAGCCTTT
>PUOC01000280.1 GCA_003551965.1 Clostridiales bacterium | reverse complement strand
TTTCTATCTGGTCGGTCTGCCCGATCCCCGCAGTCCCATGTTCAAAGAACTGACCCAGACAGAGTCCGTTCGTCTGCAGTATCTCAACGTTTCCGAAGCCCGGGCGCTGCTGCCTCGGTTCTATGACGACTACCTGCGCGGCTCTGGGGACAGCTATACCATGACGGTAACGGCACCGCCGGCCATTATCGAACGGTTGCTGGACGATTTGGCCAAGATCGATACACCGCAGAAAGAAGTCATGATTAAGGCCATTGTGACCGAGATCAGCACCGAAGTCCTAGACGATTTGGGAGGCACATTGTTTGAGTGGTCCACTGAAGGATTCCCGGAATGGGACTCCGATGGCTTCTTCGGTATCGGACTGCCCACACCGGGTACGGTCTCTCTGGAAACCGGGCTCTTCGGTCAGTTAGAAGCTCGCATCCGTGCTTTGGCCCAGGATGACATGGCCGAGATCCACGCTAACCCGCAGATTCGGGTGACCGACCGCAGTACTGCCGATTTATTTATGGGTGACACCCGCCATATCGTATTGACCCCGGAAGGGGCCGCGTCCCGCCTGGAGCGTGTGGATGTGGGTGTGGCACTGAACGTTACGCCCCGGGTATTAGACAACAACCAGATTCGATTGGAAGTTGCCCCCGAAATCAGCCACGTCACCGACGAGCGCCGGGAAGATCTCATTGTCCGCCGCAGCAATATATCCACAACCCTGTTCTTAGAAGACGGGCAGACAGCACTGCTGGCCGGGATGACCTTAGAAGAAATCTTAGAGCAGGAACGCAAAGTGCCGATCTTGGGAGACATACCGCTGTTGCGCCTCTTATTCCGACAAACTACAGAAAGAGTTGGGGAGCGGGAACTGATGATCTTCCTAACGGCCGAGGTCATTGAAAAGGGGAATCAGTGATGAAAAAGAACCTGATTGTATTCCTCGCAATACTTCTGGCCTTCTCATCCTATCCGGTGCCGGTGCTGTCTACCGGCACCGTTGACATGTATTTTTACGAAATGGATCTGCGGGAAGCGCTGCGGGAACTGAGCCTCCAGGCAGAGGTCAATATCATCGTGTCCGATGCCGTACGGGGAACCGTCACCTATGAGCAGGAAGAAGGTACCGTAGAGGACGCCTTGGGCGCCCTTTTGTCCGGCACCCCTTACCAATGGGTGGAACGGGACGGACTGTATTTGGTCGGCCATCAAGAAGAAGCCATGTTTGCAGAACTGGCCCAAACCAGATCCTTCCAAGTCCGCTATGCACCGGTGGCGGAGTTGGCCGCCGAGATCGCGGAGTATCCGGTGGAGTTATCCTTCAACGAAATCCGCGGCGTAATTATGGTCACAGCCATTCCCATGGTGCTGCAGGAGATCGCTTCCCTGATCGAAGAGCGGGATTCCCCGGATGAATATCGGCAGGTGGGCTATGCCCTGGAAGTGATCGAACTGACCGACGAGCGGGCATCGGCCTTGGGCCTGCGGGAAGCGTCCCTGGAACTGCCGACACCCACAGAAGCACTGCTGACGGTCATCTCAAGGCCGGACATCCTGTCCGTCGTGGCTTCCCTGGGAGTGAGCACCCTCCGCTTTGAAGCCGCCGACGAAGACACGAGAGCAGGCCGTGTGTCCACCCCGGAGATTGCAACGGCCGTGGGCAGCACCGCGGTGCTGCGGGTCGTGCAAGAAGAGACCAAAGTACTGGAAGGCGCCGATCGCTTGATTGAAGACACCACGGGCCTGGAGATCTCCCTGACACCAAGACACGTCAACCCTCAGACCAGAGAAGTGTCCTCTCGCATTGAGATCACTTCACCGGGCAAGGCGCAGGTGGACACCGATCTGTGGCTGTCCCCGGATGAACACACCCTAGTTGCCGTTGTCGAACAAACCATGGATACACAGACAAGCCGGGCCCTGTTCCGGCGGACAGGGCAAGAGAAACGCTACTTCGCAGTTTACGCCTCGGCACGGCCATTGACGGCGGCACCGGATGAACGGCCTATCGTGCCCACGGGAACCCTTGGTCGCTTGGATCAGCTGTTCTGGCCGCTGTTGGATCCGGAACCGATTTTGGAAGAGAACTACGCTGCGGCAGCCATTTCGCCGGGCGAAACCTGGCAGGGGCGTTTGGAAGCCGGCGCTTGGGTCACCGACCGGATCCGCACCGAGGCATCCATGACCACGGGAACCGAAGAAACTTGGCTCTGGTTCGGTGCCGAAGGCCGCATCTTCCGCGAAGATACCCGCGTGGGCGCCCGTGTCCATTACGGTACCGAGGAAGGAATGCGGGTCAGTGCCGGAATATCCGATCGAGTCCATATGGGTTCCGGCGTCAGCGTGTCCGCCGGTGTCCATCCCCTGGTCTACAATCTGTCCGAGCGGGAGCTGGACTCGCCTTATTGGTGGGCGGAAGCGGAAGTGAAGCAAGATCGCCTCTCGGCCCGCGGACGCGTATCCCGGCAGAGTGAAGACACCCGCTGGGAAGTTGGCGTGGGAGTAGACATCAATGAACATGCCACAGCCACCATCTCCTACACCGATACCTTTGATTCCGGTAATGGGCGGCTGTTGATCGGAGTGCGGGTCCGCTTCTAAGCTGGGGCATGCCCAGACCACACACGACAGGGGAGACACTGCCTTGGACATTTCCAAAAAACTCCTAGTACGCAGTTCATTTTTGTGGTATACTGATGGCAAAGACAACAAATTGCTTGACTTATCTCGAAAAGGCAAACCCGCTGAAAAGCGGGGACGCAAAGCCTGCAGCCTACAGCCGTCCGCGGCCATGGCGGTGCAGCTTCCGAAGGACTAGGTTGATGATCAAGCCTGTGTTCTTGGGAGCACAGGCTCACTTTATGTGCAGGGGCTGCTGCCCGCGGGACAGGCAGGAATACCACAAAAATGAATGGAGGAACTCGACAATGAAAAGACAGCGGATCCAAGTTTTCTGCGCAGTGCTGGTTTTGATGGCTGCCGCGGCTGGTGCGGGCTATGCTGCATCAGTGACGGTTGGGATCCACATTCCGGAACTGCCGCAGCCGTCATCCACTCGCCTGCAGCCGGAGCCAATACCGGCCTGGGAGCGGTGGGATCCTGTGGCGAAGGATGCTTGCTTCGAAGCCCATTGGGATGCCGAGGAATTGGAACCGCAGTTGGTCTGGACCGTGGAAGGCAGTGTGGAAGAGCTGCTGGTGGAGATCCGGGCTTGCCGAGAGCAGGATTGGCAGCCGGTGACGAGTTCTTCTGCCATTGTCGCCGCCGGGGAGAAGGGAAAAGATCCGGTCTGGGAAATTCGCCGGGCCAAAGCAGCTGAAGGGGAAGAGGTCCTGCCGGAACAGATCATCCTGACCTTGGCCGCCTTGTAACAGGAAGTGCCCGTATTGGTGCCGGGCAGCCTGGGCCACAGCAGAACATAAACGCAAAAAAAGACAGCCGTTGCGTCTGTCTTTTTTCATTGTTCTGCTTGTTC
>PUOC01000132.1 GCA_003551965.1 Clostridiales bacterium | reverse complement strand
GGGCAGCCCATTCAAGAACGGATCCAACAGTTGGGATGGTGGAATTCGATCGATCGCCATCTGCGTAGTCTCGACAGCCTTTTTTCCCATGAGACGTTACTAACAAGGTTCCAAAAGTCGTTTTCTGGGAAAATTGAGTGCCTCCAGTGGGGTAAGTTGCCTTGAATTGCTTTTACTTAACAAGAGTGATAGGGTAGTTCTATGGAGGTGCGGACAGTGGCGCCAATACCGGTATGATTTGGCTGAAGTCATGCGTGCCCTGCAGCGCAACAATGTCACCGTCGGGGAATCGCCGGCCGAGTATTCCACAAAGAAACCTTTCACGTACCAGGATTATGTCCAACTCCCAGAAGAACCTGGTTTCCGGTTCGAGGTTCTGGAGGGATGTCTTGTCAGAGACCGGTCCCCGGTAACAAAACACCAGCGCTGCAGTATTCGCCTTCAGGTCCTCTTACGGGAGTATTTGGGACGCAAAGATCCGGAAGGCGAGGTCTTGAGTGCTCCCCTGGACGTGATACCCAGCGAGTACACCGTACTGCAACCGGACTTACTTTACATCCCCGGCAGTGCAGCCGATGTGCTGGAGCACCCATACATCGACGTGCCTCCTGAACTCGTTGTCGAGATACTATCCGCGAGCACAGCCCAGAAGGATCGGATTCGCAAGAGAGATATACCGTAAGGCTGGTGTGACACACTATTGGCTCGTGGACCCTGATGCAAAGACACTGGAGGCTTTGCCCTACGCGACGGCTATTATGCGCTGCTGGCCGCAGCCTGTGACAGCGAGCTGTTTCAGCACCCGGATTTTTCGGAGATAGAAATCCCGTTGGAGAAAGTTTTTGTTTAGCAATGATCGGCGTTCACAGATGCCACGTCTGAAAACGTGGGCTTGTCAAAAGCCTTTTGGCCTGATTGCCGAACAAGGCTGTGGACGTGCCAAGGTAATTGTTAAGGACCTAAAGGATAAGCTTATAGCGGAAGTCAGGCAACTGGGCTGCAAGCACATGGTGGAGAAGGCGATACTGTTTCGTTATCGAAGCAGTTCAGACAATCATCCCTTATGGTTAGAAGTTCATTGATGATTATACGTTGCACGAAGGATCTACGGACACAGATCAATCCGCCCATGACAGAGGCGCCAGACGATTTACATCCCTTGTTTTCTTGGCACGCGAAGAAAATGAAGATGCACGGTCGCAATGCCGTACTCGTCGTCAATGACAGCAATCGCTATGCAGTGGTACTGTACGGACTGGCCGCCAAGGATATCCGGAAGCTCCACGAATATTTGCCTGCAGCCATTGAACGATTATTCGAGGCCGAGTCTATCCGTCCCGATGTCATTGCAGCCTATCTTGAGCAGGCGGGTCCGGTTGTTTACGGCACCACAGGGACCCGGCAGAACATTGCCCGGCTCAATCGAGCCGGACTAGAGCTGGAACACTACATTGCAGATACGCAGGAAGAGTCTGTGGTGCAGACAGAGGCAAGCCTCTGGCTCAGCGATTACCTGGTCAGTGGTAAGGATGGTTATTTCATTCCCAATGAAGCCATGCGCGATGATCTGAAGGAAGTCCTTGGCTTGGATTCAGTGGGATTTCCCGCCTTGCAGCTGAAAGTAGCTGCACAGTATGGCGATCAAGAATTCTGGCGGCGCATCGTCATTCCCGAGGAGCTGTTGCAGCGTTATTTGGGCGCGGTGATTAACATTGCCTTTGGACGTCAAATGTTTGCAGCCTATGAACTGCACTGGAAGGAAGCACAAGAGCGGGGTGTGCCGGCAGTCGCTGCAGCGCAAAAAATACCAACCCACGGACGAACTCCAGTCCCCGTTGAACCGGATAAGTTGGCAGAAACGTGGACATACGAGGTCGAAACCGAAAGGATCGTTGAGGATGAATTCTACAACCGTCCCCAATGCCTTGATGGTCAAGGCGGGTTTGAGCTTGCCATCGATGCAGCTAACTCTAAGGGTTCCAGTCAAAGCCGAGCTCTGGAATTTATCAGGATCAACCGGCGGTTGGAAAAGATTCGAAGTTGAGCCCATATTACGGCGGGCGGCCTTATCCCGCCTTGCAAACGGCGTGCTCTTGCACAACCTTTGAAATTCTCGGAAAGACGAAGCAGTGCTGGCAAGGGTTCCACAGCGACCCGATGCTCGGGAATGGGTTTCCAAAGCGACGACGGACGAGGTACATTGTCCTCAGAACCCAAGGAAAGTGTTGTTCTTGGGATTGGCGGACTGCTTTGTTTACTGCCTGCAGGGACAAGACCTTGCTCTTTCATTCACATTAGAGAGGTGACGTATCCCATGGAAAAGGTGACATTCAATGGCCGCATCACTTCCGTGCAACCTCGCATTCGGCTGATTCGATCCTTTGATGAGATCACCCACAATTACCTGGGTTATGCCGTATTCCTGCAAGGCATGATCGGCCAAGAGGAACGGGCTTTCTCCATTGGCATCGGCAAAGCGGCCCATGCCAAGCACCAGTTTCAGGTGGGTGATCAAATTTCCGGAGTCTGTGTGCCGGTGCCTGATGAGCGGATGGAGCCCATGGAGTTCTATAAAGTGTCAAAGCTGAAGAAAACTAACGAATCGACCGCATTGAACCCGAAACCGCCGCCATGGGAACAGGTCTGCCCAGGACTGGATGTCTACCGTTCCCGCGGCCATCGTCGCCTTTCTGCCAGGACCTATGCTGCTAAGTGCTCCACTTGCATCTGGGGCTGCCGGATGCCCGTGGAAATGATCTTCGATCATTGGGATCGAGACGGTAAGAGGAACTACCGTTTTGAAACCTTTTGCTACGGCCCTCTTGTCTGCAAACACTACAAACCGGGGCCCAATCGCAAGGTGGAAGGCAGAAACGGCATGGTCTGGGTGGAAGAAGATTGGGTAGACGAACAGAACGTAGAACACAGGGATCCGGACGAATGAAACAAGCATTGCGTCTTTGGAGAGTATCTACTTGATCCCTAGGCGTGATTGTCGGGTCTATGAGGTGTGCCAAAGTGCAGCAGTCGAGCGTTGCTCTTTTCTGCCTCTGATCAAAGAAGGTGTTGGTTTTGTCGATTCCAGCACTGCACTGGCACCGTGTTGTCGTGCTTGGCCGGTTTGTGGGGTTTGTGGATGGAGACCACACCTTTTGCCTGCCAGGGATCGAGCACAGCTAGATTCTGCGGCTCTACTGCCGCTGATCACGGTCCAGCATTGTTTATGTCGACGGCCTCTTTGCAGACACACGATCCCGCGGCGGTGGCTTGTTTCCGTGCAAAGCCAAGGTTATCTTGTTTGGTGTTGTCTGCAGCCGGTTGGGAAGGTGGAAGAGCCATGGCGGAACAGGACAAGGACATACAGGCACTGCAAGCGGAAAACCGCCGTCTTCGATCGGAAAACGAACAACTGCGCCAGCAGCTGGACCAGCTTCCTTGCCGGACATTGCAGGCCACAGGCACAGAAGCCGGGGCTG
>PUOC01000265.1 GCA_003551965.1 Clostridiales bacterium | reverse complement strand
GTTCACCTCGGTGCCTTGATCCTTCGAGGCCGTCGGGGAAATGTCCTGGTTGGGTGCTGGGATTCAAAGAACCAGCCGGGCCAGACGGTATCGGCACCATATGCCTATGTCTGTGCCGCTGCGGAACGTGCGCGGCAGGCACACATATTGCCGCAGGCCGCCTTTGCCTGATTGTGTCTCCCGCAACGCGGTTGCAGGCCATTGGCAACGACGGAATGTGGGGGGGTGTGGGTCTGCAATTTCCCGCTGGCCCGTTACCCGTTGGTTCGGCTGCGGGACAATCGCAAACGGAGCAGGCTGAGGGATGAACCTTCATGTAGAGGCCGCCGTTTGCGGTCTTCTCTGTGACGCGAGCGGCGGCATGCAGGCAGGGGGCTGTACATAACTAGAGCATAATATGGCTAACAAAAAGTAAATAAGGAAAGCTTCATATTTTGAGAAGGCTCTTAGTTCTGTATGAGGATCCGGATCTACAATGAAGATGCACGATGGAAACCTGAACCTGATTAAGTCGCGGGTAGAATAGCGGGATGTGTCTTCCGCCGCGGCGAATGCGGAGACAAGCGGGTTGTTCCGACCTGCCTCCGCCTGGAAGGAGGATGTGCCATGACAGTCCGCATGGCAATCATGGGTGTTTGTCTGTCTTTGCTGATACTTACCGCTGCTGCCGCGGAAGATGAAATTACAGCCGACCAAGACGGTATCGGCCATATTGTTTACGTCTACCAATGGGGGACTTGGGAAGGAAATACGGTGGATGTGCTGCAGGCCGGGGAACTTCATTCGCTGGTTGCGGACCAGTGGGATACCGCCAGCGGGCTGCTGGTAACGCAGATCGGTGCCGAAAACACCGCCGTCGCCAGGCAGGAATTTTCCCGCGGTGATACGCAGGAAGTACAGCAGATCGGCACTCTCAATCAAACTGTGATGCAGCAGATCGATACCGCGGACAGCACAATCCTTGCAGTACAGACCCGCGATGACAACAACGCCTTGGCCGAGCAGCTGTATTCGGATTTCAGCCGCACTTGGATGGCACAGACGGGGGATCAGAACGAATCCTTGGTTACGCAGAAGAAGGCAGAAGACAGCGGCATTTTCACCATGCAGCTGATCGATGAAAACTACGCTGCCGTAGAACAGAACGATGTAGAACTTAACGAAGTGCGCTTGTTCCAGGCTGGCCTGGATAATTGGGCAGAAACGGTCCAAGAGCAGTCCAAGAACAGCACTGCTTTTAAGATCCAGCATGATGACGGCAGTGAAGCGCTGATCTATCAGGTGGAGTCGGTCAAAGACAAAGCGGTGGTATTCCAGGAAGGGCGCTACCACCATGCCAAAGCCCGGCAGCTGCAGTCCGTCGGCAATCATGTGCATATGGTGCAGCAGGGCCAATATCAGAATGCGGCGGCCAAGCAGTACCAGACGACGGCAGCGGTTCTTGAGCTGGAACAATCCGGTTCCGCCAACAAAGCTTCTGGGGAGCAGGGCAGCTCCCAGGCCGTCGGCATCTACGCCGTTCAAGACGGCGAAAGGAATGCCATGTCTGTAAAACAGCAGGATGCATTGAACAGTCGTGTTCATGCCGTGCAGCATGGGTATTCCAATGCAGTGGAGGCACGGCAGGAAAACACCGCACACAGCACGGTAGATATAGACCAAACCGGCACCGGAAATGTGGCTGTGGCCATTCAGTCCGACGTCATTCGGTCTGCAGCCGACATCGAGCAAGAAGGCACGGGCAACACTGCGCATGTGCAGCAAACCCGTCTCTAACTGGCCATGGGCCGCGCAGCTGGTACGATGCAGCGCCCAGCCAGTCAAGGCCGAGCCGGTAAAGCAGTATGGACAGGGTCGTTTGGCGCGGGCCGCTGGCAGATGGTCAGCTCCGGACCGGATCGGACTTCCCAGGGATTTTCGTAGCCCAAAGCGCTTAGTGAGACCAAGCCTCTGACGGGATGAGAACGGAAGGTCTTCTGCCGATTCCGCAGGGGTGTTGGATAACGGCAAGCGGGATGACGCCGGCAAACAAAACTGCTAGGCGCTCGCACCGATAGCAATGGCCGGCTGCTAGACAACCGTGAGATAGGAGGATTCATGCAATGAAAGCTGTCTTGGTTTTAATATTGGCGCTGCTGGTGGTGTCCGGCACCACCGCCATGGAAGACGAAGCGGAGCTGCCGGTGGAGGGGTCAGA
Organism: Clostridiales bacterium; assembly: GCA_003551965.1. Lineage (GTDB taxonomy): Bacteria > Bacillota > Limnochordia > Darwinibacteriales > B1SED10-159 > B1SED10-159. The sequence goes on along the minus strand of PUOC01000265.1, from coordinate 1,281 downwards.
GGACATGGAGGTCACGGCCGGGGAAGATCTCTTTTCTGATTCCAATGTAACCACTGCCACCCAGCTGCTGGTCTCCCTGCCGCCACGGGAGGACAAGCCGCAGGTTGCTGTGGATGGGGTCAAAGACAGAACCGGACAGGTAGACCCGGAGACTGGGTCCAGTGTGGTCAGCCAGGGCGCCGAGGAAATGCTGATCACGGCCTTGAAGCGCTCCGGTCAATACAAGGTTCTGGAACGGACGGCTTTCGATGCCTTGGATATCGAACAGCAGCTGCAGGATGAGGGTTACCTAGATGATGAGATGCCCGAATCGGGTGAACTCTTGGGTGCACAGTATAAGATGACCGGTGCCATTACCGAGTACCAGATCGATAAAGAAACCGGCGGATTGGGCATTTCCATTGCCGGAATCGGCGGTTCGAAGGAGAAGGCCATTGCCACGGCTGCGGTGGATCTGCGGCTGGTGGACACCACAACCGGCGAAGTGATCTGGGCCCGAAGCTTACAAGGTGAAGTGGAAGGGGAAAGGGTAGGAGCCCAAGCCTTTACCTTCCTCGGACAGAACATTGTGGAACTGGAGACCGGTAAGGGGAAGCAGGACGTGATTAACCTCATGGTTCGTACGCTGTTGGAGGAAGCTGTGTACCAGATGGTGGAGGCTGGTATCTAAGCCTTTTGGACCTGTTTGGGCGTGCACCGACGCCAAACTTGCATACAGTTAAGACGTGTAGTGCCATGTCCAACGGGCAGGGACAAGCTGGATTCAGAGATGCATGGAGGGGCATGACTGTTCTTAGGATGCACCCTGTATTGCCGGCGATGGATGCACAGGAAGGGTGGCGAAGGTTTTTGTCCGGGCGAATCGAAGGCGGACAGCTTGACAACTGAAATATGTTAAAAAGACTTAACAAAATTAATGAAAAAGATACATGTTACATGAGGAAATTTGAGGATGCTCTCAGTTTTGTATGAGGGTGGGCGGTTATACTGGTAGCCAGAAGGTACGTTAGTGCCTTCGCCAATACATCTGCTGATAAAGGAGGGTGCAGGTACAATCGCATAGTGCATATGGACAACCTATCTTACTCTTTGGACACGCCGATCTGCTGTCTTCTAATTTGGTCACCAACAAGACAGCGGGGAGTGAGTGGTGAAACCGGCCAAAACGGGTTAAACACACCAAAGAGGAGGAAGTTATCATGCGCAACGTAATAACATTGGCATTGACCTTGTTGGTCTTAGTGAGTTTGCTGGGAACGGTGAACGCCGAAAACGTTGGCC
>PUOC01000212.1 GCA_003551965.1 Clostridiales bacterium | reverse complement strand
GTACTATACATGAAGAAACGCGCGAAAAAGCGGGTTAATGGTTACCGAATATCGCGTTTAAGGGTCATTTCAAGGGTGTTGAAATACCTTATGTCAATAAAAATATGTCACTTATCGAGGGACGCCCCCGTACCCCGCCCCCCGTACCCCGCACCACAATTTGAGACTGCCCCCGGTTTTCGTGTAAGCATCCACCAAAGCTGTTCCCATTCAACAGGACCGGTGTTTCCCTGTCTTGCGCCTGGAGTGCTTCTGCCGTTCTCTACGTATCGAGTAAGCAGGGCTTTCAAGTCTTCAACAACCTCGGGATGCTCGTTGTAGATATTCTTTTGTTCAGCGGTATCGGCCTCAAGGTTGTAGAGCTGAATAGGCGGCAGTCCTTCGCATTCTTCTCCCTTACGAGGGTAGCTCCAGCCTCCCGACCCCGCACACATTTCAAGCTTCCATTTGCCTTTGCGAATGGCGAATGAGCCATCAACGGAATGATGAATTGTTGCTTCACGGAGTGAACTGTCTATAGACTTACCTTGCCATACGGGAAGATTGCTGACGCTGTCCTCGCCCGCATCGTCAGGAAGGTCGGTGCCAACAATATCTGCGCAGGTCGCCAGAAGATCGCAGAGACAGACTGTTTCGGCGGAAACCGAACCGGGGTGAATTACTTCCGGCCATCGTATAATCAGCGGAATGCGGTGCCCGCCTTCGTATATGTCGGCCTTGTGTCCCCGGAACACATAACTTGGATGGTGTCCGAGGTCGGCAAGCTGCCCGAAATCTACTTCCGGGGAGCATCCATTATCGGTGGTGAATATCAAGATGGTATTATTGGCTGCACCGGTACGGTTCAATGCATCCATAATGCGACCAAGGACATCGTCCACCTGCAGGCAGAAGTCGCCATATGGATTTGTTCCGCTCTTTCCCCTGAATTCCGGGGTGGGCAGAATGGGGGTGTGTGGTGCCGGCAATGGGAGGTACAGGAAGAACGGTTCGCCGGTGGCAGCACGTTCCTCAATGTATCTTACGCTGCGTTGAGTGAAATTTGGCAGAACGTCTTCGTGACGGAAGTCTGACGCGGTTGGTCCTTTTCTCCACCAGGTGAATTTGCCCGTGTCCTCAGTAATCCGGTCGGGCTGGGCGGTCGCCTTTCCGTTCTCAACATAGACATAGGGAGGCATATCCAGGGATCCGCAATGTCCGTAGTAATAATCAAACCCGCAAGAATCAGGCCCGTTGGTTACAGGGCCCGAGAAATCCACATTCTCGCCGTCTGCATTGGCGGGATTGGAGTCAGTGGTGGCCCAATCCCAACCGAGATGCCACTTCCCTATCATTGCCGTATGATAGCCGTATTTCTTGAGTAAGGAGGCAACGGTCATGCGGCCGGGTTCAATCAAGCGTGTGGAATAGCCGGCCAAGACCCCTTTCTTCAGGCGGGAGCGCCAGTTGTAGCGCCCCGTGAGAATACTGTATCGAGAAGGAGTGCAAACAGCAGAAGTGGCATGGGCGTCCTCAAATATCATGCCGGCGGCAGCCATTCTGTCCAGATGCCCGGTCCTGATCTTCGAGTACTCGTTAAGGCACGATACGTCACCATACCCCATGTCATCCGCCAGAACATAAACTATGTTTGGTTTCGTGGTCATTTTACTTTTTCTGATCGAATGTTGCGGATCACGCGCGCTATCAGCCGTCGCGTGCATCCGGCTTGCTTGCCGTCGGTTTCAGTACCTCGGCAGGATATCGTGGGAATCCGGTGATCCCCTTAGACCTGTCGAACTGATATATCCGTTCACCGTGCCATTCCCATTTTCTGAAGGGCAGCTCCTTGAGATCTTTGCCCGCAAGCGCATCTTGTGCGCCGGGTTGACGACAGGCTGCGATGGCTTCTTCACGCATTCTCATGGCGGTGTCGGGCTCGGAATCGGCCAGGTTGCGGAGCTCTTGCGGGTCTTCCTGCAGGTCAAAGAGCTGTTCCCTGCCCCCGTTGGCAAGAAATATGTATTTCCATCGAGGAACGCGCACCATAATCTTGAACTTATCCGAGCCGGGAAGGCCGTGATAGCCGACCAGATGCCCGCGTGGCTTGGCGGAGCCGTGCAGGACGCCGAGCAGGTCGATTCCCTCGCGGAATCGGGGCGTTCCGGCTGCTTTGGTCGCGATGCCGAACAAATCTGTCAGGCACACAAGCTCAGACCGACGTTGGTCTTCGGGAAGTTGTGCAGGCCAGCTCACTAGGAAAGGAATGCGCGCGCTGGCATCAAAGAAGCTTTCTTTTTGCCATGCATGGTGATCACCAAGGTGTTCGCCATGGTCCGCGAAGAAGCAAATGACGGTGTTATCCGCATCGTTACGGGCTTCCACGGCTTTAAGAATGCGACCGAGACAATCATCTATATATGAAATTTCCCCGTAATACCTGGCTTTGAGTATTCGTGCATGCGGTTCGTTGATTGCTTCTGCCCAGATACTGTCGTTCATACATGGAATCTGCTGATCCATGTGATCTGTCTCGCGATCTCCTTTGATTGGGTTGGGCATACGGTCAGGGTCATAAATTCGGTTAAAAGGAATGGGGGGCGCAAAGGGAGGGTGCGGCCCAATGAATGATACCATCCCGAAATAGGGCCGTTCATCAGCGCAGGCAATTTGCTCAACAGTGTGTGCCGCCGCCCAGCCTTCTACAGCGCACTCTGCCGGTTGGGCGCTCATTTGTGGCATGTAGTACATCTCAGTGCGTTCGCCCATGAGGCATTCCAAATGATCATATTCCGGATGTTCACGGTGCAACCACGAGGCATAGGCGTCTCCGGCCCGTTGTTCGGGAGAACCGTAGAGTTCCTCGCTGTGCAAGTGAATATCATACCCCAGGTCTTCGTTCCATGGACTGCTGTGGAATTTGCCGATCCCGAAAGTGCGGTAGCCCAGGTCTTTCATAGTCCTGGCCAGATATGGACCGCAGCGCCCCTCTACTGTGTCAGCCTGTCCGTGAACCGGTTTGGAGCGGCCATTGGTGAAGATCCGCATCGTCGGGGGTTCGCAGCCCGTACGGACGGTGTATCGTGCCGGCACGCAGACCGGGCAGGTAGAATATGCATTCGTGAAGCTCACCCCGCGTCTGACAAGCCGGTCCATGTTTGGCGTGTGTATGTGTTCATTGCCCAACGCGGCTATCGTGTCAAACCGCTGCTGGTCGGTCATGATAAAGAGGATGTTCGGTTGTTTCTTCATGTGCGACTCCTTATGTTCATATGTTGCCAAATGACCGGATTGAGCGACCGGCCGCATAACTTTATTCAGTAACTATCTGCACTTGTTACCCGGCACATCTCAAAACATCCTGCAATCGTGGCGCCTCGCCTGCTTTTCTCACAAGCCTCCAGTGGTGCAGATGCGAAGAAAGCAAGCGCCGCTGTATTCGAATACTGCAAGCGCGGCTTTCTGAAGCAGATGTGCCGCTGGAGGCTTGCCCGAAGGGC
>PUOC01000158.1 GCA_003551965.1 Clostridiales bacterium | reverse complement strand
GGTTTCGATGCCCTCAGGGGTCACTTCTCCATAGATGCGGAGCATTAGATTCCAGATTGTGTCACCCCGCAGTACACGGATCAAGTATTCATCGTCCGTTACGGCAATCTGCTCTGGTTCGCCGATGACAATCACTTCCTGATCTTCCACATCTTCCACATCTTCCACCGCAGGCGGTGCTTCCGTCTCAACCAGGACCAATTCCTCGGGCAGTACAAATGTAAGCTGTTCCTGAACTAAGGTATCAAGGTCCAGGGCCTCTAGTTCCTGTTCTAAGACCTGCTGTACTTCTGCAGCCCACGCGGGATCCCATTCCAGTGCAGCTAGTTCCCGTTGAATTACTGCTTCTAGTCGATCGAGCAGCACACCTTCCATCTGTCTGCCCACGGCTTCTTCAACGGCTTCGATCCACTGCGGATCGGCCTCGCGAGCGTCCAATTCCTGACGCAGCGCGTCCTTCATCTCCTCGATCCATTGCTCCTGTTGCGGCCATGCATCGAGTTCTTCACGGATGGCGGCTCGTATCTGTTCAGTCAACTCTTCGGGCCGATCCAGGGCTTGGATCTCTTCCCTCAAAGCCTCTTCTAAGGCTTCTATCCGCTGCGGGTCGAAGTCCAGGGCATCTAGTTCTTCCTGTAGCGCAGCCTGAATCTGATCAGCCCATTGGTCGAGTTGATCTAGGGCCTGCATTTCCCGTCGGACCGTTTCTTCGATGGCGTCCATCCGTTGTGGATCCAGTCCCAAGTCATCCAGTTCCTGCCTTACAGCCGCCTGGATCTGCTCAATCCACTCTTCGGGCCGATCCAGGGCTTGGATCTCTTCCCTCACGGCGTCTTCTATGGCTTCTATTTGCTGCAAGTCCAGTCCGAGTGCTTCTAGCTCCTCGGCCACGGCCGCCCGAATTTGCTGGTCCCACTGCTGCTCGTCCGGCCAGGCGTCAAATTCTTCGTGCATGGCCGCCTGCATCTCGCCGATGCTTTCTTCCAGACGTTCCAGGGCTGCCATTTCCTCGCGAACGGCTTCTTCCACGGCTTCAGCCCATTGAGGATCGAGATTGCGAGCATCCAGCTCCTCAGCTACGGCTGCCCGAATTTGCTGGTCCCACTGCTGCTCGTCCGGCCAGGCGTCAAATTCGTCGTGCATGGCTGCCTGCATCTCGCCGATGCTCGCTTCTAGACGTTCCAAGGCTGCCATTTCCTCGCGAACGGCCTCAGTCCATTGCGGATCCAGGTTGCGAGCGTCTAGTTCGCGGCTCACAACTGCTTCAACCGCTTCCGCCCACTGCGGCTCGAGATTACGGGCGTCCAACTCGCGGCTTACAGCCGTTTGCACCTGTTGGAGCCATTCCTCTCGTTCTTGCCAAGTTTCCAGTTCTGTACGCACTACCGTTTGTGTTTGTTCTCTCCAATCTTCTCCTGGTTCGAGGTTGGCCAGCTGTTCGGCCACAGCCGTCTCGAAACGGTCCATCCAGTCCTCGCGCAGCTCCACTTCAGCCCATCGCTCCTCCAAGAGGTCCTCCAGGTCCTGGGGCCAGCGCTGTTCCAGATCCAAAAGCGGTTCGAATTCAACCGCCAGGTCTTCCGTGTAGTCCGCGAAAAGACCCTGCAGACGACTGTACTCGATATCGGCTAATCCTTCCTCAATGCGGTCCATACGCTCAATCAGTTCTTCCTCTTTTTCAAGGCCGATGTACTCGGTTTCCACCCGTACTTCATCCTGCAGCCAGCGATTTCCAATCCAAATTCCGGCGATGACGGCAACGCCCACCAGCACACCCACCAGCACCATGTCCCGGCCTCGCATGGTGGTCTACCACCCCTTTTCCTGAAACGTGCGCATTTTTGACTATTGAACTGCTTCTCTCCGGGACCGTTCATTTCCTTCGCACCAGCAGATCTTTTTTCGCGTACAGGAAAAGCAGTGTCCCTGCCGAACTATATTTCTATGGAGTGTTGCACTATGGCAAAACAAAGAGTACCAGAGCGCGTACTGCGCTATCGCGGCTTGATTCTTGATGCGTTTCAGCAGGAAGCGTTTTTCCATCTGCAGCAGGGAAGCTCCCTATTGGTCAGTGCTCCCACGGGAACTGGCAAGACACTGATCGCTTCATTTCTCATCGATCACGTGTTGAAGTCGGGCCAACGCTTGGTCTACACAGCTCCCATCAAAGCCCTGGTCCACCAGAAGTTTGACGAGTTCTGCGCTCACTGCGGCGGCGGTAAGGTGGGATTGGCCACCGGTGATCTTACGGTGAATTCCGAGGCTCCCATTTTGGTGGTGACCACGGAAGTTTTTCGCAACATCCTGCGCAGCAGTGACCCGAGAGTGAAATCTCTGTCCTGGGTCATTTTTGACGAACTGCACTATCTTGATCACGAGGAACGGGGATCGGTATGGGAAGAGTCGATTCTTCTAAAACCATCCTGGATGCGGCTTCTCGGACTTTCGGCGACAGTACCCAATATTGACGGTCTTGCAGAATGGATTCGACATGTACACGACGAACCGGTCGCTGTGATCCAGCACACAGAACGGGCTGTACCCCTGCACCACTATTATTTCAACACCTCTGGTGAAGCAGTCAGCCAAGACGCCATCATGGATCACATTGATGCTTCACACAAGCACTTGGATTCCAAGGGCGGCAGTTTGGGGTTGGATGAACTAGGCGAACGGTTGATTCCGGACTATGCGGACAGCAGCCGCTTCTTGCAATTAACAGCATATCTGCGGCGGCACCGCCTGTTTCCCGCACTTTTCTTCTCCTTTAACCGCCGAGACTGTGAGCAAAAAGCGCACGACACGGCACGGCAATTCAATCTGCTGCCCCATCACCAAAAACGAGCCGTTCAGTTCGTGATCGAAAAGCAGCTGCGCCGTGCCGGCGTTTCCAAAAAGCGCGTCCCTGGGTTCAACGATCATCTCCAATGCTGGCTGCGGGGTACGGCGGTTCACCATGCGGGGCTGCTGCCAGTCCTGCGCCGCATCGCTGAGCAGCTGCTCTCCGACGGCTTGATTCGGATCATCTATGCCACAGAGACCTTTGCCGTGGGTGTGAATATGCCCGTGCGCACCGTATGCTTTGGCAGTTTGGAGAAGTATGACGGCCGCAGACGCCGGTTCCTGACGCAGCAGGAATACTTTCAGATGGCTGGCCGGGCGGGGCGGCGAGGACGCGACCGATCGGGAACTGTCATTTCCATGGCCAGCGTCCGGCAGCTGTCCAAGGGCCCGGCACCTGTCTGGGACGAGACACAGTTAGAGCCGGTATACAGCCGGTTTTCCTTCAGCTATAATCTGATTCTCAATATGCTGCATCGCCATCCCCATCGTTCCCTGGAGTCGTTGTTGACCCACACGTTTTCGGTATACCAACAACAACGGCCCAAGCAGGAGCTGGTGCAAGAGCTGCAAGTGCAGACGGCTATCTTGGAGCGCCTGGGGTATTTGGACAATGGCGGGCACTTGACCGAAAAGGGACTAAAAGCGTGTGATCTATACGTGCATACGCTGCTGCTTTCGGAACTGTTGGAACTGGGCCATCTAGAAGACGCAGACCCCGTCAAACTGGCCAAGCTGGCCGGGAGCCTGATGTGGGAGCGCAGCCAGAAGCTCCCGGCGCTTCCCGGAGACCCGTGGCTCTTGGAGGTGGAAGTGGTACGGGATACCCTGGCCCGGAAAGCGCAGATGCCTCCTGAGGATGTCAGTGTCTTTCACCATGCTGCGGCGGTACCCATGGGTTTGTGGGCCAAGCAGAAACCTTTGGACCAAGTACTGCAGAAAGGTTCGCTGGAAGCCGGTGACTTTGTGCAGCTGGCCCGGCGCAGTATGGATCTGCTGCGGCAGCTAGAGCGTGCTGCACCTGCAGCGGTGTCGCAGCGGGCCGCGCAGGCTATAGAAGCATTGGACCGTGACGTGGTTCGCGTTAGGGTGTAGCCGGCCGGTTACACAAAAGACTCTCCAAAACCTGCGGGTTCTGGAGAGTCTTTTGGTAGGGGCGGGCAGATCATTGGCGGTCTAGCCTTGCGCTTCCATGTATTTGTAGTAGGCTACCAACGTTTTGGCGTCATTGATTTCACCGCTTTTTACCATGGTGCGGACATCCTCCAAGGCTATCCAGCGGACGGTCAAGTCTTCGCCCTCCTCCAAATGCTGTACACCCTCCTTCAGGCCTTGTGCCGTGAACAGATGCAACACTTCTGTGGTGTACCCCGGAGAGGGGTAGATATGGCCCATTGATTGGTACTCGTCCGCCTTGTACCCCGTCTCTTCTTCAAATTCGCGGCGGGCTGTATCCAGAGGCTCTTCGCCGAACTCGATGGTACCCGCTGGGATTTCCAACGTATAGCGGTGTGCGGCCGGGCGGTACTGCTCAACTAGCAGAAGCCTGCCGTTGTCCACGGCCCAAATGGCGGCTGCACCGGGATGATCGACAATCTTGAATCGTTTGACCTGACTTCCAACCCATACGTCGGTGTTTATAAATCGAAACATACACTTCCTCCCTTTCAAGCGCGTCGCGGCTTGGTTTAGAATAGAGTGCCGTTGTCTCTGTCGTCCTGGGCAAAGGAAAGCACGCTTCGCCCTTGATGTCGTTTTCTGTCCAAGCGCTGGAGCCGTCTGCTGAAAGCCTCGGCCTTGGCAGCTGCCTTTTGCAGCTGTGCCATGCTCAGACCCTGCTGCGCCGCGGCAGAAGCCCTGTCTCCGTCCTTTTCCACGTGTTCGTAGTACTTGGCCAGCTCTTCATAGGGCAGCAGTTCCTTTGGAAACTCTTCAGCTAGTACCAGATAAACGTTGGCGGCAGCGGCATGCAGATGCATCCGCTTGTAGGCTCTGCCCAGATGCAGCAGCAGCCGGCGTGAAGCCCGGCGGTCAGGGTTCAGCGTCAGGCCCAGCTCACCAAAGCGGGCGGCTTCTTCCGGCTGCCCATGACGCAGATAGAGATGGGCAAATCCTTCCGCTTCCCAAGCGGACGCTTCCGGCAGCTGTTCCAGCGATGTACGTTTGGCTAGCTGGGCTGTGAGTGCCGCTAAGGAAAGAATATCCGTGACGTTATGGTGGAGAATATCGCTTAAAAGCCCTGCCTCTCCGCTGGCCAGATAATCAAAGTAGCGCTGGGGCACTTGGCTTCCCGGTAGGTCATTCTGCCGTTCAATGCCTAAAATCCCCTCTTCCAGACTGCTCAAACTGCAGCTGTGAAAACGGTAGCGCCAGAGGCGGCGTGCTGGATACAGCAGATCTAAGTGCACCAATGAACCGATGGCCAGCGGCACACGGTTGAGCATGAACCGATCTTTCAAAAGCGGCCAGTCAAAGCGGCGCCCATTGAACGTAATCAGCCCTGAGGCCTGCTGCAGTTCTTCCTTCAGTGCTTCTAGCACCGCCGGTTCGTCCGGGTAATCGCGCATCAAATACTGCCGCAGCAGGAAAAAATCCCCTTCGACCCTGCCCGTGCCAATGAGAAAGGGCAGCGTCCCCGTACCGCCGGCCAATCCTGTGGTCTCCGTATCCAAAAACACCATATCTGCCAGGGCTGTGCCGTACAGGCCCTCTTCCTGGGCTAGAAAGGCCAGTTGACTTCCCGGGGTCTGCATAAACTGGCCGAGCACTGTCCGGCCGTGGATGTGGGAAAGGGGCCAATGGGTTTCAACCAGCCAAAAAGCCCCCGCGGGACCTTCCCGGAGCACAGCACCCAGCGTCGGCTCGCCGGCGGCTGCATGTTCCGCCGGCTGCTTCGCCATCTCAGGTTCAGAAGCAAAACGGCGCAGTTTATCCCTGAATTTCAAGCTGCAGCGCCTCCTCCAAGAACTGCCTGGCAGCATGTTTGCCCCGGGGGCCCACTTCATCGCCGGGACCCACACAGGATGGGCATCCATTTTCGCAAGGGCAGGCACGCAAAAGCTCAATACAGCGGCTGAGAAGCGCTTCCCGGATATCATAGAGCCGCTGGGAAAAACCGACACCCCCTGGATACTTTTCATAGATGAAAATGGTAGGCCCTTGGGTAAATGGGGACCGGACTTGGGCTACCACACCTAGATCCGACGGTTCGCACATCAGTTCCAGAGGTGCTGTATTGCGCAGAATATTGGCTGCACCCATGAGGGCGCTTTGGAGCGCTTCGGTGTCCGTAGGCCCGGTGGTGGGCTTCACAAACCAATAGGCGGTTGTATGGGTTTCCAATTCCGGCAGGGAAACTTCTCCCCATCCCAAGTTCTCATGGGTGTAAAAGCGAATCTTTTTGTACATATGGGTCTTGGCCGCTACCATCACCTCTCCCCAGCTGTGCGTCACAATGCCCTCTTGACAGCTGTCACTGGTGTCTAGCACCTTCAGCTCCACAGCCAGATTGGCATCGGTGTAATAATCGGCCTTGACCTGGTGGGCATAGGCCTTCTGGCGGTCGAAATCCAGTTGGTCAATGTGGTACTGGCTGCTCTCATGGATGTAGATGGCTCCTTCGTGGATCATCATCGGCGCACTGAAGCGATCCACTTCACCGATGATGGTACTGGACCCGTTGGTGGTATCCACGATGGTAAAGTTGTCCGTGGATGCACTGCGCAGGGACACGTGGACCGCCGGGTAGTTTTCGCTCATCCAATACCAGCGGTCGCCGGCCCGGCGCAGTACATGCTCCTCTACCAGAAAATCCAATATATCAGTGGGATCGGAACCGCCGTAGAGCTCGCCTTCGGTAAACGGCAGTTCAAAGGCGGCACACTTAATATGCGACACAAGAATGAACATATTGTCGGGATTGACCAATGCCCGCTCAGCACCCTGGCCCATGATGAAGTCAGGATGGTTGACCACAAACTGGTTGAGAGGGCTGGAGTTGCATACAATGACCACGGCAGATGATTCGTCACTGCGCCCTGCGCGGCCCATCTGCTGCCATGTGCTGGCAATGGTGCCCGGATATCCGGTCAGCACAGCAGCCTGGAGGCTTCCGATGTCCACGCCCAGCTCCAGGGCATTGGTACTGACTACGCCCAATACTTCGCCCCGGCGGAGATCGCGTTCGATTTCCCGCCGCTGCTTAGGAAGATAGCCGCCGCGGTAGCCGCGGATGGTCTGCGGCTGTCCCAGGCGGTGTATGGCCCGCCGCAGATAGGTGACCAACACTTCCGTATCCGTCCGGCTGCGGGCAAACACAATGGTTTGAATGTTGTCCTTTAGAAACAACGCGGCAATCTTCTGGGCCTCCAAAAGGGCACTGCGCCGGATGCCCAGCGAAGCATTGACAACTGGCGGATTGTATAATATGATGTCTTTTTCGCCTTGGGGAGCACCATTGTTGTCTATGACCACCGCGGGCCGGCCGATCAGGGCCGCAGCATGATCACCGGGATTGGCGATGGTGGCGGAAGCGCAGACAAACTGCGGGCGGGAACCGTAAAACCGGCAGATGCGGTGCAGCCGCCGCAGCACATTGGCCACATGGCTTCCGAATACACCGCGGTAGCTGTGCAGTTCGTCGATGACCACGTACTCCAGGTTTTCAAACAGGCGTATCCATTTTGTGTGATGGGGCAGAATGCCCGAATGGAGCATATCCGGATTGGTCACCACGATGCTGCCGGCCGAACGGATGGCCCGGCGGGCCGAGGCCGGCGTATCGCCGTCGTAAGTATAGGTCTTAATGGTGCCACCAAGTTCATCGGACCACTGCATCAACTCGGCCACCTGATCCTGGGCTAGGGCTTTGGTGGGAAAGAGGTAGAGGGCCCGGGCCTCGGGCTGATGGTGGATGCGCTGAAATACAGGTATATTGTAGCACAGCGATTTCCCCGACGCAGTGGGCGTTACGACGACAACATCGTCGCCGGCCCAAACGGCGCCGCAGGCTTCCGCTTGATGGGTATAAAGCTTGCCGATGCCTCGCTTACGCAGTACGGTTTTGAGGTCCTCGTCCATCCAAGCGGGAAAGTCTGCCAATTGGGCGCTTTTGGCAGGGATCTTCTGCCAGTGCGTAATCTGCGAATGCAGTGACGGATCCCTGCGCAGTGTCTCAAGAACGCTTTCGATACCCATGATCGTCCACGGTCCTTTCTTTCGATCTTTCTTTGATCATAGCGGAACAAGTGTTCTTCGTCAACAAATTTTGGGTGCCGAAACAGAAGGATTTTTCTCCCAAATCGGGAAGTACAAGTGGATGGAGGGAGGTAAGACAATGACAACGAAGAAACGCAGATTTACACGCGCCCTGCTTCTTCGCACCGCTTGGGTACTCAATGCACTGATCTGTTTGTGGATCATTTTCCAGGTGCGGGAGGCCTATCTTCTCACAGCGGCGTCGCTGGACGCGGGACCGCTGCTCATGAATTTCGTCGACAACGTTATCGTCATCATCCTCGCTGTGGTCGCCATGGGAGTGCTGGTCCTCGTAGAACAGCACTACAAAAATAACCTGCCCAAGACCTTTTTCCAGGTAACGGGCATCCAACTGGTCATTCTAGGCGTGATCGATACCATCCAGGGCAGTGTCTACAATCTGGACGGTATCTTCCCCGCCCGAGCCTATCACCTGCAGATTGTTGTTCTATTGGGCGTCGGCCTTTTGATGTACTTCTACGGCCGCCGTACCCAGTGGGAGGCCTAAGCGGAACAGGGTTAGAGATAACCCTGTTCCGTCCACTTTTTCAGCGGACTTTCCCTTAGGTCATCAACGGCCGCAGCAGCACATGCTTCCGCTGCTGCTTGCGCCGCTTTGATGGCTTTTTTTTCGTCGGCGCCCGTGATTTGCCCGTGCTCGACAATCATGTCCCCGTCAACCATGCTCCAGCGCACTTCACTGCCCCGTGCCGAGTAGACGATATTGGGAACGATGTTCCTCACCGGGCCTTCCAGGACCGGGTTCAGCGTGGGTGCGTCCGCATCCAGGGCAATGAGGTCCGCCCGCTTGCCCGGCTTCACGGAGCCAATGGTGTCGGCCAAGCCGATGGCTTCGGCACCTTCGATGGTGGCCAAACGCAGCACTTTCCACGCCGGGAAGGCCTGGGGACGGCCCTGCTTGATCTTGTTGAACAGGGCTGTCAACTTCATTTCGTTAAACATGGAAGCACAGTTATTCCCAGGAACTTGATCCGATCCCAGGGCTGCCCGCCCGCCGGCATCCAGAAAGGCGGCGATCGGCGGCACCAGTCCGTCAATGATACCGATACTGCCGGCGCAGTAAATCATGGAAGCGCCGGAACGGGCAATCAGCTCTGTTTCCGAGGCCGAAGCCTCCGTTAGGTGCACAGCCATCAGATCGGGACCGAGCAGGCCCAATTGGTCCAAGTACTGCGGCGAACGGCAGCCCCAGCGCTTTTCCATTTGCTCCATTTCCCGATCCCCCTGGGCCACGTGCATGTGCAGTCCCGCTCCCCGCTGGCGGGCCTCATGGGCTGTTTCCAGCAGCAGTTCCTTGCCGATCAAATCCGGACCCTGGGGGCCGAACATCACGGTGATGCGATCATTCCACCGTCCGTGCCACTGATCATACAGGGCCGCATTGGCTTCTAAGCGTTCAGCTCCGACGGTGTCATTGAGAGGGTACAGTTCCCCTGGCTCCAGTGGTCCCAGATCCGCAGGCAGGGAATGGATGGTTTCCGCGGCCCGCACCCGTGCTCCCAGTTGTTCGTAATGGGGCAGGATTTGGTTCATGCCGCTGTTGTAATCGCAGAAGGTGGTCGTGCCCGCTTTCATGGCTTCCATGATGTTGACCAGTGCGCCTAAGGCAGCGGCACCTTCGGAAAGATGACGGCGAAAGGGCCAAATTCCCAACTGCATCCAATGCTCCATGTCCTGGGCTGTACCCCGCAAAAGAGCCAGTCCAGTGTGGATGTGGGCGTCGATAAATCCCGGCAGGATAATATCGCCCGCAGCATCCAGATACCGCTGGGCCGTGTACTGCCGCTGCAGCTCCTCCGATGGGCCCGCGGCCTCGATGGTGTCGCCCTTGATCGCCACCGCCCCATCGGGCATATATCCCACGCCAGGCCCTTCCATGGTCAGCAGCCGGGCATGGGTAATGAGTGTGTCCACGGATTTCAATGCCATCACCTCAAATTCAAATTCTTACTGTACCTACTTCCCCGCCGGCCCAGCATTTCCTGCGCGCGAAAACAGCAGGCTGCTGCCTGCTGTTGTCAAGCTAGTATGTGCCCACTCCCCGCTGTCCCAACCGGTTCTGGATAATATCCGCCGTCTGCAGTCCGGACATGGCCGCCATGGGCATTCCGGGCCCGGGATTGACGCTGCCTCCGACGAAATAGAGGCCATCATAGAGCCGGCTGCGTTTCGGTCCCTTAAAGCCGAGGTTCTTGTCTCTGTGGCTGACCACACCGTATATGGCACCGCAGTTGGTATAATACAGCTGCTCAATGTCCCGCGGTGTCCACATCTTCTCGGTAACAATATGCTTGCGCAAGTCATGCAGACCCATGGATTCTAACTTATCAAGGACATCTTCCCGCATCTGCAGATAATCCTGCCGGGAATAGCGGTGCCGTCCCAAATGGGGAATATGGGGCAAAATTTTGATGACCTCGCCATCCGGAGGCGCTAGGCCGGGGTCGGATTTGCCCGGTGCTACTAGGTAAATAGTGGGGTCCCGGGGAAGCCGTCCTTCCCGGAACACCGTGTGGAAATGCTTTTCCGGTTCCGATGAAAAAAAGAAATTGTGATGGGCCAGCTGCGGATAGATCGTATCGACCCCAAGGTGAAGAACCAGTCCCGAACACGCCGGCTCAAACTGCTCTTCCAACGGCTGCCAGACATCGGATGGTTCGCTCAAAAGCTCACGATAGGCCGGGATGAATTCCATATTGGATATGATCACGTCCGCTTCAATGACCTGGCCGTTTTGCAGCCGTATGGCGCTGACTCGCCCTTCACTGTGCTGTATCTTCGAAACTTCACTGTTAAGGTGAATCGGGACCCGCAGCTCCCGCAGCAGCTGCTCCAACCCCTGGGCGATCCCATAAAGGCCGCCGGGTACATACCAGAGGCCGAATTCCCATTGGACATAACTGAGCAGATTTAGGATAGCCGGTGCATCGTACGGCGAAGAACCTACGTACTTGGCAAAGAAGTTCATGGTATCCTGCAGATAGCGGTTGTCCAGATAGCGGCGGACACCGTCGTCCATCACCGAATGGCGGTCTGCGTCGCGGCTGATGCGCAGGGGATTATACGAGAGGATCACATCCTGGAGCGTGTCGGCCGCCTTGCGAAAATAGACTTGATTACTGAACTGATACAGCTCCTTCGCGTAGTCGAAGAAACGCTCCATCTGTTCGCGGTCCCGGTCGCTGAGACCGGCCTTTTCATTCCCCTCTACCGTGCGGTCGGCATTGAGATCCAGCTGGGCGCCGTCGGGAAAAAACGTTCGCCAATGGGGATCGACAGACTGCAGAGAAACATAGTCTTCCATGGCCCGCCCGGCCCGTCGGAACACCTCCCGAAATACTTCCGGCATGGTGACAATCGAGGGCCCCAGGTCAAAGGTGTAGCCATCTTGGCGGGCAATGTTGAGCTTGCCGCCGATCTTCTCATTCTTTTCATATATGGACACGTCCCAGCCGTCCGCCGCTAAAGCCGCAGCCGCAGCCAGGCCCCCCAACCCCGCTCCGATGATCACTGCCTGCTGTCCTTTCAAGACCGCACCTCCTAGTACAAGTAAGGGATAAAGCGGTAACGCTGCTGCTTCCAGCTGCGATAGCGTTCGCCCATGACGTCTTCCATCAGCTGTTCTTCCAACTGCATGCGGCGGTTGAGCGTACCTCCCACCAAAACAGCGGCCGCGGCCGCCCCCACTGCACTGGTTAAAAACAGCGGTACGCCTAGAGCCAGAAGGAAGAGGCCTAAGTAGAGAGGATGCCGCAGTCGGCCATAGAAACCGCTGCTTATCAGCTCCTGTTCCTGCTTGGCCTCGACATTACGGGAAAAGTGCTGTCCCAAGGAATACAGGGAGCCATAGCGCAGCAATAGTCCGGCGGCGTAGACCGCAATGCCGACATTCTGAATCACTCCGCCCCAGCCGGCGGGAACCTGTCCCGCACCGCTGAACGCCGAGACAATGGACAGTCCCACGGAAACTAAAATGGCCGCCATGATCTGATAGAAGGATCGCCTTTCCCGGACCCCATCGCCTTCGTCTTCTCCCTTCGGCGAAGGAAACAAGACAAACTCCAACCACCAAGCCAAAGTGATCAGGACAAAGGCAGCGGTCTGCCAATTCCATTGCAGTGCATTTTCCAACGCTGATACCTCCCTGCGGCCGTGCACGGATGGATTAGGATATCGTATCAGGAATAGAATATCAGATGCCGTCTGCGGCCACAAGTATAAACGGCTCTTTTCGGGAGCCGGTATTTCAAAATGTCATCTCTGCAATGAAAGGCCGGTCTCGCCAGTTGGTTTTGGGCCTGCTGGTCAAAGCTGCGCCCGCACAGAGCAGTCAAATGAATCCAGGAGGAAGGCCGCGCAGCGTACTTCCTCCTGGATCCCTGTGGGTTACTTGTTTTCCAGAATTTCAATTTCGTAGTTGTCCGGGTCGGTAAGGAATGCCATCTTGTGTCCCTGGGCAAACTGTTCGCGCCAGTTGTCCGGCCAAACTTCAATACCCTTCTTCTCCATTTCTTCACAGAACTCCACGATGTCCGGGACGCCGATGGCAAAGTGAAGCAAATCCTCCTGGACTTGGAGATCGAAATCCGGCGACCAGGTAAATTCCAACGTGTGCTCGTTGCCCGGCAGCTCCAGGTGGACAATGCGATTTCCGGCCGGCGAGTTGTCATTGCGGGACTTAACCTGAAAACCCAGATTATCACAGTACCAATTGACCGATTGCTCCAGGTCGCTGACCCGTACCCTTGTATGCAGCAGTTTACGCAAGCGTATCACTCCTCCTTTGGATCTTCATCACTATCTTCGACAGCGTTGCAGCTGCGTCCTTTTATCTCAGGACATTCTTCGTATAGGAGCTTTAGAAAGGCTTTCTTATTCCTGGGCGAGAGGATGATCGATCGGCCCTGCCGCGTTCTGATGACGACCCGGTCCATGGACAAAGCAGGGCCAGCCTCCCAATGGCCGCGGTGTTCCTCCACAGAAATAATGTCAGCAAACTTCACGGCAGAGCGCAGCGGACCGCTTTTGATGCGGAGTTCGTCGCGGCCTGCCACATATGTGGTATCGATGACAATCCACACAAGCCAGGCCCAGAGCGCCACGAACAAAAGCGTCCAATAGGGACCGGAGACCGCAAAGGCCCCGTAGAGGGACAAAAACGCGGCACCAAGCAGCGTCAGCACCAGCCAAGGGTCTCGCTTGGAACCAAATACCATGGAAACACCGCCCTGCAAGGATATTTGCCGTCGCAGGCGAATATCCAGTTGTACAGAAAAACACATAAAGAAATGGAGGCCTACCATGTCCCAATATGCTGTTTCTAAAGAGAACCTGATTTACAGTTTTGATGCCCATATGAACCCGATTTTGACCGTTCCGTCCGGAAGTTCCCTTACGTTCCATACCGTAGATGCCCTAGGCGGTCAGATCAAACAGGACGCAGACACCGTAGATGCCCTGGATTTTTCCAAGGTCAATCCGGCTACGGGGCCCGTGGCCGTGGAAGGGGCCGAACCGGGCGGAGCACTGCGGATTGACATTCTCGACATTGAGACCGATTCCTATGGCGTGATTTTGGCCGTGCCCGGACTGGGCGTGCTGGGCAATGCAGTCCAGTTTCCCGGAACAAAGGTTGTACCCGTGGGCGGAGACCGCGTCTTCTTCGATTCCTTCAGCCTCAAGAAACAGCCGATGATCGGTGTGATCGGAACCGCGCCCGCCAGCGGCTCCATTGCCTGCGGCACCCCCGGCGACCATGGCGGCAATATGGATACCCGCGATATTCGGGCAGGCCATTCCCTGTATTTGCCGGTTTTCCAGCCCGGCGGGCAATTGGCCATGGGCGATGTCCATGCGGCCATGGGTGACGGTGAGGTCTGCGGCACGGGTGTAGAGTGCGGTGCCAAGATCCACTGCAGCGTGCACCACATTCCTTCCTTTCCGATTCGGCGCCCCTTGTTGGTCACTCCGACCGAAATCCAGATCATAGCCAGTGCCGAAACCGTGGAAGCAGCGGCCAAACTGGCCGTGGAAGATCTGGTGGAGCATCTGGTGCTCACGCATGCGCTGGCGTTCAACGACGCCTATATGCTGGCCAGTTTGGCGGCGGATGTACGGATTTCCCAGTTAGTCGATCCGCTGCTTACCGTGCGTGCCTGCTTGGACCGGCGGTATCTTGACAGCGGTACTTCAATCTAGAAGACACCCCTGTTCTGGCCTGGGGCTCACACCCAAGCCCCGGCAGCCCATTGGCCTATCTGCGGTTGTACTCCACCATGAGCGGCCTAAGATGGTTGGCCGCGATACGGATCCCGGCGTAGTAGCGGCTTCCCATCCATGTGCGGGCATGGGGCTCAATGCTCAAATCGCCTTGGTAATTCCTGGAATACAATACCGCCAAAAACGCACCCCAATTGGTCTGGTCCAAACCTGCGGGAGGGTCCTCCAGCGGTTCGCCGTCAATGATCAGGGTCCCTTTGGCATGGGCATGGACGATCTTGTGCCCCCAGTCCCGGGTTTCCTTAAGATAGTCGCAGCCGTCATAGACGGCATGGGACGGATCGTACTTCAACCCCAGTTCAGGGACGGCTTCAAACACTCTCTGCCAGGCGTCGGGACCGTAGATGAAGTTGGCCCAGCGGCAGTTATAGACCGCTAGTGTAACGCCCCGGGGCCTGGCATACGAGGCCAAGGACTGCAGGGTTGCGATGGCCTTTTGGCATTTCTCGTCAAAGGTCATGCCGTCGCCGGCTCCGGCACCCAAAACCAGGGTCTTCACTTCGAGGGCCTGGCAGACATCGATCAGCGTCCGGGTGTTCCTATCTTCCTTCTCCAGGTCTTCGCTGCTGCCGGTCAAACGTTCACGCCCAAACCGGCCCAGTGCGCTGATGGGCATGCCATAGCGGTCCATATTGGCCCGGATGCGGGGCAGATCCTGCAGAAAATATTCAATGTCTGGTGCGTTGATGTTGTAGTCCAGAAAACCAAAGCCTTCTTCGGCGGCAAACGCGAAATCCTGATCGGAGAGATCCGAGATAAATCCTAAAGCCAATCTGCTCATTCCTTTCTTGGTCTCCATGGT
>PUOC01000045.1 GCA_003551965.1 Clostridiales bacterium | reverse complement strand
ATCGACGGCAGATCATTCGGATCAAATCCAAACTTGATCCGTTGTTCTGACATGATAGTGTCATGGGTGACATAGATATTTTTCGCCGATTGAGGTACGAACCCTGGTATCCACCCTTTCTCAATAAGGTTATCGTCTGCCAGGGCACCGTAATCAACATATAGTCCGTCGTGTGTTGTGTAGCGGTCTAGCATCAGAAGAGCTACCACCACAATCCCCACGCCAACTAGCAGAACCCCGCCAGCGATGATCGTAACGTCACGGCGAAACGGCATTGTGCACCTTGCTCTTTGGCATTACATACTCAGGTGATGTAATGCCATGGTTGCTATCGGTGTTGTTAAACATCATGCGCTCTCGGCCAGAATCGTCTGGAACCGCTGAGTGAACAGCGTCAGTTCATGCCTCCACGTTCATCGTCAGGTTTTTGCGGCTCTATCTCGTCGGGCTGGCAAAGCGGATGGTTCCAAGCCGGAAATCGTTGACGGGCTTCTTCTAATTTATTCTTGAAGGTTGGTGTAAATGCACAGGAAATTGTAATATCTGTATCGGACCAGATAGTGAAAACCGGCTTTTCGTTGCGTATATAGGTAACCTTCGCTAACGGGATGCGCTTATACGATCTTAGTCCTTTCAAGATTATGGCGTCATCGGTAAAGGTAATCGTCTCCGCAAACACGCGAGCGCAGTAGACAATTCCATAGAGAGAAGTCAAATACAGGGCAACGAGAATGACTTGAAAAAGGGCCGCGAGCAGGCGCGGCTCCGCCGCGAACTCTTCGAAGTCTACGCCATGAATGGCCCAACGCAGTCCTGCAGCCGCCCCCAAAGGAACCAAAACCATTAATGCAGCGGTCAACAGGGCGATCGGGTCGCGCCTCGCTTGGTAGCATACCACGCCACTTTCGCGGCTCATCGCCTCCGCCGGTTCACCCCGGATGAACACAAGAAGACCTCCCGCTTGCCGATGCTTTCGTTCCAAGGGATATCACGGGTGACCTCCCGCCGTTCCCGCCTGACCCGGGGGTCGCCGGGATCAAGCCGCATATTGAACAACCGATTCCTTTGCGACTTCATCGCGGAAGTACCAGCTCAGTTCTTGGGGGGTGTGCATGTCCACGCACCGCCCGACCGTCTCCGCAGCATACTGTCATTCGCTAGCCACTTTATATAAGGGTCCTTTACCCGTTCCAGGGTGAGGCAAATGATCCCCCATAAGGGTCAAGTACTCCTCGGCTACCGATTGGGGTGGTTCGGCGGGGGGTGTGTTTTCAATTCGAGGAACAGCAAGTTGCAGTGGTTCGCTCACCGATTCTCCGAAGAGTTGTTCTTTCAATGCACGGCCTAATACTTCTGCGAACAGGGACGGAACCGCGTTGCCGATTTGTCGTTGAATCTCCACTCGTGAGGACTCGATCCGAAATTCCTTCGGGAACGTCTGAAGAGCCGCCAATTCCCGCCATGACAGCTTTCGGTTCTTCCAATGAAATGGACCGATTGCAGGTCCAGGCTGAGCTTGAATTGTCCACGACGGCCGGTCTTTTGCCAGTTTGAGCAAGAAAGACCAATACCTTGTTCTCCACCCGAACAAAGGCAAGCCGCCTTTCCTGTTCGTATGCCAAAGATAGTTTTCTCCCTCTGGAATGGACGGAAGTAGCCCACCCCACTTTCCACTAACGGCCAATTCTTCGTTACGGTCAGGCTCTATATTGGCCAACGCGTCCCACGCATTTGCATATGGTTCTAGATCGATGTCGCACAGCGTGGACTGGCCAGAGGCGGCTTCGCCGTGCGTAGGATAAGGAAAAACGAACTCCTTCCCGCTCCGAAGAGCAACAAGGAAAAACCGAACGCGAAGCTGCGGCACTCCGTAGTCCGCAGCATTAAGAACCCTCCAAGCCGGCCTGTAATCCGTTCCTGCTTTTCGATTGACTTCTCGAATCCGTTCAAGTAGGAACTGAAATCCCTCTTCCTTCCCCGAATATCTGATTCCGTGGACGTTCTCAAGCAGAAATGCCTTCGGCTTTAAGTCTTCAACAACTCGCAAATACTCGTTCACTGTGTTTGCGCGTGGGTCCTTTAGTCGAAGTGTGTCACCTCGCGCCCAATAAGCAGACTTCGAAAAGGGCTGACACGGCGGACCGCCAATCACCAAATCAACGGAGTCCATACCCTGACCAACATAGCGGCGTATTTCGGCAGAAGATACCTCTTCAATTGGGGCGCATTGGACCTCACCTCCTCCATTCAACCGCAGAGTATCGCAACAGGAACTATCACAATCATTTCTATACGCAACATTCCAGCCGGCAGCTTCCAACCCATAATCGAGCCCACCGCACCCGGAGAACAGACTCACAACATTCATACGTCTTATACCTCAGGATCGAAGACCAACTCGGTTTTATTTCGGTTAATGGCCTCGATGATCTCCGTCAGGCCTTTTTCAGCGATCCGCGACTGGATCTCCTCCCACTGCTTCGTTTCGTTACTTACGGAAATATGCACATTAACTTCTGCATTGGCGCCTGTACCCCACGCTCTCAATCCGACCCCAGGAGTCCGCTTGGGCTTCTTTTGGAGGATACGGATTGCCTTGCGTGCTGAGATGACACGAAAAACGGGGAGCGGTACCTCGAAGGAAAACTCCTCCCAGTGGCGATCCACCATGGAGTAGACAAATCTATCCTCGGCATCGCGAATTAGGGGCCCCGTGTACTTGGACAGTATCTTCCACACCGAGGCTTCTTCGGCGGACAAACGTGGCAATAGGTTTCTTTCAATCTTAGAAATGAGTATGTAGTCAATACAAATGGCGTAGATTAGATTAGGCTCTTTCTCAATAGCATCGTAGGCTTTGTACGCAGGAATGGGGATGCAGTCATCAGGATCAAGACCAACCAGGCTAGCTGCATTTTCGAATCGCGTTCCGGCATTTTTGACGTTCACGGGAAGCTCACGGTCACACTCAATCAAGGTGAAGTCGACGAGCGTGTGGCCCGTGAACCGTTCGTCACGGTAGTCTACTGCAGGTCTGGCCTCCCGAAGTAAGTCTAGTTGATCAAGAAACTGGCGCTCGGTTACAGCTGCAGGAAACATTTTCGTAATCGGATTCTCAGCGGAACCGGTGCGCTTGCGTTCCTCGAGATAGGACTCAAACTCCTCGTCTCGCAGGTTTTCTACGATTTCGCGGCTTCGCTTCAGGGTAAGGGGACTCGCTTCGTAGAGCTGCCGCGCTGTCAGTTCCTTATCAGCACCTTGTCGCAACGCGACCTGCGCCTTAGCGATCTGCGCACCCACCCAACGAGACTCGCCGAGAATGCGTGCTACGTGCTCTGATGACATCATGCACTTCCTACTTGTTTAGGTGTGTCCAACCTCTCCATCAGCCGGTCCCAGCTTTACTGGCGTCCGAGTTGAGCGTCGCGTTAGGCGCTGGTGCGCGTCGGAGAAGGCCTTGGGCGCCGTCCTTTCCCAAATGTCCATCGCTT
>PUOC01000025.1 GCA_003551965.1 Clostridiales bacterium | reverse complement strand
GTGGATTGGCTGCAGACTCTCTAGCTGCCAGTATGATTCGCCACCGGATTGCGAAGCTGTTCTCCCAAAGGGAAAAACCCTCCTGCTCTCGATTTCAGACCCGAGAGCGGGAGGGTTCTTGTGAAAGCGCAGAGCAACCTATGAGCTGTGCGTAGTAGGCGGCTCCCAACGCTTTGCCAGTGCCTGGGTGAGGCGGTCGATGATAATAGCCAAGATAACTACACTAATGCCGGCCTCAAAACCGCGTCCCACGTCGATGCGGTTGATGGCACGCAGTACTTCGTAGCCTAATCCGCCGCCGCCAATCATGGAAGCAATGACGACCATGGCCAGCGCCATCATGGTGGTCTGATTCACACCGGCCAGGATGGATGGGACGGCCAAGGGAATCCGCACTTCCCGAAGCAGCTGCAGACGAGTGGCACCGTAAGAGAGGGCGGCTTCTTCCACCTCTGCGGAGACCTGCCTCAGTCCCAAATCGGTCAGTCGAATGATCGGGGGCAGACTGTAGATGATTGTGGCTAGTACAGCCGGCACCCGTCCTAGACCGAAGAACATAACAGCAGGGATGAGATAGACAAAACTGGGCATGGTCTGCATCAAATCCAGGACCGGACGGATGAGCCCAGCCACAATGTTTGATTCGGCCATCAGCACTCCGATGGGTATGCCGATGATGATCGAGACCACCGCGGCGGTCACGATGACCGACAGTGTTACAATGGCCAATTCCCAGAGGCCGAAGAAACCGATAATGAAGGGCATCAGGGTCAAGACAATGGTCGTGACAACACTGCGCGTGAATATCCAGGCCAAGGCGAAGACCACAAGAATATATACCCACCAAGGCAGGGCATCAAGGGTATCGTTTAGGAACAGCAACAGAGTAAGAACGGTATCGGATATCCAATCAAATACACCGCCAAACGTGTGCAGCAGCCAGTTTACGAGATCATTGATTGGTCCCGCTACCTGATATTCCCATTCTTCAGGAAACAAAAAATCACCTCCTATTTGGCTTCGGCGCCCGTTGTTTTTCGTTTGTTTGCCTTTTCAAGCTGTTTGCGTTTATCTTCAACAAATCGAGCCACATAGTCGTCGGCCGGGTCGGCCAAAATTTCGTCGGGAGTACCCACTTGCACGAAATTTCCTGTACGCATCACAGCCATACGATCACCTAGCCGCATGCCTTCGTCAAGATCATGGGTAACGAAGAAAATGGTCTTCTGGACACCCTCTTGCAGGCTGACCAGTTCATCCTGCATTTCGCGGCGGATCAAAGGATCAAGGCCGCTGAATGGTTCATCCATAAGCAGTACAGGGGGATCGCAGACTAATGCACGCGCGATGCCAACCCGCTGCTGCATACCGCCGCTCAGCTGAGCCGGGTAGTATTTTTCGAAGTCACTCAGACCGACGCGGTCAATCCAGTGCCGGGCCTGTTCTTCTCGCTGCGACTTTTTCATTGACTGTAGTTTGAGCCCAAAGGCTACATTGTCAAGCACGGTTCGATGGGGCAGCAGTCCATAGTGCTGGAAGACCATGGCAGCTTCTTTGCGGCGGAACTCCGTCAGCTGCGCAGTGTCAAGATTGCAGACATCCCAATCGTTGATGCGGATGCTGCCGGCTGTTGGTTCTATCAAACGCAGCAGACAGCGGATCAGCGTTGATTTGCCGCTGCCGGACAATCCCATGACTACAAAGACTTCGCCTTTTGGCACACTGAAACTGGTATCCCGTACCGCCACGGTATCTTCATCGGAGTCATCCAAGGTCCGGAGCTGTTCTTCGTCGCTCAGATCGATTTGGCCAGCATGGGTGGCAAAGATCTTCCATAGATTGCTGACTTCAATGGCATTTGTCGTACCGTTTCCGTTCACAATAATCATCATCTCCTCAAAAGCCGCCGGAGCGATCCTGCGATCGCTCCGGCGGAACGACCTGTTCTAAAGGTTTTCCAGGGCGTTTACAACTCTTTCTTCCACCTCGGAATCAAAGATCCAATCTTTCCACACATCTTCGTAGTTCTGCAGAAACCAAATGGCCGCTTCGTCTACGGATGCCTCTTCCGTCTGCATGTAGGCGAGCATTTCATTGGTCTGATCCAGCGTTGTCTCATAGTACGCTAGGAAACTGGTCACATTGGGAAACCGGCTCGGGAACTCTGCATTGACAATTATTTCCACGGTTGTGGCCGGGTAAGCTGTGGAATAGTCGTCCTCCCACTGCTGCCTATTGTACTCTGGCTCCTCCAACTTCGTCATGTCCATCAAACCGATGGTCCAGTTTGGTTCCCAGTTGTATGCAACAATGGGCTCGCCTCTCTCATAGGCACGACTCATGGCTGCGCTCAAACCAGCATCGGAACCAGGGTTAAACGAGTTGAAGTATTCGTCGAGGCCGTAGGCTTCCAGTTTGTCGTTGTTGATATCATGGGCAACCCATCCGGTGGGAGCGTTGTAAAAGCGCCCTTTATCGGGATCTTCCGGGTCGGGGAAAAGATCAGCATATTCCGCAAGATCGAATACCGTTTCTAGGTCAGGAGCCATGGGTTCAATCCCGCGTTCTTCGTCGCCTTCAATCATAAAGGTGGGTACATACCAGCCCTGGGGGGCGTCGGGGAAGTTGCGGCCGAGGGTTATGATTTCCTGTGCCTCGTGTGCCTCGTGCATGGCGTCAAGCAAATTGTCCACCCAGAGTTCCATGCTCAGGTCCACGTCGCCCCTGCGGATACCGATCAGGAGGGGAATGCTTTCGCCGAACTCGTAGTCCACGTCGTACCCGAACCCGTGCTCAACGATGAAACCAGCGATCCGGTTGTGAATCTGCACGCTGTCCCAACTGAAATCACCAAACACAATCGTTTCTCCCGCGGCTTCCGTCGCCACACCGGTGGACAAAGCAAATGCAAGAACAAGAACTATTGTCAACTTTGCAAAGCTTTTCATCCTATTACCTCCTCATATTTTCTTGCTGACGATTGCAGGCCGTTCAACCTGAGTTTGGCAGAGGATTCTGAGCAGTCTGCTACTGTAGTGAAGGAGCCTATGTCATTGCCTCTTTTACTTGTGTGGAGTGGCACTCTCCACGGCCGTGATGATTCGTGACCGTCGGGCATCTACTCCATTAGAACCACTTCCCTGGTCGAGAGGTACAAGTTAGAGCTGGCGCCTCTATGCGGAAACGAGCCTCAATCGATAGGGCATTATACCAGCAGGGTCATACAACTGTCAATCCAACTGACACAGGATAAAGGGTTGTTGTGTATGCTGGCAAGGGGTCACTCCCGTTTATAGCCACGAGCTGCCGAAAAACCCTAACATACACAGAATAACGAACGCTGTCTTGGAGTGTTGCTAACCTACTGCCCGACAGGGAGGGGGACTACAATGCAGGCACAAGCCAATAAACACTGACTTGGCGTCTTTTGCTGGTTCATCGTTGCTAGCCGATGGCCCAGCAACTTGTGCAAAAGCGCTGGATGTGGTTTCCGTCATGGGGTTTGATTCTTGGCCGGAGGGACTATGGTATGCTCTGATACCCAGACAAGAGCTGCGGCAGTGGGCCGCACAAGTACCGCGTACGCATATCCTGATATCAAGGACATTTTCAGTTCTTCGTCTCGTCCAATGGGCTTTACGCGGGACCGCGAACATGAACAGTGCTGCGAAACGTTGTGAGCTTGTGACATATCCCATATGAGGCCCCATGGGAAGCCATGGAAGTTTCTCGAGGCCCGCCAGAGCGATCGCAGATCGCTCTGGCGGAACAGCCTATTGGTTTTCCAGGGCGTTTACGACTCTTTCTTCCACTTCAGGATCGAAAATCCAATCTTTCCAGACATCTTCGTAGTTCTGCAGGAACCAAAGGGCTGCTTCGTCTATGGATGCATCCTCATCCTGCATGTGGGCCAACATGGCATTGGTTTGATCCAAGGTCGTTTCGTAATAAGCCAAGAAACTGGTCACATTCGGGAACCGGCTTGGGAAATCGGAATGGACAACCACTTCAACCACAGCGTCGGGATAGGCAGTGCCGTAATTTTCAGCCCACTGTTCCGAGTCATATTCCGGTTCTCCGACCAAGGTCATATCCATCAAGCCCAAAGGCCAGTTGGGTTCCCAGTTGTAGGCCAGGATTGCTTCACCGCGCTCATAGGCCCGCATCATCGCGGCGCCGAGGGCGGCATCGGAACCGGGGTTAAAGGAGTTGAAGTATTCATCGAGCCCGTAGGCTTCCAACTTTTCGTTGTTGATATCATGGGCCACCCATCCCGTGGGGGCGTTGTAGAAGCGTCCTTTATCCGGATCTTCCGGGTCCTGGAACAAATCTGCATACTGAGGGAGATCGAATACTGTTTCTAGGTCAGGGGCCATGGGTTCAATGCCGCGTTCTTCGTCACCTTCAATAACGTATGTGGGTACATACCAGCCCTGGGGCGCATCGGGGAAGTTCCGGCCGAGGGTAATGACCTCTTGGGCACGGTGTGCTTCGAGCATGGCTTCGTACCAGTTGTCAATCCATCCTTCCATGCTTACGTCAACGTCGCCGCGGCGGATGCCCACTAGAATTGGAATACTTTCGCCGAACTCATAGTCCACATCGTATCCATAGCCGTGCTCAATGATGAAGCCGGCAATCCGATTGTGGACCTGGACACTGTCCCAGCTGAAGTCACCGAAAACAATCGTCTCCCCAGCAGTCTCTGCGGTGAGTCCTGAGGTCAAAGCAGCTGCAAACAGTAGAATGATGGTCAGTTTTGTTATGCCTTTCATCGTAAAACCTCCAGTGTTTTGGTGTGTTGGCTTCTTTTGCCCGTTGTCTGGCAGCGGTTACTCATTTGTTTTCCATCTGTGCCGCAGGGGCATATAGGGTTCTGTTGTCACTGCTTGTGCAGCGGGATGGCGCGAAACTATCGCGAGATACTGCCGTTGCACACCGAGTTTACAACACCACCTCCTACAGTGTCATAGGCAATCTTGAGCCCTCTACTGCCAGAAAGCACAATTCGCCAACCTATTCGATGTTTAATTTTATCAGCCCCATCTGCCAGTGTCAAAACGGCTCAGGCCACATCCGGGTTGATCCTGTGTGTCTGCGGTACTTGGCCTTGGTTTAGAGACAGCATCGATAGATAATCCCGCCATAACTAACGAAAGCTACCGCGTTCAGCCCTGACTGCGGGCTTGCGCAGGCACGGGTGTGCAAGAGACCAGGTCCGGGAGAGACCAACCAATAAGGGCTACTCCGTCCCGAAACGTTTTTTGCAGGAGACATCGAAGAGAGCACCAGGAGAGAATCTTTCAGGGTATGATCTTGGCAATGGGTAGCTCAAGGATACCTTCGGCCTTGGCCGCCTTCAGCTGCGGCAGCAGCACATTGATGGCAGAACGTTCCACAACACTTTCCACAGCCCAATAATCGGATTCACCGCCGGCCAGTTTGGATATGGTCGGGTTTTTCATGGACGGAAGGATGGAAAGGACCTCTTCTAGCGATTCTGTGGGAACATTCATCTTCAACAGTACTTTGGTCCGCGCATCCAAAGTGCCCAACAGTAATGTGCGGATCTCCTCGATTTTCGGTCGTTTCTCTGGATGGTGCCAAGCGTTTTTGTTGGCCATTAAAACGGTGCTGGATTCCATCACGGTATCGATGATCTTGAGGCGATTGGCCCGGATGCTTGAGCCGCTTTCGGTGAGTTCCACGGCCACATCGGCTATCTCAGGCACTTTTGCTTCGGTGGCACCGAACGAGAAGTCAATTTTCACTGGAATGCCCAGTTTATCGAAATAGCGGCGGGATATCTCCACGTATTCGGTGGTGACTTTGCTGTTAGCCGGGATGTCCGATGCTTTCTCCCAAGGGGCGTCTTCGGAAACGGCTATCACGAGGCGCACCGGGCGACTTGTCTGTCTACTGTAAGCCAGGCTGTTTACCACGATAATTTCATCTTCACAACGCCGTTCTTGGATCCAGTCGTAGCCTCCGATACCGATGTCAAAAAGCCCTTCGGCTACGTAGAGTGGGATTTCCTGAGGGCGCATCCAGCGGACTTTAGCGCTGCGGGGGTCGTCGATGGACGCCTCATAGGATCGGGAGTCGGTAGTTGTAAGGCCGAGTCCCGCGGCGGAAAATAGTTCAGCTGTTGGTTTTTGCAGACTGCCCGACGGCAGTACTATGTTGAGCAACGCGTCAACCTCCTGTTGTCCATGATTTCTAGGGTCTGGTTTCCCCGAGGGTATTCCGTGTCTGCCGCTCGGCGAGGGGCAGGGGACACGCGTCGCGGCCTAAGGAGAATTCCTTCGGTATCGCTGCCGGAAACGGCTTCACCGAACGCCGCGAGATGTGTTTGTCTTCAGGTATGAGGTCTATGATTCTGTTTCTTTTGTATCAACGATGATTTCTTCCATGGTGCTGTCGTCTAGTATTCTGGCCTCGCGGTAAAAGCATGAACGATAGTTTTCGTGGCAGGCAGGACCGATCTGTTCCACCTGCAGCAGGATGGTGTCGCGATCGCAGTCAAACAGGATGCGCTTAACATACTGCAGGTGCCCGGATGTTTCTCCCTTCACCCAGAGTGTGTTGCGACTGCGGCTGAAGTAGGTGGCCTTTCCAGTGTTCATTGTTTTCTCTAGGGACTCAGCATTCATGTACGCAACCATAAGGACAGTCTTATCCGACGCGTCCTGCACGACTGCGGGAATGAGGTCACTGGGACCGAATTTGAGGCTGTCAACGAATTCTTTGGCGGTTTGGGTCATATGCTCACATCCTTATCCGAGTATTGCACTGTATTCGTTAGAGCTTTCGCTGTGCACCTCGGAATTTCCTTGTCCGACAGACTGGGGCAGGGAAACAGGAAGCACTGCAGAACATACCAATGCAAGAAGCCTTTGTGCAAAGGAGGAATCTACTTGCTTAGAGTGGAAAGCGCCGCTCTTCTGGTGGTTGATATCCAGGAACGGCTGCGCCCAGTCATATTGGATTCTGAGAGCTTGGTGGCCAATGCGGTGAAGTTGATCGTCGGTATGCAGGTCATGGGCGTGCCCATCGTCTGTACGGAGCAGTATCCGAAGGGACTGGGTTCGACGGTTTCCGAGGTTGCGCGGCTGCTGGAGGACGCGCCCATTGAGAAAACCAGTTTCAGCTGTTGTGACAGCACTCCCTTCATGGAAACCCTGGAACAGCTGGGGCGACGTCAGATCATCGTGGCCGGCATAGAAACGCATATCTGTGTTTATCAGACGGTGAGTACATTGTTGGAAAGAGACTACGAGGTGGAGGTTGCTGTTGATGCCGTATCGTCCCGAACCGCCTCAAACAAAGAGATGGCATTGATGAAGCTGCGGGACCGGGGCGCAGCACTAACCAGTGTGGAGATGGCACTGTTTGAGCTATGCCGAGTGGCTGAAGGAGAGCAGTTCAAGCAGATTTCAAGGCTTGTCAAATAGGCCGGTTTTTATCGTATCCGTGTGTGCGCACCCCTGTAAGCGCCACTTCCCGGAAGCGCAGAGGCAATGGTTTCTATCCTGTCCACGGCTCACGATCCTAGAAGGTCTCCGCCCTGCGCCAATGTCAGTTTCTCCGTAACCAATTGCATACGGCTGGGAGGGCACAGTTGATGTTTTGAACAGGCGGCCGGAGGGGTGAATATTTCCCCCTAGCGGGAATCGATGCAGGGGTCTTCTTGCTTGGATTCCCGGTCGGCAAGAGTGACGCCATATTGCTATGGATGCCGGCCGCCGCGTTTTCTGCGCCTCGGCTTTGGCGGAATCGGCATAGGGTTGCATTGTCGATGTTTCTGCGAGAGGCCGAGGGGCGTATTTGGTTGAATTCCTGTCCGTTGTGTGGTAGATTATAAAGGAACACGGCCCCGTAGCTCAGGGGATAGAGCACCGGTTTCCTAAACCGGGTGCCGCAGGTTCGAATCCTGCCGGGGCCGCCACTTGAACCATTGATGCATAAGGGGTTTTCGCAGGCTGTCTTACCGATGCAAAGTGCTAAAAATGGTTTTGACAGCAGTCTGCTTACACGGCGGAAGAAGGGGGCTCCGGACGATTGGAGCCTCCTTTTTTGATCAACCAGCGGAATGTGGAATGGCCTTTTCCGTTGTCCAAAGAGCATCCATGGTGCCGGCTGTTTTCTCTACGTATCCGGGGTGACGTGTGAGAAGGTGCACGATGTAAGATGATTGGCTGGTGGCAAGCAACTGCTGCCCGATCCTAATCTGTGCGATCGTAGTGACGGTCGTTCAATACGAACGTGCTGCCGCTGCCGATGCAGCATTCTGGAGTTTGGAAATGATGCGGCCCCGTCATAGTGGCCGATTTCTTCTCGTCGCCAGGCTTTTTCCGTCAGTTCAGCGAAGATGGCCCGGGCTCCACCGAGTTGAGTGCGAACCCCCTCGACATCCACGCGGTCTTGTGTATTTTCGCTGGGGCGGCAATTTGTCCAAACCATCGTTTCCGAACATCCGAAGTGCACGGAAACGACCGAGGCGATGAATCGCTGTTGACTGAAATCGGTGCGTTCTATTGAGCGCCTTCAAGCTCGGGCAGCTTAACTGCTGCCGGTACTGGGTGGGTCTGGCAATTCAGGGATCTGTTTATAATATACGTTCACTCTATGGTGTGGGCGACGATCCCGGCTCCGGCTACGCATGTCCGTCAAACACATGTCACACAATTCTGATGTGACAACTTTGGAACCTGCAAGGAACAGCTCTAACGCAAACCGAAACTGCAATGGCGGGGCCGATGGTGGACAGCGCTTCCCAGGATGTGGACGGGCCTCCATTGCCAACCATTGGGCAATAAACAACATCACCAGCGCACGGACCATTGACGGTCGTCGGTTGGAACCCATGGCCCGGCAATGTGGGCTGATTCCCATCAACGTAGAGACCTTCTGGAACAACCCGTGGCATGACATGAAGTTCCCATCCCACTCACTCCCGCAACATTCGGAGTGGATGCCGGCCAAAAGGACGGAGCAGTGTCACGTCTGACTGCCTGCATCAGATTACGATCATGGACCGCGGCGGTCAAAGGATAAGCAGATGTCCCCTCTCTGGAACCGTCTTAAGGAGTGTTTTCTACACCTGGCGTTTAGGCGTATAGAACCGTCGCAGATACCATACGGTTCACGTTGTGATCAGCCCGAGAACGAAATATGGACCTTTGCTTATGTCCGACAGTGGTGCCCAAATGGCAACAGAACAGAACAAGACCTTGGAAAAAGGGGGGAAGAGCCTGGAGTGGTCGATGCAGTGTTGTGGAGATGCGTGATGCTATGCAGAGGAATACCAACTTGTCTTTGCGAGAGGAGACGCCAATATGACAATGATATTGCGAGTGGCACTATTGATCATGCTATGCGCAACGATGGCCAGCAGTCTGGCCGGAGCCTATGGTTCTTGGGAAACCACCGACGGCGCTTTGAATGTTGATGCCGCAGCACTTGATGCACTGATTGCAGAATTTGAAGCCAACCTTGAACGAGCCATACGGACCAATGCGGCGCACCCGCAATACTTAGAAGATCTCAAAGCGCATCTCGAAGAACTGAACAGGATTCGTTCGGCCGGAGCAGATGACTATGCAGACGATTATGTGGCTGCTTCTGAGCAAGCATATGGCAATGCACAGCCTATCATCGTTGGTGATGCAGTGTTTTCCATGCGCTTGGCTCCGGCGGCGACATTTCCCACCGGCGTCCATGATAGGGAAGAGGCCACGGTGGAAACAGCGTTTTGGATTGCCGAGACGCCGGTGACGTATGAGTTGTGGTACGAAGTACGGCAGTGGGCGTTACGTCAAGGTTACACCTTTTCTCGGGAAGGTCGAGAAGGAAGTAACGGCCAAACCGGTGCAGCTCCGACCGCAGAACAGCAGCAACCCGTAACAAGGGTTGAATGGCGGGACTGTATCGTTTGGACTAACGCTTTGTCAGAGATGTTGGGATATAATCCTGTGTACACATATGAAGGGCAGGTCATCCGAGACGCAACCAATGCCGAGGCCTGCGACAACGCGATCCAGGAAGACAGCAACGGATTCCGGCTGCCGACGAGTGATGAATGGGAGTTGGCTGCAAGATATCAGGGTGAAGACAGCTCCCATGGAGCAATTTCGATGGGCGGACTCTGGTGGACACCAGGGGAATATGCCAGCGGAGCTGTCGCACCTGTCTCCGATGCCTCTGCCACGCGGGAAGTGGCGTGGTATGATCGTGAGGATGGAGATATTACGAAGGAAGTGGGATTAAAGCGGCCCAACACTCTGGGATTATATGATATGAGTGGCAATGTGTGGGAATGGACGTTCACCGGGGTCACGAGTCGCTACCAGCGCGGCGGAGCCATCAATAGAGGGGCCGTATCGTTGCGAGTGGGTGCCCGAGACTTGCAAGGGCCGGACAACATTGACCGCACGCGCGGTTTTCGTATTGCAAAAACACAGTTCTAGCAGCTGCAGCAGGTATTCGCCCCCGTTGCAACAAGCACGGGACGGCAGGATGACATCAGCCATGGGCAAAATGGAGCGAATTCCTTGGTCGTTGGCACGTTCGTCGGGAATCCGATCGGACGTTTCAATGGCGGATCACAGAACTAAACCGCTAAGCGGTGGAAAAGATCACAGCGTTAGTGCTCCTGTTTCGAGCATTAACGCTTTTTTGCACAGGGATTGGTTGGAAAAACTCGAATATGAAATGCAGTTTGGGGGCATGAGCATTGTCAGCCAAGAAAGTTGTCCAGACCAGGTCAAACGATTCTTGAAGGCCTGTGGCTAACCTGTTGATGCGCTGGATCACGATGACGTGCGGCAATTCCTGCACCATCTTCGATATGAACGAAAGGTGTCCATCGGTTCGGTCGACTACTATTATACTTGCATCAAGTTCTTGTTTGAGTGTGTTTTGGACCATCCCTGGAATCATCGGCGCAGTCCTCGTTTGCGATGATACCGTACGTTACCCCCGTCAGGCTGTCGCGCCAAGAAGTCGTGGGCGTCTTGGACGCTTGTGATTCCCTGCGACAGAGAGCATTGCGTACCACCAGCCCGTCCCCCTTTGGTACGGTATCGAAGGCTATTGCCACCAACGGCCATAGTTAAAGGCATGGCCGTGGTCCTGAAAGGGGCGGCGGTGTCTCTGCGGGCATTGGAAGCGGCGAAGGCGAGACCGCGGTGTGGTTATGGATGCCCTTCTTACTCCTTCCGCCCTTTAACGGGATCTGCGGATGCGTCTGCCCGTTCACGGCCTTTTCTACGGGGCAGGGGGGAGTCATAGGCCTGTGGATGGGAGGCTGGCTCATTGGCGCCACTGGACTGGATTGGTCAGAGTTTTGACCCTGCTCGCCATCGGAACCATCTTGGCTGCGCGTATCACGGTCGGCGATCCGACACAAGGGCCCGTCGCCGCCATCGGCCAAGGAGCCTTTGGCATTGGCTGGTTCGGTCCCGTGGCGCTTACTGCACCTTTAAGGAGTCGTCATCAGCAAACACAAAGACATCCTCAATGGTGCTCCCGAGAACTCGGGAAATTTTGTACGCCAAGAGCAGCGATAGGTTGTAGCGATTGGCCTCCACATGCACGATCGTCTCGCGTCGCACACCTACTTGGTTTGCCAGTTGTTCTTGGGTTAGGCCGTGACGGGCCCGCAGTTCTTTGATTCGATTCTTAGTCACGCAAGCTTCCATAGTTTCTCACCCTCCCGTTGGCTTGGCCGGACCGATACGGTCAGCTGTCTCCCCGCCGTTCATAGATTTGGAACGACACAACAAAGGTCACCAATTGAGCGGCAAACACAATCCCGACGGCCAGTGACATGAGGGGCAGATCAAGGGTCAGTGCACCCAACGCTATCGCTAATGCAAGGCCGACGAGCGATACGAGAAAGGCGTTAAACCCCGCCCGACAAGCGTTTTTCTGCAGCAGTTCGTCCTCTTTCATTCCAGAAAAGCTCGCAAACGCAAAAAAGCCAAAGAACCCATAAAACCCGGGATTATCCGTAAATAAGCCCAGCAAACCCAGCAGTCCAAGCAACGCCAAGAATTTCAAATTCCGCACTACAGTCTCCTCCTCTCGGTGTGGTTAGTTATATAATTGCCACACTATGTGATAAGTATATAACATCAGCCAGGATTACGCAAGGGGTTTTGTTACATATTTCGTACTTAAAACGGTCGCCGATCATGTGCGTGGCGAGAGGTCGCGGTTTCCCTTGGACCCTAGAAATGCACAATACGTCGCCGCTGGAGTTCACGCGGACGCCCTCACGGCTAACGTGTTTCTACAGGCTGTGGACGCCAAAATGGGCGGGACGGGGTCTGGAGTACGCCTCCCTGTGGTAAGTTCGCCCGTAATCGTGAGCGCGGGCCAGGCAGGGACGGCCTAAACGTCGGCCTTGGTAGGCATCGGCTCCGGTTGACGGTGATGGAAGGCGCGATTCCCAAGGGTTTGTCTATGATGGCCGAGGTGACGGGTGTCAAATCCGTTTCCCGTTGGCGTCGAAGTCTAGCGAACGCCGAGGGAGCAAAGAGAACCGCCGCTGCTGGGAGGCAGACCACGGTTTTGGCGTCTAAAACGGTGGCTCGGGTAGTGCTTTTTCATGCATGTAGAGGTCGCTGAGATAGTAAAACATAAGCCTTGTGGCTAAGTATTTGAGTGGTTCTCCTTCAGGGATGATCAACGTCAACTCCGGCTCATCTCCATAGGATAGTTCCACTTGAATCGTATTGTTGTTGGGACAGCCTTCGGTAATATGAATGTCCTTCGCATCGATGATGGCAAAACGATATTCCATGATTCGGCCTCCTCTTCGTTTTAATAGGGTTCTCGAGCTGCTCGCTCGAGATTGGCATATTCCACGAGTTTCTGCTCATGACCGGCCGCATTGATGAGGCTGCGCTTACACAGTGTGTTGATGGTGGACAGAATGCCTTTGGAATGTTTGTGTATGCGTGTATGCGGTCCACCACATCGTTGGCAAACAAGGCGTGTGTGCGGCGCCCGCTTCCCGCAGCTGTGTTTGGTAAAGGTGAAGACTTCTAGTTGGATAGCTATCATGGACTGCCTGAATCAATGGCTACTTAAACAACGGCCAACGATGCCAAACACACCCACAACCGAGGAATGGATTGGAAGCATGAAGTTGAAAACCCTGCGTTGACGCGGTACGATTACTGTGCAATCCTTCTCGCGGTTGTATGTTCTTCACCTACTGTGATTGAATGTCTATTGGTCAAGAAAATTGACCTAATAGGTCAATAAAACGTGACATGTGGGGGATGGATATGGTAGAACTTAGAGTTTAAGAGCACTAAGATCAAGAAACAGTGTGAGGACCCCAAACGAGCGCAGAAGGAATTTGGTTCTAAGATAGGTTTTTCGTTAACACAACGGGTGGTCGAATTACAGGCGGCAGATACACTTGCTGACATCCGAAGGATTCCAGCCGCCGGATTACACTCTCTAAAAGGAGCCCGAGAAGGAGAGTATGCGTTGAATTTGGCGCATTCTTTCCGGTTGATCATCCGGCCTGTTGGATCAATTGATCAGAGTTTAACTTCCCTAGAGCAGATAACCGTCGTGAGGATTGAGGAGGTGACGGATTATCATGGTAAACAAAAGCGTAAGTGAACCTTTTGTACCTGTTGTTGCCATGCCACCCGGAGAAACTATTCGGGAGAATATGCAGCATCTAGGCATGAAACAGAAAGAACTTGCCGTGCGCTTAGGAATGTCCACGAAGCATCTGAGTAATATCATTAATGGTAAAGAACCGATCACCTACGAAACTGCTTTGAAACTGGAAACAGTGATCGGCCCGACGGCGCAGTTCTGGATGAACCTAGAGACTAATTATCAGCTTCAAAAAGCTCGTTTGGAGAACGAAGACGGCGAGACCAAAGAGCTGGAGCTTCTCAAGGAAATCCCATACAAGAGCATGAGTGAGCATGGTTGGGTGCCGAATACTAGAGAGCGGCGAAAGCGTCTGGAGAATTTGTATCATTTTTTTGGTGTGACGAGTCTGCAAGCCGTTGAACCCGCTGTTCACGCGATGTTTCGACAACAGAAGGCCATCAAAAACGTATCAGATTTCGGTGTGCTTGCTTGGTTGAGGAAAGCAGAGTTGGAGGGGCTGTCCGTTGAGGTTGATGGGTTCAATCGGGCGAAGCTCCGACGCTTAATCCCGCATTTCCGTTCTTTGACGCTACAGGAACCTGACGTTTTCTACCCGGAGATGCAGAGACTGTGTGCTGAATGTGGTGTTGCTTTAGTGCTGGTACCGGCCCTTCCGAAAACGTGCGTCTGTGGTGCAACTCTGTGGCGAAGGGGCAGAGCCATTCTGGCTTTAAGTGTTAGGGGCAAGCGGGCTGATATATTTTGGTTTACCTTTTTTCACGAGTTGGCTCATTTGATTGACCACACAAAAAAGCAATCAAGCATCAGTTATGAAAACGATGCCAGTGAGGAAGAGAAAAAGGCAGATGCCATGGCAAGCCACATTTTGATACCCGATCGAGAGTACCAAGCGTTTCTGAGTAACGAAAACTACGCTGACGGGGCGAAAATCCAGGCGTTCGCCGAAAGACTTGGAATTGCTCCCTGTATTGTCGTTGGCCGCCTATTGCATGATCAGCTTGTTGATTTCGCAGCCTATAGCTCTATGCGATCGTCTTTTGAGATTCTTAACTAGATATCACCACATCATTTTCTTTCTTGATGGAGGCAACGGTTGTAACAACTAGCGTGGAGGTGCTAAGAAGAGACATGGCGAGATTGGACCGAAATAGCTATGCAGATGCCAGGCTTGCTGCAGAGGTTCTTGCCCGAGGAAATGAACCGCAGGGCGACTCTAACTTTCCTGGTCGATTCCATCACCTGTGCGCATCGCGTAAATGAACAGAATTGGAATCTAAACTTCGGGACTGATGGAAACCATATCCGGTTCAATGTAGGCCATGTTTTGTGTTGCAGTCGAGAAGTCTTACGATTACGTATTTATGGTTTGTCTGAAAAGTGACCTGCTGAGGAAGGATGAGTTGCCTTCGCTGAATCTGGAGTATAGGTGGTATGAGAGCCAACGGGAGTTCACGTCATCAAGTCTTGAACAAGCGCAAGACTGCCTAGCTACCGTGCCAGGATCGGTAGGTTGCCATGTGAAATACGACAACGTCAGGGAATATCTTCCTCTTCTTAGGGATGCAAACGGCGCCTTTGTCGAGCTATT
>PUOC01000318.1 GCA_003551965.1 Clostridiales bacterium | reverse complement strand
TGGCCATGCTGACAATCGGAGTCCAGTTTCTCAGGCGCCGACAATAGCTTCTTGAGAAAGCCCTGCTGTGAAAAGGAATCGGTAGCTGCTGCAGGGAGGCGGAGTCAATGCCATAAAGGAGGATGGACAGCGTGCCCGTACGAAAGGCGATTATCCCCGCCGCCGGATTGGGAACCCGTTTTCTTCCGGCGACAAAGGCCGTGCCCAAAGAGATGCTGCCGATTGTGGACAAACCGGCGATTCAATACACTGTGGAAGAGGCTGCAGCTTCCGGTATCGAACAGATCCTCATCATATCGGCCACAGGAAAGGGCGCCATTGAAGATCACTTCGATCGCTCTGTGGAGTTGGAAACGGCTCTGCGCCAGAGAGATGACACTGAACGTCTGGACCAGATCGAAGCCATCGCGGAAATGGCAGAAGTCTTTTATATTCGGCAGAAAGCGCCCTTAGGGCTGGGGCACGCAGTGGCTGCAGCGGCGAGTTTCGTGGGCGATGAGCCGTTTGCTGTGCTCCTTGGCGACGATATTGTTGTGAATCCGATCCCATGCCTGCAGCAGCTCTTGGACATTCACGAACAATATGGTACCTCGGTGGTAGGTGTGCAGGAAGTGGGTAGGGACGATGTCAGTAAGTACGGGATTGTCGATGGCGACGAAGTGGAGCCCGGACTTTTCGGTCTCACGGGCGTAGTGGAGAAGCCCGCTGCCGAACTAGCACCTAGCCGCATGGCCGTCATGGGACGCTACGTAATTACGCCGGCCATTTGGCCGATCCTGTCCGAAACAGCGCCGGGAATAGGCGGCGAAGTGCAGCTGACCGATGCCCTCAACACACTCTTAGGACACGAGGCGGTGTATGCCGCGGCGTTTTCGGGACGCCGCTATGACGTGGGCAGTAAACAGGGATTTCTGGAAGCTAACGTGGAGATGGCACTGGGCCGAGAGGATGTGGGGCCTTCCTTTCGGGCTTATTTGCAGCATGTGCTGAAAACCATCTGAGAAGGCCCTGGGTCTGCTTGGGGTATGGAAAGAAGGTTGTGTTCATGAATTCCATTAAACAGTTCAGTCTGCTGCAGGGGCTCTTCTTTAGTGCCTGGGCAGCATTTGCCGCCTTCAAGGTCTACTATCTGCGAGAAGCCGGTTTCACGAATACGGAAATCGGCTTTGCCGTGTCGGTCATGATGGCCATGGGCGTTATTGGCCAGACTTTTTGGGGCTATGTGTGTGATCGGCAGCAGTCGGTGAAAAAGGTCTTTATGTTCTGCATGGCCCTGCTGGCTCTCATCATCCTTTTTTTCCCGTACTATGATACCGTGCTGAAACTGGTGGCGGCTTTGGGCGCTGTGGGATTTTTGTGGATGCCGCAGCAGTCGATCATTGATTCCTGGATCTTTGACTCTTCGAGAGCTCTAGGTCGAAGCTATGGCTTCATGCGGGCTTGGGGCTCTCTGGGTTTCGCCACGGTCGCTTTGGTCTTTGGCGGCCTCATCAGCGTCTTTGGTTGGAATCTTATGTTTGTCAGCCATGGTGTGCTGGCTGCGGCGGCTATCTGGACAGCCTATGGCTTAGAGGACACGTACCGTTCCAAGGCCGAGGCAGAAGGCACCAGCGGAATTCCCCGCAAGGTCAATCCGCTGGAGCTGTTTGCCAATGTGGATTATGTGTTTCTTCTGGCGGCTTCTATACTGCTGTTCATCCCGAACCGGCTGGCCATCCAGTACATGCCCGAAATGCTGCGAGTGGTGGGTGGTACGCCGGCCCACCAAGGGGTGGGCATGTTTGTCAATGCCGTCAGTGAGGTGCCGATTCTCTTTACGTCGAAAGTCTTTTTGACGCGGTTCCCGTCGTTGACGCTGCTCTTGTTCGCCTCCTTTTTCTTCACCATTCGCCTGGTTGGTCTGTATTTCGCCGCTACCCCCAATATGGTCATTGCTGCCGGGGTCTTTCAAGGGCTGTCCTTTGGGGTTTTTCTGCCGACCATCCGATCATATATCAATGATGTGGCTCCGGATCACCTCAAAACATCGGCGCAGAGTATTGCCACCGCATCATTCTTCGGTCTCAGTACGGTACTGGGCAGTTTCCTAGGTGGCTATGCCATTGATACCTTCGGCATGCCAAGAACACTGCTGGTGGGCTCTGTGCTCTCTGCCACAGCCATGATGGCGGTGGCTGTTCAATTTGCCCGTCGGCGGCGCTGAACAATGCACCGCAGCGGCCGCATGCTTCGGAATAGCAAGGCAGACCGACAATGAAGGCCGCCCTTTGCCATGCAAAGGGCGGCCTGAAAGTTAGGGGCATTACAGTTGTATTTCGCGTCCTTCCTCTGCGGACTGATAGATGCCATTGAGCATTTTCTGCACCTGCACACCGTCATAGACACTGGCCAACGGCTGCCGCCCTTCCTTGACGCAGGATACGAAATGACGCATTTCTTCAACGAAGGGCGCTGTTTCGCCCGGGTTAGGAAAGGTATCTGCCAGGTAACCGGCTTCCTCACCGTAGACCGCCAGGGGATCAAGATTGGCACCGGCGCGGCTGCCGTAGATTGTGGCGTTGATCGGTTTTTCTTGGCCGTTGATGGCCCAGCTCACTTCCACGGCCATGGTGGCACCGTTTTCAAAGCGGATGAATGCTGCAGCACTGTCTTCGGTTTCAAACACTAAATCGTCGGTGTCCAAAGCCATCCAGCGGCTGACACCTTTGGTCTTGTAGTCTCCGATTTCGTGGTGCACTGCAGCGCTAACCGCTGTGGGCTTCGGTTTTCCCATTAAGTACCAAGTCAGGTCAATGATGTGTACCCCGATGTCGATCACAGGGCCGCCTCCAGATTTGGAGAGGTCGGTAAACCATCCCAGCGGCGTGCCTCGACGCCGAAGCAGCGATGCCTTGGCATAGTAGATATGGCCAAAGCGTCCTTGCTCCGAGAGCTCCTTCAAAATCTGGCTTTCGGCTCGGAATCGGCTGACAAAACCCATCATAAAGGTCACACCAGCTTGTTCAACGGCGTCTGCCATTTTTTCTGCCTCCGCCGCCGTCATGGCCATGGGCTTCTCGCAGAGAATATGCTTGCCGGCTTTGGCAGCGGACAGAACGGCATCGACGTGGGCATTGTTCCAAGTGCCAATGGTTACTGCGTCCACATCGCGCAGCGATGTCAGTTCATCCATGTTTCTGCAGACATGCTCAATACCGTACTTGCCGCCCACCTCTCGGGCACGCTCTTCATTTAGATCACAGACGGCTTTTAGTTCTACTTCATTTTCCAACTTCATGAACGCTGGAATGTGTGCGCTTTGGACAATGTTGCCGGCACCGATGATTCCGATCCGCAGTTTTTCAGGCATGGACGTATCTCTCCTTTGTGGTATTTTCGGTCTACCTTGTATCAATTGGCGGTAAGCCCTTTGTATCCTGCCGCGGGGGTAAAAAAGGTCGACGTAGTGAATCCATGCGGTCGGTATGGCGATGATGGGTGCTCCTGAGTGCTAGTTCGGTCCGGCCTATCTG
>PUOC01000014.1 GCA_003551965.1 Clostridiales bacterium | reverse complement strand
GAGCCGCTTTCAGACCAACAGCTGCAGAAAAAGGCATGGAAGACCGTACAGCCCGTGTTTGCAAAGCGGTGGCAACAACAGCGGGAGCGCTACCATGATCTGTCAGGTACGGGACTGGCAGCGGACAACATTGAAGAAATTGTCCTCGCTGCCCGGGACGGACGCGTCGACACTCTCTTTTTGGCCGCAGAAACTTCACTCCCAGGCGTTATCGATCATGAGGCCAACACTGTCGCACAAAACGCTGACTCCACAGACGCTTCCGAGGATCTGCTGGACTATGCGGCGGTACAGACCTATCTGCACCGGGGTGCCGTTCACCCGGTGGAAACCGATGAAGTCCCTGGCGGCGGTTGGGCCGCAGCCATCTATCGTTACTGAAATAGATGAAATAGACTGCAGCTCTCATGTAAGGCGGCCCCCGCAGGGGCCGCCTTACCCTTGTCGTCAGAGCCCTGCCGGACTCCCCGCCACTGTGGCTTCCATCGGCCTTTACCCTGGCCATGGCCAGCCCGTGGGGAGAAAGCGGACCGCCAACAGAGAAAAACCCAGCCGCCGCTAGGTTCTGGTAAGACGGGGCAGGAAGCAATTGAGCTGGCTTTCGCTGCAGTTTTTGATCATCAGCGTACTGTCTT
Organism: Clostridiales bacterium; assembly: GCA_003551965.1. Taxonomy (GTDB): domain Bacteria; phylum Bacillota; class Limnochordia; order Darwinibacteriales; family B1SED10-159; genus B1SED10-159. The sequence continues at coordinate 14,675 of PUOC01000014.1, read as the reverse complement.
CTTCATAAAAGCACCGGGTGTCATACTCCGCGCCGAGCCAATCCGGCGTAAAGCCAAACGCAATCGTGTCAACGCCGGCTCCGGGAAGGAAGCGGAGAAGTTCCTCGAAATCCACATGGTGATCACTGACCACATCGTAGAGGGTGAGGGTGCGCTCCTCCCGTTCCATCACCACCATCACGTCCAGATCCGGAATTTCATAGGCATTTTCACCCTGGCCATACAGCATATGGAACCAGTTGACGGCATAGGAGTTGAGGCAATCAAGCCGTTTGGAATACTTGCTTCGCCGGCGAAGGTAGTTATCCATGGCCGGTTCTATGATTTCCAGGCGCGGCAGATCGGGCCTCTCGTGCAGGCGGCGTTTTACGTACGGCTGGTATTCCACTGCCGGACGATAGCCGAACTTCTTATAGAAGTCCAGCACCCGGTCGTTTGCGTACAGGAAAGCCGGATGCCCTGGGTAACGCCGTTCAATCTCTTCCTGGATCGCTCTTCCTAGACCCTGCCCGCGCAGCTCTTCTCTTGTTGCCACGGCGCCTATCTGCAGGCACTCCATGGGCTTATCGTCAACAAGCAGCTGCATCTTGTAGACAGAAGCATTGGCCAGCATGCGGCCGTGTTCCATGATACTGTAAGACTCATATTCGTCGTTCCAAACGTTTTGGGCATGGAAACGGTCGAAACTGAACCCGAACACATCAAGCATCAGGTTGTTGATCTGCTCTTTAAATCGGTTCGCAGCTGTCAAGCCATTGGTCATCTCTACCACGGATTTCACCCCTTCTCCCGCCATGGCCGGTCACCGAAGAAAACCTCCTTCAGAATGCAGAATCTGGCCGGTGATCCACTGGGCATCGTCCGTGGCCAGAAAAGCCACTAACCGAGCGGCGTCGTCTGGCAAACCGATTCGGCCCAGGGAAAATTTCGGCAGCAGCTCTTGTTTCAGCCCTTCGTCCATCCACCCCGTGTCTGTGGGCCCAGGATTGACGGCATTGACCGTTATGCCCTTGGGACCCAGCTCTGCGGCCAGAGACACGGTCATGGCATCGACTCCGCCCTTGGTTGCAACATAACCGATCTCATCGGGCATGGGTCCTTGGAACTGGCCCGATGTGATGTTGATAATCCGTCCGCCAAATCCTTGGCCGAAAGCACGGCCAAAGTAAGAGGCCAACAACAGTGGTGCACGCACATTGACGGCATAGTGTTGATCCAATTCCTCCGCTGTGATGTCCTTATACGAACGCCGCGTGGAGTGGGTGGCATTGTTGACCAGGATCCAAGGCTCCCCAATGGCTTCGGCCGCCGCGGGTATCAAGCTTTCCAAATGGCCCACAACCGCTAGATCCCGCTCTGCCATGTGACTTTGAACGCCCTGTTCCTGGAGCTCCCGCAGCAGCGTCTCCGGTTCTCCTTCCTCCACCCCCCAAGGCATGAGTTTATCGTAGGGCGTCCAGTAGGTAAAGAAAACCGCCGCACCCCGCTCCGCCAAACGGCGGCAGATAGCGGCCCCAATCCCGTTGAGACGGCTAGCCCCAGTGACAATGGCCGATCGCCCCTGCAATGTTCTCTCCAAAACTACCCGCTCCTATCCTTTGACAGCCTTGGTCGCGATGAACGTGGGAATATACTCGTCAAGCAGATCGCCGTGGGAGGTATCTTCATAGAAGCCGCAAATGGAAAACCCGGCCCGTATCTGACCTCCGATTTGGTCCTCCAACGAATGGCCGAATTCCAATAGTTCCTCTTCCTGCACCCGCTTGTCCAGCTGCGGTTGGGCCAACTGCTCCAAATCAGAATAGGGGATGCGGTAGCGAACCACCAAGCGGCCGTGATTATGCCCTTCCTCGAAGTCGAATATATAGATCAGAGGATTGCAGACACCAGCCAAGAGGCATGAACCGGGCTTCAGCACCCTAGATGCCTCTTGCCAGACGGGATTGACATCATCGACGAATCCGTTTGACACCGGGTGGAACACCAAGTCGAAACTGGCATCTGCAAGGCACGACAAATCCCGCATATCTCCCTGCACAGTACGAATGTGCAGCCGCTCCCGTTCCGCCACCATTCGGTCTTGCTGCAGCTGGGCGGGACTATTGTCCAGCACAGTCACGTCAGCTCCGGCGGCAGCAAAGATTGGGCCTTGCTGGCCGCCTCCACTGGCCAAACACAGTACCTTTGCCCCGCTCAGTTCGGGAAACCAAGCACGGGGAACTGGTTTATTCGGTGTCAGCAGCACCTGCCAGATCCCCTGCCTGGCACGATCGATGGCGCCTGGATCCACCGGCCGGGTCCAAACATTACCCCGCTGCACTTCACGGTCCCAAGCTTTGCGGTTATGCTCAAGGATGTCCATTTCATCTTCCTCTCCAGCACCTGACTTGCTCAGACAGTACCATACAGTTGGAAATGGCCAATCGCGCTGTCCATGGTCTCATCCATTGTCCTAGTACCATCTACATGCCAAACGGCATAACCTAACGCCGCGGCTCGTTGGGCTGTGCGCCTTCCAAAGTAATAGTCCCGCTTCATCCAGTTGCGAAAGGCTCTCTCGGGGTCCCTGCAGTCCTTGAGCACGGCGGAAAGCAGGCATGTCCGCTTCTTGTAATGCCGGATCTGGAACTCCCAGGTGGGGACAAGATACAGAACCTGTTGCTGCACAGCCCCTAAACCATGCAGCAAGTCCGGCAGCAGGGCGGCTCCTTCCGTGATAGTAGGGCCGTCTTCCAAGTAGCCTGCCAAATCGGCCAGGACCATGGCCCAACGCTCACTATAAAAGCGGAACTCCTCCTCCACCTGCAGACCCACGGGACGCATCCATATCTCATTCCACGACATGGCCGCGAACTGCTGCATGACCGGGCAGTTGCGGTTCTTTGATTCGTTCAAGTGCTGCTGTTCTTGATCGTCAATTTTGTAGTACTGCAGGCCGAACGCTGCCCGCAACCCCTGAGCGAGCGAGCTCTTTCCGGAGCACGGTGATCCCCCTATGAAATAAGCATGGGATATATCAAGCGCCTCTTCTGCATGCACTGCCAAATCACCTTCTTCGGGGCCAGCCCGCTGCCTAAAGAAACTGAATACAGACAGGTTTGGGAATCGCACAGGCCTGGCCCATGTGCTCCAGCTGTCCGCTGTCCCGATCGACGGCAAAACTGTGAATGGTTCCGCTGCGTTCGTTGGCCGCCAGAAGATAAGCGCCGCTGGGATCCACAGCAAAGTTCCTCGGCCAATGGCCCCTTGTGGATTCATGTGCAGTGGCCGTCAGACGGCCGTTTTTTGCGTCGACGGCAAACACAGCAATGCTGTCATGGCCTCGATTGGCACCATAGAGAAATCGACCGGAAGGATGCAGATGGATATCGCTGCTTTGGTTGTGGCCATCGAAGTTCTCGGGAAGGGTGGAAACCGTTTGCGTTGGCGCCAATCGGCCGCTGTCGCGATCATAGTCGTAGACCGTTATGGTGGAATCCAGTTCATTGATGCCATAGGCATGGCTGCCGCTGTTGTCCAAGACAAAATGCCTCGGACCTGCTCCCGGGTGTGTTTCCGCATAGGGAGGGTCGTTGGGGGTGACCTTGCCGGCCGCGGTATCCAGTTCATAGATGAGAACCTTATCTAGGCCCAAATCGGATACAAACAAGCGGTCTTTCACCGGATCACAGATGGCTGAATGGGCATGGGGCCCTTCTTGGCGGTCCGGATTTGGGCCGGCTCCTTCGTGTTGCACAAATGATGATGCTGCAGCCAATGTACCGTCGTCTTGAACCGGCAGAACGGCAACACTGCCGCCCCCATAATTGGACACCACAAGAAAGCGGCCCGTCCTATCCAAGGTCACATGGCAGGAACCGGGACCTTTACTGGACTGCATGTTCAACAGCGACAGTGACCCTGTTTCTCGGTGAATGCGAAAAGCGGCCGCACCACCGCCCGGAGTTCCGCCCAAGGAAGCAGTTTCGCACACCGAGTACAGGTGCTGCCCGTCTTTGTCAATGGTCAGGAAGGATGGGTTTTCCACCCCATCGGTCGTGTCAGCAATGTCCAAGCTCCCCTGGGCAGGACTCCAGCGACAGGTATAGATGCTTGGTGCATCGCTGGGTGCATAGGTGCCGACGAATACAAAGGTATCGTTCATACTCTCATCCTTTCTATGCGTTCTATTTCGCTCGTGCGGGCCGTCTCGGGCTTCGCCGCAGCATCATCGATCTTCTCCTGGAATGCCATGCCGGCATCCATTGCAGTGGATTGTGTTTCCACATTCAATCGTGATAGACTAGGATCTGTGGTCCAGACGATCAGGGAGGTAGATATCTTGGAACTTTGGGACGTTTACGACGGCAGCAGACAGCCTTTGGGCAGGCTGCACCGTCGGGGTGAGGCAATGCGCCCCGGCGAATACCACATTGTGGTCAACATATGGACTGTAAACAGCCGCGGTGAGATCCTCGTAACATTGCGCCACCCGGATAAAGAAGCCTATCCGGAAACGTGGGAGAATACCGGGGGTTCTGCCTTGGCGGGCGAAACAAGCCGCGCAGCCGCGGTCCGAGAACTAAAGGAGGAAACGGGTATCACAGTCGAGGAACATGAATTGGCAGCCGCCGACTCGTGGTTCGAGGGCGAAGCTTTCATGGATACCTATTTTCTGCACAAAGATATCGAGATCCGCGACCTGCGTATGCAGGAAGGGGAGACAATCGCTGCCCAATGGATTTCCCTTCCAGAACTGGATCGGCGCATGGAAAACGGAAGCCTGGCCCGGCCCGTGGGCGAACGCCTTCACAAGCTGCGGAAGCAGTTCGAAGATTTTCTGCAGCAGGCCTGCAGGGTATGCCGCCAGCAGCCACAGAATCCCGCACTGTGACGGAGGTGTCGGACAACACGTGCAGCTCATCAGCAATGGATACATGAAAACCATTCCTGCAATTGTCCATCCGCCATGTCACGTCCAGGGAGGCCAACAGGACTGCCGCGCCTGTCCGCCGGGCAGAAAACAGACCTGTGCAGCTCCGATTAAGTGGTGCACAGCACCCTACCCCGACCACCCCAAAGGGTGTCCCAATTACGGCATCAAAGCTAACTGCCCGCCTGGCACGCCGGTCTTTGATCAACTATTCGACTGCACCGAGAATGTCTATCTCATATATTCCCAGTTCGATTTAGAAGAACATGTCAAACGCATGCAAAGGCGCCACCCCCACTGGACACTGCGGCAGTGCCGCTGCTGTCTTTACTGGCAGCATAGTGCCAGAAAGCAGCACCGTGAGCACACAACCGCTGTGATCCGGAAGCTGAACACCCCGGAGCTGTATGCTGCCGATGTCCCCGAAGCCATGGCTGTCGATGTATCAGCGACGGCTGCGGCCCACGGGCTGCATCTGCAGTGGCCGCCCCTGGGCCATACCTTCTGCATCTCTTTGGCCGGAATTATAAGGCAATCCAAACTTCAATGCCTGAAAGCCGCCGGCATATCCCTCCGTTTCGAAGGCGGCAGCGTATCGGTTCGGCGAACGCCATAGTATCACCGCTGCTCCCGCAGGTGCAAAACACCTTATAAACGGGATTTTTTCCGGTCCAGTCCCTAATGCCGCTTCCGATGGCAGCCCCAGGCGTCAAACGCCTTCAGGGCCGTCACCACCGCCGCCGAGGACACGGGAACCAGTTCGTTGTGTATGGTTTCTCCCTCAGCGCAGGCAGCATCAGCCACTGCTGTGAGCTGAGCATCGCCGACGTCTGCGAGACCAATGTCCGCTAACGTGGTGGGAAGGCCCACCGATTCGCAAAACGTGTACACCTCGTCGATGACCAAAGGTGGTTTGTCCGTAAGGAAGAGGCCGGCCAGAACACCTACGGCTACCTTCTCTCCATGGAAGAAGGCATGGGTTGCATCTAAGGCCGTCAGTCCATTATGAATGGCATGGGCACTGGCCAGGCCGCCGCTCTCAAAGCCGATACCACTTAAGAGTGTATTCGCTTCCACAATCTTCTCCAATGCCGGTGTCACAATGCCTTGGTCACAGGCGTTTTTCGCCTGGACTCCGTATTCGAGCAGTATGTCATAGCAGAGACGGGCCAGGGAAAAAGCAGCCAAATTGCCGTAATTGCCGGTCATATTGGGCCGACGCCCCCATCGGCAGCTCTCCGCTTCAAAATAGGTGGCTAACGCGTCGCCCATACCGCTGACCAAAAAGCGCGTCGGCGCCTGGGCAGCAATACTCGTGTCGACGACCACTGCATCCGGGTTTCTGGGCAGAAACAGATACCGTTTAAAGGCCCCGTCTGCCGTATAGATGACGGACAGGGCACTGCAAGGGGCATCGGTTGATGCAATCGTGGGAACCACTACGACCGGCCGACCGGCTCCATGGGAAACGGCTTTGGCGGTATCGAGGGTCTTGCCGCCTCCGACGCCAACCACAACATCGGCGCCCGTCTCCTGCACCGCTTCCACCCATTTTGCGATCTCCTCATCGGAGCACTCGCCGCCAAAGGTGCGAAAGTCTGCCTCGACCGTGCCCCGAGTTCCTGTTTGGATCGAGTCCAACATCTGCTCCTCAACAAACGGGTCCAACAGCACAAATGCCCTCTTCCCGAAACGGGCCATTTCATCGCCGAGCCCCTGCAGACTGCCGTTGCCCTGCACGTAGCGACCCGGAAAAATGGCAGTTTGAATCATTCTGCAAACCTCCTCATTCATAGGACCCCAATTGCTTCGCTTCTTCTACAAACTGCTGAAACTGCTGTACTGACACAGAGTCCGGCACGGAGTGATCGCTGCCCAAGATATAGCCACCGCCCTCTTTCATGACCGGCACTACCCGCTGCATTTCCGCTCGCATGGCGTCCATCGCAGGTTCTTCAAAGAGCACCGCATTGAGTCCGCCGTGGAAAGCCAGTTTATCCCCGTACTGGCGTTTGACAGCCAGCGGATCAACACCGGCCTTGACCTCGAGTGGATTGAGCATGTCCACGCCCATTTCCGCAAAATCGGGGATAAAGGGACGGATATCTCCGCAGGAATGCAGCCGCACTTTGACGCCTTTTGCATGAGCCCAGTCTATGGCACGCTTGTGAACGGGCTTGACCAGTTCCTGGTACATGGACACCGAAAAGAACTGGCTCTGCTTATACCCCATGTCGTCGGGCCAGTTGACTTCGTCAAAGGTGTAACCAGCGTCCCAGATCATGTCAAAGAGCTGCAGATGTACGTCCAGATAGTGGTTCATCATATCCGACACCCATTCGGGGTCGGTAGCCATGGCCATAAGCAGGCGCTCGGTCCCCACCATCCAGGCATGGGTCACATCAAAGCCAAACCAAAGCGAAGCCATGATCCATGACCCGTCCTTGCGCCAGCGGGCGTAATTGCGCTTCAGATGCTCCCAATCCACCCGATCGGCATCGGGCACCATCCGTTCTTTGGCTTTCTGCCATTGATCGCGGTCGGTCACGGTAAAATCCAAAAACTCGGGCACTCCGCCGGCATGAGTCCACTGCCTCAGAGTAACGCCCCATGGAGACGTGACTATGCGGTAATCCTCGGTTTCTTCCAAAACTTTCACCGGAAACCGGGGGCTGTTGTCGGCGTGGATAGAGGCAATGTGATCGATACCGAAGAATTCTGTGAAATGTACATCCTTCGGCATACCTTCCCGGTGCCAACGTTCAATGGTGGATGCCCACGGCGTATCGACGATCGGCACTCTGTCCGCTTCCTGGTGTGCGTACATTCTCCCAATCCGTTCGCGGGTTGTCATTGCAGGCATGGCGTTCCATCCTTTCATAGAAACGGTACCGCAGCAAAACACGGTGATTGTTACAGGGTTTCTCTGCAACTTGCTTGTTTCCCTTCGCACGCCTCCGGTCCAAGCCAGAAAACATATGTCGTCTTGGCCCGGCAGAGACGCCGATCGCCGAATGACCTGACGGCCCTCGGTTTGTCTGTCCGGCGTTCAGCCCTTGGATGGCTTCACCGCAGGTCATAGAGTTGGCATAGGGCTTTGCTGCTCCATGGGGCTCGCCACCCTTTGCCACGGCACTGCTGCCCCGCCAAACCCATGGAAAAGAGTACTGCCCCTTAGGAAACGGTTTAACACCTGTTTTCCCAGAGCGCTACTCTTGGCCTATACCCTACCCTGACAGCCACCGCGAATGGCCGTTAATTGCGGATTTTTTGGGATGTCCGAGAGAGCACCCGGAGTCAGCCCGGGCAGCACAAAGCTGCCCAACAGGAACGTTCTCCCCGCTAGGCAGCTCTTGGGTATCACTCCAGCCAGCGCCTGCTCGTCAAGACACGGCTGTCCGCAATTAATCCTAAGGCTGCAGACGATGCAGAGCCAAATTCCGCACCTGCGCCCGGCCGTTTTTCACAAACACCTCGAAATCTCCGCTGTCCTCTTCCGGGAAGATAAGCTCAGTCATGGACAACCGTCCATCCTCAGCAAACACTTCCACGGAGCAATGATCAACCAGTATCCGCAGGGACAGCTCTTTTTTGGGCAGAGCCAGCGGCGCACTGCGGCGCCCGGAGAACTGCGGGTGGAAATTCGTCAGGCCGGAATGGGTGCGATCCACATACAGCTCTTGTTTGTCAGAGTCATACCCCACCAGCGTCTCCTCCGCATCTGACTTACAGACACGCACACCCACTTCCTGAACGTGCTTCCACTCCAGCTGCAGCTCAATATCCAAGCACTGTCCCACGCCGGGCAGCTGCAGCGGAGTGTCTTTGGTCACGGTTTTGCGCGCCGCCGTCTGCGCAGCACCCCTGATTTTCTCTACTTCCCGCACCGGCCATTGAACCAAGCGGTAGTTCCCGTCTCCAACCGGGCGCAGCGTAAGCTCACGGGGAATGGTCATCGCATTGCGCCAGCCATGGGTCGGTGTGTGATTCGCGTACTGCCAATTGCTCATCCAGGCAATCCACAAGCGCCGTCCGTCTTCCGGCGGCACATCGGACCAAGATACTCCTGCGTAATGGTCCTTCCCGTAATCCAACCACAGCGGTGCATCCTCCAGGTTCTCGGCCGTGAATTCTGTGCCATCAAACGCTCCGATGAAGTACTGCCCGCCGGACCCGCCTGCCACAGCACCTGGATTGATGTCGACTTCGAGAACCCATTTGTATTCATCGGTTCCTTCGATCCGTACAGGGAACAGGTCGGGACATTCCCAGACACCTTCCCGGCTTCCCGCCGAAAAGTGGCTTAAGAAGGACCAGTCCTTAAGATTGTCTGAACCATACAGTGACACCTTGTTCCTAACCGCCAGAACCATTATCCAGCGGCCACTTCCGTGATGCCAGAACACCTTAGGGTCACGGAAATCCGGCTCGTCTGCGCAGGTGAGCACCGGATTGCCGGCATATTTCGTCCATGTTCGGCCGCTGTCTGCGCTGTAAGCCAAACTCTGGCGCTGCTCGATCTGTTTCGTGTCCGGATGAGAGCGGTGGTGTGTAAAAATCGCCACAAGCCCAGGACGGCCTTGGAAAAAACCCGTTGTATCCTTCCAATCAACGACGGCGCTGCCCGAAAAAATGGTACCGTGTTCATCCGGGGCCAGTGCAACAGGAAGATGCTGCCAATGCATCAAATCACGGCTTACTGCATGCCCCCAGTACATCGGACCGTGGACGGTGTCATCGGGATTGTGCTGATAGAATAGATGATACTCTCCGTCGAAGAAAACCATGCCATTGGGATCATTCATCCACTGCTCCGGCGGTGCAAAATGATATGCTGGACGAAAAAAGTCTGTCCTTTGTACGGTCATACTGCAGCACCTATCCTTTTTTGCGTGTGCCCAGGAGGGCACATCAATATTTGGGTGCATACCCCAGGATCCGCGTCGCCTTTTCGCTGTTCTCAAGGCTTTCATACCCCGGAAATTCCCGTTTCAGGGCAACTTGGGGATAGAACATGCCAATCAGTTCTTGGGTCGGTATCGAGCTTCGAGTCTTTTTCGAAGCAATACAGAATATTTCGTGGCCGGACCGATCGGCTTCGATGGCCAGACGAAATGCCTGGGACGCATCGCGGCCGTCAACATATGACCAAAGGTTGGCCGGTCCGCGTTCAGGATTGCTGCGCCATTTACAGAACTCCGAGTCCGGTTCGTAATCGTCCGGGCCCACCACGTGAGAAATGCGCATTGAGGCAGCGTACATGCCCGGGAAACGCTGCGTAACGGCGTCAGCCGCCCGCTCACCCAAAACCTTAGAAAGCCCGTAACTGTCATCGGGATGGGTAGGATGTTCTTCGTCCACCGGCAGGTAGACCGGCTGCGGGGGGTAACGACTGAACGTAAAGCCGAATGTGCAGTCACTAGAAGCGCTGGCTACCCTGTTAATGCCATTTTCGCCTGCCGCCAGCAGCACGTTATAGGTTCCCACGACATTGATCTCGATCACCGCGCTGTCGCTCCCCCGCTTCGGCGACGGAATGGCAGCCAAATGAATGACGCCGTCACAGCCAGCCAGGACTTCACGCAGCCAGTCGTAATCCAAAATGTCGCCGGCTGCTTGGTCATCGACAGGACATTCCTCCCACCATTCTTTAGTCAAGGCACGAACTTCGTAGGCTCTAGCTTGCAGATCGTCGAGCACAAAACGGCCAAGACGTCCTTGGGCACCGGTAACAGCAATTTTCTTGCTCACAGCATCAAACCCTTTCTAACTAAGGCCGCACGGAGCTGCCATCGGGAGTCCGAGTCATCGTCCAACGGGGAAGAACGTTCTCAGCAGGGTATTGGGCAGCTTTCTGTTCATCCACATCAATCCCCAGACCAGGTGCATCGCTTACATACACATAGCCATTGTCCACTGTAGGGCAGCCTGGAAAGACCTCTTGCAGACGCTCATCCAAACCGCACCATTCCTGCACTCCGAAGTTCGGGCACGCCAAATCCAGATGAACGTTCGCTGCATGCCCTACTGGAGACACGTCTCCGGGGCCGTGCCATGCCGTTCTCACCGCAAAGGTCTCGCCAAGGGCTGCCAATTTCTTGGCCGGCGTTATGCCGCCGATCTGCGATATATGCACACGGATGAAGTCCAGATGACCATGGACCATGGGCATGGTCCATTCATGGGGGTTGTTGAAGAGCTCACCAATGGCAATCGGCGTACTGCACTGCCGGCGGATGGTTTCCAACCAACGCACGTCCTCCGGAGCCAGAGGATCTTCCAGGAAAAAGAGGCGGTGGGGCTCTAGTTCCTTAGCCATGCGGACCGCCAGTATCGGGGGCACCCGTTCATGCACGTCATGCAGCAATTCCGGTTCGAAGCCCAACTTATCCCGCAGATAGTCGAACATGTCCACGACATCGCGGGCATACACCGCGGGATCGTAGTACGCCCCCGGAGGCGGATTCTTGGTTTGTTTGCCGTCAACCGCCTTGTCGCCGCCGTATCCTCCCAACTGGCAGCGGATAAACCGGTAACCTTCACCCATGTATCGGCGCACGTTTTCCTCAAGCTCTTCAACGGTAGAACCATTGGCATGGCGGTACGCGGCTGCCGCCTCGCGGCACTTCCCCCCAAGCAATTGGTACACAGGCATTCCGGCCCGCTTGCCTTGAATATCCCAAAGCGCCATATCAACACCGGAAATGGCGTTGTTCAACACGGGGCCGTTTCTCCAATAGGAGCTGACCATAGCGGTTTGCCAGATGTCCTCGATGTCCGAAGGATCTCTGCCCACCAAAAACGGCTTCATGTATTCATCAACAGCTTCCGCCACCGTTAGGAAACGTTGGGTGAATGTGGCACAGCCCAGTCCATACAGCCCCGGATCCGACGTTTCCACTTTGACCACAACCAAGTTTATGCCCGCGGGCGCAGTCACGATAGCCTTCACATTTGTAATTTTTAGTCTGCCCATTGCCGCACTCCTCGTTTCACAGAATTTCTACCTTCCCGGGACCGATTGCCCGTCCAGCCAGGAACGCACTTCGCTGTCTGTCTTAAAGCTGGGTATGGCGCCGGAGGACTCGGTACTCATGGCTGCGGCCGCATTGGCAAAGATCAGACTGTCCCGCAGTCGTTCCGGAGGCTCTGTACTGACCAAGTCAAGCCCGCGCTTCAACACCGACGCCAAGAAACCAGCAACAAAAGCATCGCCTGCCCCTGTGGTATCTATGGCTTCCACTGCAAAACCGGGCACATGGATGCTTCCTTGCCGTGTGAACGCGGTGCATCCGCCCGCACCCTCGGAAACCAAGAGGCACTGCAGATTGGGCTGCTGGGCCAACAATGCAGAGGCAGCGGCGTCGCTGTCTACGGTTGCCGTGATCAGCAGCAGTTCATCTTCGCTGACCTTGGCCACATCGGCAAAGCCCATGCCCAACTGCATTTGTTCCACAGCCTTTTCTTGGCTCGGCCAAAGTGTATCACGGTAATTGGGATCATAGGATATTACGAGGCCGGCCCGTTTGGCCATGGCCAATGCTTCTAGCGTTGCTTGACGGACGGGTTCCTGGGACAAGCTTATGGAACCAAAGTGAAATACCTTGGCGCCGTCAAAATATGTTTGGTTGAGTTCGTCAGGCGTCAGCTGTGTGTCTGCACCGGGGTCCCGGTAAAACACAAAGTCTCTTTCTCCTTCTTCGCCAATGGCCACAAAAGCCAGTGTGGTTCGGATGCGCGGATCTTCGATGAGATATTCCGTATTGACACCGTCAGCTTGAAGTGTAGTTTTCAGAAACTGCCCGAAACTGTCTTCACCCACTTTTCCGATAAAACCGCTCTTTAGACCAAGCTTAGCGGCACCGGCCGCCACGTTGGCCGGTGCTCCTCCAGCCGCCGGCTGAAAACGGGGGCCCTCATGTATGAGCTTTCGCGGTTCCAGTGCCACAAAGTCTACCAAGAGTTCCCCCAGACATACAATATCCAGCATATCTTCATCCTTTCTTCACTGGCCCATGGCATAAGGTCACACCTGCGTCCGGGACACAACAAGAGGCCCGTCTTCCACCTGGGACAGGCTCTCAAACACCCGTTTCACCACAAGGGAACCGGTTCCTGCAAATGCCGGTTCCGGTATAATTTGGGAAAGCACGATTCTCGTCTCCTCGGCGATCTCAGGAATCACCCTTTCACGCACAACGCTGTGCACGCTTTGCAGCAGAAGTTCTCCGGCACGGGCCATTTCATCGCCGAGAACAATCATATCGGGGTTGAATGCGTTGATGAGGTTGACGACACCAATGCCCAGGAATCTGCCGGACTCCTCCACCAAATGCTTGGCCACGGGCTCGCCATCCACGGCCAGTTCAAAAACCTGATCGGTGGTCAGCCGATGGGGTCCAGGCCATCCGGCCGGCCGTTCCTCTTTTGCGATCCATTTCGCTTTCCGTAAAAATGCCAAACTAGAGCAGTACATCTCTAGACAGCCATAGTTGCCGCAGTCACATTTCGGCCCGTTGAACTGTATGGTGGTGTGGCCGATCTCTCCGGCGATGTTGTTCATACCTCCGTATATGGCACCGTCAAGCATAAAGCCGGCGCCTACGCCGCGGTCAGCCACAACATAGACCAGGCGGCGAACATTGCGTCCCTGGCCGTACCAATACTCAGCCAGGGCACTGACGTTGGCATCATGTTCCATGAACGTGGGCTTCCCGAACCGTTCTTGAATACATTCCGCCAAGGCCACATTACGCCAACCCGGGGCATTGGAAATGAGTGCAATTCTGCCGTCAGTGCCAAAAAGAGGCCCGGGCGCGCTGATGCCGATTCCCATCAATTTCGCCCGCATTTCGTCGTCCATGGCCTGCATCTGATCGTCGATTTGATCGGTAATGGTCTCAATGGTGGTCTCAAGATCCTGTTCTTCGATGGAACGGTAATTCGATGACAAGAGCCGCCCCATGACGTTGAAGATGCCTACTTTAACGTAATTGCGGGCGAAACGGACACCGAGTGAATACATGCAGTTTTCATTGATGCGCAGACTGATAGCCCGGCGGCCCCGGCGGCGGCTGACCAGGTTATGCTCCTGAACCAGCTCTTTATCGATTAGGATACCTACCAGCTTCGAGATACCAGCAGGGCTGAATCCAGTGGTTTCGACCAGATCCTGCCGAGTCATTCCATCGCGACTCATGATGGCCTCAAGCACACGCCGGAGGTTGTGGTCTTGCAGATGGCCCACGCTCGTAATGCCAAATTGTGTCATACCGCTTTTATTCCCCTTCTCGTGGACTGCCGTTTCATGCGGAGGTGGTTCTCTAAACCACAAAAACTCATTCAAGGCCAGCAGCCAATTTCCTTCTGTGGCTGGGGAGCGGCCGCGATACGAAACCTACGCCCCCCAGCCACAAAATGCCCCCGCCTTGATGTGGGTGCACCTTCCTCCACAGCCAGGAACGCACAATCTCAATTTCGCATCGCGGGCTAAAGCGAGGCCATGGCACACCTGCGCCCGCCCGGCAAAAGCAGAACCCCCAGGGATTTAATCCAAGACTCCCCGCAGTGACAGAGACTCGGCCAAATGACATGACACTTCGTGGCCACTCTCAAGTTCACGTAGTTCCGGCACCTTCGTTCGACAAACATCCTCTGCGTATTGACAGCGGGTGTGAAAAACGCAGCCATCAGGCAGGTTACTGGGGTCAGGAGGACTTCCCTTAAGAACAATACGGCTCCGGCGGTCGCGCGTCACACGGGG
>PUOC01000023.1 GCA_003551965.1 Clostridiales bacterium | reverse complement strand
CCCCCTCCCCCACTGCCACCCCCACCCCCAACTTTGCTCGAACCCATGCCAGATGAGTCTGAGGTCACCGTTGTAGCACGAGAGCCAGCTGCTTGCCAGGCTCCCCTTGAGGTCGGTGGTGGCAAGTAGCTTACCTGCGCCCTCTCCAGCGCACGAATGCAGTTGACCAAACAGGGAATGCAGAGTGAATGTCAGGAGTGCTTTTGCCCCATGCTGCAGGCCCTTGAGCTTGCCCGGACGGAGTCCGGCAGTGCATGTGAGGAGCGATGCCTCAAGGCAATTGCCCCCCAAAGCGCCACTGTGCGTGATGAAGCCACAGGCCTGCCAGCTGCCAGCGAATACGCAGCAGCAGTCGCATCGGCTGCCAGTTCTGGACGGATGGAGGCTTGCTGTGGCCTTGGGTGCCGTGGTGCGTGAGCAGTGGGAAAGGGGTGTATGGGGCAGGGTTGAGGCCACCAGATGTACCTGTTCCTGCCATCTGACTTTGAATAATGGAGAGGAGGGGCACCTGCTCCATCTCTCTGGCATGCCCTCTTCCCTCATCTTTCCCCAGGCTCCATCTTCAAAGCATATGCAAGGGTCCAGGGGGACTGCTCTGACGAGGTCCAGTCCTTGGAAATCCCATTGGAGGCACATGGCAATGTGGTGAGAAAGCCACGGACCTGTGGTGTTGGCTCTTGTCAGCAAATTTGTTCCTGTTTGGTGTTTAAATTACAAAGGTTCATAAGCCTTGTGTGCGTGCACTTGTACTTAAGCATGCATGCCTCTTACCCAATTTGACTTGCACAAGAACCTCGTCAAATCACCATTCATGCACACAGATCTCTACCTTGAATGGTGTGTGTGAGGCAAAAGAGGAGGAGGTGGCAGCAAACCAGGACAAATCATGCACGCCCAGCGTGCAGGAACGGTCTCAATCAACGAGTCAAGGATTGTCACGTGTTTGCAACATGGTGGGTGGGACGAAGGTCAACTTGCTGAAGCACGCAGTTTGGCAGGGCTGGCATGTGAGGATTTTGCTTATTCCACTCCATGGAATGCTGAGGTAGCATTGAACACGAGCGCATCAGCAATAAAACAAGCTGCATGCCCACAAATCACACTCGCTCCTGCACGCAGTACAATGATCCGCACCTGCGCCAATTTGGTAGCAACAGACAGCTTGACACGTGCAATTCCACTGGTGAGGCACACTTGCACATAGGGGCACAGTGTTGGTTGTGTCATGTTGGCCTGGCTCACACCATCACAATCGGTTTATACACTGCTGGCACAGCTGTTCAGATAAGATTGGCACAGAGTAAAAGGAAGCAGAGGTGGAACAAGGTCACCAGCCACGCGATGCACAGCATGCATACCCAACAACAAACTGCACCAGTCAGCAGGCTGGCTTGGCTCTCGACAAATTGCAGGCACCATCACTCTCCTTGATACCGACTACTACACTGTGACTGCCGAGGCTGTGCCAATCCTTGGCGATCGCTCCTTTGACTTGGTAAGCTTGAAATGCTGTCCTACTTCACAGCTGCATATGCTCCTTAACACCACCCCTGCCCTGTTGCGAGCGAGGTGCAACCTATGCTCTATGCTAACTGAAAATGGACATGACTCACGCGCAGTGGTGGGGAGTGTCCATCTTGCAGTCAGCCACACTGACGTACAAAAGGGGCTGCGGTGTGAGCAAGACATTCAATTCTAATGACGAGTTCAGCGATGCCCGCTACTCACTCTCCATTAGCTCCACAGGTTTGTCCCTCCCCTTGCATTCCAGCCTCTCTCTGCCTTGTACAAAAGCCTTTTCACCCTCCCTCGCTGAGGGGTGGCACCTTCCCAATCCATCACCGTATCCTGCAGCACACACCATGCACCGTGGCCAATGGCCCAACCACACGACTCAAGAGTACATTGGAGGTGCGTGCATGCGTGCGTGATCTTGTGTGTGCATGGATGATTCAATCCCCCTCTGAACCATCAAGCCACATTCCTCAACGGTTTACCCAATCTCCAACCACACATCACCCCCCGCAGTCGTCATCCGGTCACCGTTCAGTAATGGTGGCATGTGTGAGGATGTGAGTAAGCCATGCATGCAGTGCACACCCTGCTGCTGCATAGCTGCTCCCTGCTCATGGAGATGATGCGGTGTGCCTGGTTGCTGTTCGGACATGTGATTAGCTAGAATCCTCCTTCCATTGAGGCTGAAGTCCCCAAAGTCAGTGGTGCATGCTGCAAATGTGGGTGCCAATTCCAAACGTCTGTTCTATAAGCAAGTGCAAGGCATAAACGAGCAGTTGCCGTGCTCCTCCCTCACAGGGCTGCGGTGCCAATTTTGTCAGCCGTGGAGAATTGTTGGATCTTTGGAGAGCCTCTGTTCGCAACAGGCGAGAGCTCCTTGCAGTTCCATTTGCAGAGGTGAGGGAGGGGAAGTTGGGAGAGGTGGAAATGCATGAGTATGAACCTGTGTCCCAAGCATTCCTGCTATGCTTTATTGCTCGCTCATGGTTATGCAGGACCTCCTCCCCCTGGGCTGTTTTCTTCCCACAATGGATTTGAAGATAAATTTGTGTTGCTAGCATCCCATGTTTGCAGGCGGATCAAGCCTGTAAAGATGAGGGCCTGGAGGAGGGCACAGAGCACTACTCCACGTGCATGTTTGATGTCGTCTCTTCGTAAGTGTCATGCTCGATTGTTGGCTCATTCTTGCTTTTATGGGCACTCAGAGTATAAGGGTACCAATTGTCCAGCCTGTCTAGACGCTCTGGTCCATGGGCAAAAACGTAAGTGTGCGCATGCTCAGCAGTCCTGCCCCACTCTGCCCTACACCTTGCATTTGTTTGCTCCTGGGAAACAGGGGTGATGTTGGCTTTGCAGACGCCACTGCTACCTCTAAGAGCGAGCTGGAGCAGGCTGAGGCAGCAGCTCTTGAAGACAACAGAAAATTCAGTGAGGACTTGGCAGCTTTCCTTGAAGAGCAGCGCTCACAGGCAAACGGTGCGAGGGTGTGCAAGGGAGGGCCTGTATGCTACCTAGCCAAGCCTTGCTGTGCATGACCTCATACCAAGTGACCAGGTGGCTGAGGCCTGCAGGAGAGGTTAGGCAGCTTGCATCGGCAGGTGTATGACCATTGACTCCTGCTCAATCCCATCCACCACTGTCACTGCTGCCTACCACCCTACCATCCCCTTATGCAGGCGACTGCGCACGTGTGCTGGGACCGGCGATCGCGATTCCAGGTAGATATATGCTGCTGTTGCCAAGGGGAGGAATCCTTTGTGTGCCCGATCCCATAACTACTTCAGCTGACACAGACACACAGCTTTCATCCTGCCTGATCCCACACCCCTCTTCTTCTTCTGTGCCTTCACCGTGTGAAAAACATGTGTTCAAGCCATGCACCGTACACATCGCCCGCAGTTTTTGTGGCGCTCTCCCTGGTTTGGCCCCGGCTGCTCTCTCTTAAGCACGTGCCCGTGATGAGGTAGTGCTTGTGCCTTCAGAGGCCTGGCAATGATGAGGGCCCTGGGGCT
>PUOC01000080.1 GCA_003551965.1 Clostridiales bacterium | reverse complement strand
TCAGCTGCTGGCTCGGTATCAAGATGATCTAGAGCGCTACCGACGGACCAAGGAAAAATACCACCTCTATGGTTAGTCGTGGACAGTCAACGTCGCACCAAGGCGGTTTGTGTAGACTCTTACCAAATTGCAACTGTCAGGCAAGGGACTTGCTTGTCCTGAGAGAACAAAGGGCTTCGCGGTTGTGCGTCGCTGGGTGAGAGGGATGATTCCGACACTTTCACCGTCAAGCGTCTTGTTATGGGAAACGGGGTTTCTATGCCCAAAAAAGGCTTCTGAAGGAGACTTACAGAACGAACTTCCGCTATGAAGAATGCAAAACGAATTTCCACCTTGCGACCCAAAGGGGTGGATGTTACTTTTTCAACCTACAAGCGTTTTTGTGCGTGCACCCCGAAGTACTGCGCCCCTTGCTTTTTCCAGTGGTTGCTGGTATAATACCGATGTGTTCTAGGCATGCGCCTATAGCTCAGTGGATAGAGCACCGGCCTCCGGAGCCGGGAGCGCAGGTTCGAGTCCTGCTAGGCGCGCCAATTACTGCAAACGGCCTTTCCCAGTGGCGGGGAAGGCTTTTTTTGTCTGATGGACTCTGTGACTGGTCCGGCGGTCTGCTCCGCCGGTTCGGGAAGGATTCCCCCGACGCGTAGAGAATGCTATCCATAAACACAAGAGGTTTAGGAAGGTCAGGCAGTCGCTGCTATGGCGCCGCAGACTGCCGCGCCCTTAACGTTATGCGAGAGGGAGTGATGGCAATGCATGCTGCACGGATTGATGGTAAAGGTACGGCTGCCCAAATGCGCAAGGAACTGCAGACCGAGGTGCAGGCCCTGGAATCTGAGGGAGTTACTCCGGGTCTGGCCGTGGTGCTCGTCGGGGAGAATGCAGCTTCCCAGGTCTATGTGCGCATGAAGCAAAAGGCCTGTCGAGAGGTGGGAATTTACTCTAAGGAACATCGACTCTCTGAATCCATAACGCAGGTGGAACTCCTGGATTTGGTGGACGCGCTGAATGCCGACCCAGATATTCACGGTATATTGGTACAGCTGCCACTGCCCGGCGGTCTGGATGAACAGGAGGTGCTCTGCCGCATCGACCCGGACAAGGATGTCGATGGATTCCACCCAATCAATGTGGGCCGTCTCAGCGTGGGAGCGCCGGGCTATGCCCCTTGCACGCCGGCGGGTATCATGGAACTGCTGCGTCGCACAGGTGTTGAGATCGAAGGCAAGAAGGCCGTTGTTCTCGGCCGCAGCAATATTGTAGGTAAACCCACTGCCATGCTGCTTTTGGGCGAGCATGCTACGGTTGAGATCTGCCATTCCCGCACAAGAGATGTGGCGGCGGCGTGTCGCACCGCCGATATTCTAGTTGCCGCCGTTGGGCGCCCGGAGATGGTTCGCGGCGATTGGATCAAACCCGGCGCTGTAGTGATTGACGTGGGCATTAACCGTACAGACGCGGGCCTGATTGGCGACGTGGCCTATGAAGAAGCTGCTGCCCATGCGTCTGCCATAACGCCGGTTCCCGGCGGTGTTGGCCCGATGACCATTGCGATGCTTTTGTCCAACACAGTGCATGCAGCCAAGAGGACGGCAGGGTTAGTATAAAGATTTCTTACGGGCCCCCATGTTGGGCCCCTTTTTTTCGCAGGATTTTAGTAGTCGTCACCCGAAGTAAGATAAGGTTACCCAGATAATAAAGGAGCCCAATTGGATGCAGGCAGCCGAGGAGAACCGAAATCCGTTCTTAGTGTTTCTGGCAGCAGTCGGCAGGGTTGGAGGACTGTTGGGTGAGACGGTGTACTACGTGCTTCGCGGAGACGTCGATCTCCGTGATACCATTCGGCAGATGACGGCCTTGGGTGTGGAATCGCTGCCCATTGTCTTTGTCATTTCTGGTTTTACGGGTATGGTGTTTTCACTGCAGGTCTCCCAGGAATTCGCCCGTTTCGGAGCTGCGTCCATGATCGGTCAGGTCCTTGGCATTGCGATTGTCCGCGAACTGGCCCCAGTCCTGACAGGTGTCGTTGTGGCCGGACGGGCTGGCTCAGCCATCGCAGCAGAACTAGGAACTATGAAGGTGACAGAACAGGTGGATGCCCTTCGGGCCCTTGGAACCAGCCCCAACCAGTATCTGGTTGCTCCTCGCTTCTTAGCCTGTGCAGTTATGGTTCCGGTGCTGACAATTTTTGCTAACTTGGTGGGGCTGCTCGGCGGCTATCTCGTTGCCGTATACCAGGTAGGTGTCATACCGGAAGTATTCTATGAAATGACCGTTTCATATCTGCGCCTTTACGATATTGGTGTTAGTATTGCCAAGGCCTTGGTGTTTGGGATTGTTATTGTCACCGCCAGTTGTTATCGCGGCCTGCGGACTGAAAAAGGGGCACAGGGTGTGGGAGACGCAGCGATTTCAGCGGTGGTCAGCGGCATGATAGCCGTCTTTGTAGCCAATTACTTCCTCTCGGCCCTGTTTTTCCGTTAAGGGAGGTTTCGCCGTTGATTGAACTGCATGATGTGTACTTCACGCCTCGGGGCCAGCGCATCCTAGAAGGTATCAGTCTCCGAATTGCCGGCGGGGAGTTGTTTGCGATCATGGGCGCCAGCGGTGCCGGAAAGAGTACAATTCTGCGTCTCATGAACGGCTTAATCAAACCGGACAGGGGTAGCATCATGGTGGACGGAGAGGACATAACTGGCTTTTCCGAGCAGCAGTTAGCGCCGATTCGGCGCAAACTAGGCATGGTTTTTCAAAGTGCGGCCCTCTTTGATTCTCTGACAGTAGCAGAAAATGTCGGATTCGCTTGGCGAAAGGCAAAGATTTCGCGCGACGAATATCTGCAGCGAGTCAAACAGACCTTGGAAATTGTTGGTTTGGAAAATGTAGAACATCGTATGCCTGCAGAGCTGAGTGGCGGAATGAGAAAGCGGGTAGGTCTTGCGCGAGCCATTGCCATGAATCCGGAGGCCCTGCTCTATGATGAGCCGACGGCCGGTCTCGATCCGGTGACCAGTAATCGCATTCTCGATCTGATAATCGACTTGCGAAACCGCTTGGCCGTCACTTCCGTGATGGTGACCCATGATCTTCAAGCTGCCTTTGCGGCTGCGGATCGTGTGGCCCTGCTGTATGACGGGAGGCTGGCGTTTATCGGTACCGTGGACGAAATGAGAAATACGACCGACCCATTGATACGGCGTTTTGTCACCGGCGGCCAGGTTATGGATGCAGGATAGGGGTGTGGTTGATGAGGTTTTCTTCGGAAGCCAAGGTAGGACTGACTCTATTGCTCGGTCTGTTTCTGTTGGGTTCCATGGCAGTGGCTGTGGGGCGGGTTGAACTTCGTCCCAGCGAAGGCCCGTCATTCGAGATTATGTACAAAACAGTGGATGGTCTCAAAGAAGGTGCTCCTGTTCGCTATGCTGGGGTCAATGTCGGCAGGGTCAGCTTCATCCGACTGGAACCGGAGGGCGTGCGCGTTGGCATCCGGCTTGACCGTGAACTATTGATTCCCGACGATTCCCGTTTCGTCATCGCCACAGTGGGTGTTCTAGGCGATAAACACGTGGAAATTCATCCGGGGCAGGCCCAAGAGCCCCTGGAGGCTGGGACGGAGCTGCGAGGCGTTGACCCCGTGATGATGGATTCCATTTTGGTAGAAATGGACACCACACTGCGCAATCTCAACCAAGTTGTTCGAGGTTTTGCAGACATAGCAGACTCGGAAGAACTGAAAGAAGGTGTGGTTGAGTCTACGGTTTTGATGCGTGATACCATTGGCGGTCTGCAGAGCGCCGTGGAACAGGTCAATATGATGACCGGCACGGTGACTGAGATTACGACGCAGGTGGAGTCTTTCACGAAACAGCTGTCAGAAACGCAGTTAGATCAGATTGCAGCCAATCTGGAATCGTTCACCGATGAGTTAGCTTTGTTGGAACTACAGCAGTCTTTAGACGAGTTTCAAGTGTTCACCCGCCGTCTGAACGAGATACCGGTGGAAGACGTGACCGATGAACTGACTACTTTGACGCGATCGTTGAATCGATTGGATTTGGATGGATTGGAACGGGAAGTGCGCCAGTTTACAGGGATGATGGCAGACCTGGACCTTCGTCCGCTGCTTACGGAGGTGACGGAGGTAACTCAGCAGATATCACGCTTGGACTTGGACAAGCGCGGCGAAGAGTTGGCCGAGTTCACGGGCAAACTAGCGGCTATGCCGCTGGAGGAATTTGCCGATGACCTCCGCGCCATAACCAAGACGGTGAAGACCCTGCCTTTGGAAGAGGTCGGCGACTCTGTGTACCATTTCACCCAGGAGCTAGAAGCGATTCCTATTGCGACTATTTCTGAGGATCTGCAGCTTCTCACGGCTGAGCTGCGGGA
This sequence comes from Clostridiales bacterium, assembly GCA_003551965.1. Lineage (GTDB taxonomy): Bacteria > Bacillota > Limnochordia > Darwinibacteriales > B1SED10-159 > B1SED10-159. Next base: position 10,985 of record PUOC01000080.1, on the reverse strand, counting down.
GCTAGGTCTAACGGAGATGGCCGGTGACGTGAAGTCGTTCACCGGCGAACTGGCGGCCTTGGACATCGACGGGAAGATGGACGAGTTGACGGCGGATTTCCGTGAGTTTTCGTCTCGTTTGAACCAGCTTCAGCTCGAAACGGTTTTCCTGGAAATGCAGGAGACCATGGAGCATCTCAATGCTCTGGGACGAACTGTCGATCCCGATGATGTGGAGGAGATTATGGCCGATCTGCAGTTGTCGGCGGGCAATGTGCGCGATGCTTCCGGACGGTTGACGGTTGTCATGGACGATATTCAAGGAGACACAAAACATCTGGTCGGCGAAGCCGAAGACAGTTTGAAACAAGTTCAACAGAGTCTAGCCGGCATCGATGGCCTGGTATCGGATATCCAGCGTTTTGTGGAGGACATGGCCGCCGACGGCAAGACAGCGGAGTCGGTCAAGGCAATTCTAGCTAACGTCGAAGAGAGTACAGCGGATGTCAAACTGGCATTGAACTCCATTCAGACAGATCTGCCTCTGACATCGGACACCTTCGAGGAAATCCGCGAGACCATGGACAGTATTCAACGGATCAACCGGGACATTCAGACAATACGCGGTGTGGGCGAATCGGTGGATGTCTCGCCAAGATTGGCCCTGGGAAGCACTTTCCAGGCGGGAGACCACGGGCGCTCGCTGCTGACCGCTGATGCCGTTTTCGAATTGGAACCCCATGATTCAGACCAGTTCTACGTAGTCGGGCTAAGCGATATTCCAGACAGAAATGCCTTCCAGCTGCAGTATGGCGTGGAAGGTGCCAGATTCCGCCAGCGCTACGGAATAATCGACACGAAACTCGGTGTAGGTCTCGACGGAAAGATCACCGATGAGTGGACGTTGACGGGCGAAGCTCGTTTTGAAGACAATATCAAGCTGCGGCTGCGCACAGACTATGAGTTTCTTCCCAGCTGGTGGCTGCACGGCATCCTTGATGACTTCACTGATCCGGAAGACCTAAATCTGCGCTTTGGAATCGAACGTCGCTTTTAGGTAAAGAGGGATTTCCAGATCTGCGACGAATGGGTACTCGACAACTGCATATGAGGATAGGTGCCTTCTCTGTAAACCGGGGGAGGAGAATAGGGAAGTTGGCAGGGCGGCAGTCACGAACTGCACCTGAAGCCACGCGGTCCCGCCACTGTATCCGGGGAGATCCAGCTGCAGCCACTCCGAACCATGGGGGAAGGAGGCTGGCGTCGATGAACCGGGAGCCAGGAGACCTGCCTAGCCTCGACAAAGCAAACCATCCTGCGCGGAAAGGAGTGGTGAAATCCACGGCATAGGAGTGGACGGCACCCGGGCTAGACGCGGGTGCTTTTTTCGATCGGCCGCATGCTTAAGACTAGATTGAGGAGGGTTTAAAGGTGAAGAGACAATGGGCGTTACTTATCTTGACCGCTTTTTTGGTCCTTGGTATGGCTTTTTCGGCAGCAGCTGTCCCTGAGAGAGTCGTCTCCTTGGTTCCTAGCGTTACAGAAAGCATTTTTGCCATTGATGCCGGCGAACAGTTGGTGGGGGTCACGTCCTGGTGTGATTATCCCGAAGAAGCACAGGAACGGGAAGTTGTTGGCGATGCATTCAACCTGAACATGGAAGTGCTGCTTTCGCTGGAACCGGACGCAGTGATTGGCGACTCCAACTTGGTTGCCCACCACATGGAGGCCTTGAAGGACGTGGGCATTGAAATGTTTACCATTGAACCGCTGACCTACGATGAAGTGGCGGAGAGTTTGGAAAAACTTGGAGCATATCTCGGACAGGAGGAACAGGCCGCCGAAGCGGCCGAACGGATGCGCACCCGACGGGACGAAATCCTAGCGGACGTTCCAGACCAAGAGGGACCGCTGGTATTCGTCGAAACATGGAATGAGCCCATCTCCAGCGCCGGGCCGGGCAGTTTTTTGCACGAATTGCTGGAAATGGCAGGGGCATCGAATATTGCCCATGACATGAAGGAACCATGGGGCCAGTTCAGTGAAGAGCTGGTCATTGAACGGGATCCGGAAGTCATACTGCTGACGAACTTTAACTATGATGAAGTCATGCAGCGCGATGCTTGGAGTGAACTGACGGCAGTGCAGAACGAGCGCGTCTATGAGGTAGATCCGGACGTTTTTGCCCGGACCAGCACACGCTTAGCCGACGCCCTCGAAGCTCTGGTGGACATTCTATACTAGAGGTGGCTGGGATATGAGACAGCATTTCGCGGCTCATCCGATTATTTACTTGAGTCTAATACTGGCTGCAGCCATAATCGGTGCGTTGACCATGGGTTCGGCTTCTATGGATCCCCGCACAGTGGGCCGCGTGCTGTTCTCCCAACTGCCCATGGCATCCCAGTGGATGACCAGCGATTGGACCAATGCCCAGGAGATTATTCTACTGCAAATACGGCTGCCTAGGGTACTGCTGGCCGCCCTTGTTGGCGGAGGACTGAGCGTTGCCGGCGTAGTCTTCCAGGGCCTGCTGCGCAATCCTCTAGCGGATCCGTATATCATCGGTGTGTCATCGGGAGCATCGTTGGGTGCAGCCTTGTCCATATTGTTCCTTGTTCCGGCGGGCATCACGGGTTTTTCCATGTTGCCAGCTTCTGCCTTCTTGGGAGCTTTAGGTTCTGCCTACTTGGTGTACCGGCTTGGCCGTGTTCATGGCCGAGTGCAGCCCCTGCAGCTGCTGTTAGCTGGCGTTGCCATTGCTTCGGTTTTGACGGCCGTTGTTTCCTTTCTGATGGTACTCCGGGTGCAGAATCTGCAAGACATCTATTTGTGGCTGATGGGAAGCCTTTCCGGTCGAGGTTGGAGACACGTCTATACAGCGGCACCGTACATGCTGCTGGGTATGGCAGCCAGCATCTGGCTGGCCCGGGACCTGAACATCCTGCTTCTGGGTGAAGAAACGGCCCACAGTCTTGGCATTGATGTGCAGAAGCTTCAGAAAAAAGCGTTGATCTTGGGTTCGCTGTTGGCGGCTGCAGCGGTATCGGTCAGCGGCGTCATCGGTTTTGTCGGCTTGATGGTGCCCCATGCTGTACGGTTGGTGGCCGGCCCCGATCATCGGCGCTTGCTTCCATTTTCCTTTCTGTGCGGAGCCATTTTCCTTATTGCAGCCGATACCGGAGCTCGAACGGTGCTTTCACCCATTGAGATACCTGTCGGCATTATTACCGCCTTGGCTGGAGGGCCTTTCTTTTTGTATCTTCTGCGCCGGGCTTAAAGGGGAGGTGTGGGCGAGATGGTGCCTTCGCTGCAGTTAGAACGTGTGTTTTACTCCTATGACCAAGAGGGCCAAACGGTTCTTCAGGATGTGTCGCTGGAATACGCCGGAGGTCAATTTGTCGGCATCCTTGGTCCTAATGGCGCAGGGAAGTCGACCTTGCTGCGGCTTCTGGACCGGCTGCTTTCCGGCCATAGAGGTGAAATAAAAGTAAACGGACGGTCGGTGGAGGAGTATGATCTGCGGGAATTGGCGCGCAGTGTGGCCTTGATTCCACAGGAGCCAGAGTACTTCCCCTTTCTGGTAAAGGATATTGTAATGATGGGCCGAACTCCTTATGTTGGCCGATTCTATAAGGAACAGCCAGCCGACTGGGCCCTGGTGTATCAAGCTATGGAGGAAACACATGTCTCCCACCTGGCGGATCGGCCCATTCATCGGATCTCCGGCGGTGAGCGGCAGCGGGTTATGCTAGCCCGCGCGTTGGCCCAGAAAACCGGAATTTTGTTGTTGGATGAACCCACGAATCACCTGGATATTCAACACCAGGTCAGTATTGGACAACTTCTGGCTCGAAAGGCGTCGGAAGGCATTTTGGCCCTGGCAGTCCTGCATGACCTGCAGTTGGCGTCGCTCTACTGTGATCAGGTGATCTTGCTGCACCAAGGGAAAATATTCCGGCAGGGCCGACCGGAAGATGTCTTGCTTCCAGAGGTGTTGCGGGAAGTCTATGGTGTGGAACTGCTTACCATGAAGCATCCCAAGAGCGGCCGGCCGATCATCACACCCTAGCCAGCAGACCGCGCAGCGGTGAAAGCCAACAGCTGCAGTGCTCCCATGGGAAGGGCAAGTGCCCTCCGGGATTGAATACAGGCGTCCATGGGGTTTGCGCAGCTGGCCTTCGTTTGTCTTGGCTGCCGGTGAGCCCCTAGAAAGCAGGTGCCGTGATGTTCGTTGTCTGCCGAAACCATGTTGAACAGGCAATTGATGAATTCATCGACATGCACGAAACTCCGCCCGACGTATATCGCTTGGACAGCGTATCGTTCACCGATTGGACAGTGCCAAAGCAGTGTGATCGCTGTGGGGAGGCTCCCGAATTTCTGGTTGTGTAGAGCGGATAGTCCGGCGCGACGCTGGCGCGCCCCTTTGGAGGAAGAGTTTGGTGAACATAACCGTGATTGGGACAGGTAAAATCAAAGAGACATACCTGAAAAAGGGAATTGCCGAATACGAGAGGCGCCTTCGCAACTACGGCCGGATAAGCATTGTTGAGGTTAAGGATGAAGCCATTTCCGAACCTCTCTCCGATGCCGGAAAGGAAAGGATTCTCGATCGCGAGGCACAGCGCATTGAAGCAGCGCTGCCGCGGCGGAGCTTCGTCATTGCCTTAGACCGCCGCGGAGCCATGGTCAGCTCTGAGGAATGGGCTATGCACCTTCAGAAGAGCATGAATTGCGGCCACAGCCATTTTGTGTATTTGATCGGCGGTGCCCTTGGCCTGCATGAACGCATCAAAGAGAGCAGTGACTGGGTGTTGTCCTTTTCGAGACTTACCTTTCCCCATCAATTGATGCGTCTGATCCTCCTTGAGCAGTTATACCGCACCGCCTCGATTTTGGCCGGGCAGAAGTATCATAAGTAGCCGGGTCGCTCCGTGCCGCGCCGCATTGGGGCATACATACCGTCTGTTTGTTTGTGCCTTGTTTTGCGAAAAAGGGATCGATGTTCGCCTTGTAGAAGGTACCCGTTAAGATCAAACCGGAGGTGCAGGCCTATATGCGATGGAAAAAGATATCGGATGCTGTGGTTCGACGTCTACCCCTGTATTTGCGGGTTCTAGACGAGTTGGCGAAGCACAAAGAAACCAAACTTATTTCTTCGCACGATCTCGGCGAACGGGCTGGAGTAGGCCCTGCTCTGGTTCGCAAGGATCTGGCATGGTTTGGCGAGTTTGGAAAGCAGGGCGTTGGTTACGAAATTGAGTATCTGCGCTCGGAACTGCGAAAAATTCTAAATTTGGAAGATGAGATGCATGTGGCTTTGATCGGTGTTGGCAGCCTAGGCGCCGCCCTGACCCGATATAACCTGCGGCGTTACCAGGAGGATGAAAGTTTTAATCTGAACATTACGGCTCTCTTCGACAGCGATCAAGAACGGTGGGGAGAAGAGCATGAAGGCCTGCCCATTCGACCTATGGAAGATTTGAACGCGGTGGTGGAGGAACAGCACATTCAAGTGGGTATTATTACCGTCCCGGCCGCTCAAGCCCAGACCGCTGCCAATGCTTTGGTGGCAGCCGGTGTACGCGGTATCTTGAATTTCGCACCAGTCAGAATTTCCCTTCCCGACCACGTTCATCTAGCCAGTGCCGATATGAGCTTGGAACTGCAGCGGTTGGCCTATTACTTGCAGGATGAATAGGAGAGGCTGCCCAGGTCTCCTCAAGCAGTCGAGGAGGCTTTTTTCTGGGCTGTCTCTGCACTGGCCGCTGGGAAATTGATGCATAGGGATCATATAAACCAGGAGGGATTGCCTTGGAGCAGCGCGAGGTGGAACTGCTTATTGTTGGCGGCGGACCCGCGGGCTATGCGGCTGCGGGTCGGGGCCGACAGTTGGGCCTGCGTACTTTGATTGTGGAAAAAGATGCCATCGGCGGTACTTGCCTCAATAGGGGCTGTATACCCACAAAAAGCCTGCTGGAAAGTGCCAGCCTCTATGAGCGGATGCACAGATGCGATGAATTTGGTCTGGAAGCATCGCACCTCGGTGTGAACTATCCGCAGGTAATGGCACGCAAAGACCGGATTGTGAAAAACCTCGTAGGCGGCCTCGGTACGATGCTGCAACATCGGGGTATTGAGATTGCAGAGGGAGAGGCTCGTTTTGCTGACCAAGACGCGGTGGTTGTTGACGGTGAAACACCTCTGCGGATTCTTCCCCAGCGTACGGTAATTTGCACGGGAACGGTTCCCGCTCACCTTCCCATGCTGGAGCCCGACGGGCGTTTCATATTTGACAGTGACAGCATTCTCCTTCAGACGTCGCTGCCAGAATCGATGATCATTGTGGGCGGCGGCGTCATCGGATCGGAGTTTGCTTGTATTTTTCAATCGCTGGGGGTCGCAGTGACAATTGTGGAGTTGACCGACGGTCTTATACCAGGCGAAGATCAGGACCTCCGCAGAGCCTTGCTCCGGGAACTGAAGAAGAAGAAAATTAAGGTGCAGACAAACGCCAAGATCACTGACGCAGCCGTGGGTGATGACGGAGTGCGCGTCTTTTTTGAACAGAGGGGCCAGACCAAACAGCTCCATGCTCACGCATGTCTAAGCGCGGTGGGGCGCCGCCCGGTACTTCCTTCCGGCATCGAACTGGCTGCGGAGAAGAGTGGTTTTCTGCGGGTTGGCGACGACTTTCGGACGTCGGTTCCACAGGTGTATGCCGCCGGTGACGTTATCGGCGGTCTGCAGCTGGCGCACTTGGCATTTTTTGAGGGAATAGCCGCCGTGTCATCTTCTTGCGGAGAAGATTTTGCGTCCCAGTGGCATGTGCCCCGCTGCGTCTATACAGATCCGGAAACGGCTTCTGTGGGATTGAGCGAACAAGAAGCAGAGGAGAAATTCGGTGAAGCCATTGTGGGAATGTTTTCACTGAAAGGCAACGGCAAGGCCATGATTCTAGGAAGCAATTCTGGCTTCTGCAAGGTGGTTGCCGATCCGTCGGGGCGAGTTGTGGGCTTTCATATGATCGGACCCCACGCCACAGAGATGATCGCCGGGGCCGTGGTGGCCCTCGAGCAAGAGATGACCCTCAAGCAGTGGTCCCAATGTATTCACCCCCACCCAACAGTCAGTGAATCCATTCATGAAAGCGTCTTGTCGGCGTTAGGCTTAGGACTTCATGCATAAGGGAGGCGGCAGCGATGTTGTCGGACATAGAAATTGCTCAACAGGCCTCATTGGAGCATATCGGAAAAATTGCCGGCCGTATCGGCATTGATGCTGAGGAGCTTGAGCTCTACGGCCATCACAAGGCGAAAGTGCCTCTAGCTCTTTGGAAACGACTCCAGGGACATGAGGACGGCAAACTGATCTACACCACTGCGATTACCGCGACAGCGGCCGGAGAGGGAAAGACATGTACCACCATCGGCCTTACCCAGGCCCTTGGCTTTCTCGGCTGCAACTCCATGGCCTGTCTGCGGGAACCGTCATTAGGGCCGACCTTCGGCATCAAAGGAGGCGCAGCCGGCGGCGGTTACTCCCAGGTTGTGCCCATGGAAGACATCAACCTTCATTTTACCGGTGACATCCATGCAGTAACCAGTGCCCATAACCTGATGGCCGCCATGGTGGACAACAGCATTGTTAAGGGTAATCCCCTCAATATTGACCCGAAAAGAGTGGAGATCAAGCGGGTCCTAGACATGAATTACCGGCAGCTGCGGAATATTGTCGTCGGCTTGGGCGGCGTTGGCGATGGAGTTACTCGAGAAACCGGATTTGACATATCGGTAGCCTCGGAACTCATGGCAATCTTGTGCTTGTCCCAGGGTCTGCAGGATTTGAAAGAGCGGGTTGGGCGGATGCTTGTGGCTTATACCTATGATCGCGAGCCGATCTATGCGCACCAGCTGCATGTTCAGGGAGCTGTGGCGGTATTGCTGAAAGACGCCGTCAAGCCAAATTTGGTGCAGACCCTAGAGGGACAGCCTGCCTTTGTCCACGGGGGGCCGTTTGCCAATATCGCCCATGGAAACAATTCAGCCATTGCTACCCAGATGGCCTTAAAACTGGCCGATTATGTTGTGACAGAGGGTGGTTTTGCCGCAGACCTGGGAGCTGAGAAGTTCTTCAATATTGTTCACGGCTATACGGGCATGAAGCCCGATCTAGCCGTGCTGGTAGCCTCTGTTCGGGCGCTCAATATGCATGGGGGGGTTTCAAAAGAAGATGTGAATGACACTAACTTGGAGGCACTGCGAAAAGGTCTCGCCAATTTGGACAAGCACGTGGAAAACCTGAAAGAATTCGGCTTGCCTATCGTTGTGGCCATCAACCAGTTCCCCTCAGATGCCCCAGAAGAACTGCAGCTTGTCCGCGAGCACTGCGACCAGCTGGGTGTTCCCGCGGCAGTGTCCCGGGTGGTGGCTGAGGGCGGTTCCGGTGGTGAGGAGTTGGCCCGGACCGTTTTGGATGCGCTAAACGAAGAACACAAAACCTTCAAACCACTCTACCGATGGGATGCACCGATCAAGGACAAAATAGAGACACTGGCTGTTTCCATCTACGGAGCCGACGGCGTCGAATACAGTGCGTTGGCGGAACGCCAGATCAGAACCTTGGAAAAGATGGGTGTGGGCAACCTGCCGCTCTGCATGGCCAAGACCCAGCACTCTTTGTCAGATAATCCATCGCTCAAGGGCGCTCCCAGGGGTTGGACGCTGCAGATTAAGGCCGTAAAGCCATCCCTTGGCGCAGGATTTCTGGTCTGCTACACCGGCGACATCATGACAATGCCCGGTCTTCCCACTGAACCGGCGGCCGCGAGGGTAGACATTGACGAGAACGGGATAATCCACGGCCTATCGTAGGGCCAAGGTAGGCGCCGCTTTTGGACCAGGCTTGCCTGCGGCCTCGTCAAAAATTGGTTTCTTTTCTCCCGCGCTTCTGGTATACTAGCGTAAGTGAATTTGGATATGCGTGGAAGAGGAGCGGAACAGCGATGTTGCCAACACCGAAGAAGTACACAATGGTCTGCGGCAGTGCCGAAGGGCCAACGGAACTGAACGCCTTTGACAACGCGCTGCTGCAGTCAGGGATAGGGAACCTGAACCTACTGCGGGTCAGCAGTGTCCTTCCGCCAACCTGCACCGAAGCCGAGCGTTTGGACGTGGCCCCAGGATCATTGACCCCTACTGCCTACGGTACCATCACCAGCGATGTTCCGGGGCAGACCATAGCGGCGGCGGTGGCCATAGGGTTTTCCCGCGACAGTTATGGGATAATCATGGAATATTCCGGGGTATGTTCCCGGGAGGAGGCAGAGCAGGAGGTAGCAAAGATGGCTCGCAGTGCCTTTGAGCAGAGGGAAATCGCCTTGGCCAACCTAAAGGTGCGATCGACGGAGCATAGGGTGGACTCCATTGGATGTGCATTTGCGGCTGTTGCCCTTTGGTACTAGTAACATTAGAGGAGGGGCAGTGTTGGAGCTGTGGTACACGGAGAAGCAGACAAAGGCATACGGAATAACAGCCAAGGTTCGTGAAACACTCTACACCGTTCAGACACCCTATCAGCACTTGGCTGTGATCGATACGGAGGAGTTTGGCCGCATGTTGGTGTTGGATGGTATGGTTCAGACCACCGTGCGCGATGAGTTCGTCTATCATGAGATGATTGCACACCCGGCTTTGGTGGCGCACCCTGACCCCAAACGAGTGGCTGTAATCGGTGGCGGCGACGGCGGCGTTGTGCGGGAAGTTCTCAAACACTCCGCTGTGGAGCAGGTGACCTTAGTCGAGATCGACCAGGAAGTTATCGAGGCATCCCGCCGGTACCTGCCCGAGATTGCCGCAGGGTTGGCTGATCCCCGGGTCGAAATTTTAGTGACCGACGGCATTCAACATGTGCGTGACACAAGAGCGGCCTACGATATTGTGCTGGTAGATTCGACAGAACCGGTAGGAGCCGCTGTTGGCTTGTTTTCGGAGTCATTTTACCGTAATATCTATCAATCCCTCAAAGATGATGGCATGATGGTGGCCCAGACGGAGAGCCCGTTGTTCAACGCCGAGCTGATTACCCAAAGCTACCGTGGCATCGAAAGAGCTTTTCCCGTGACGAAGCTGTATTTGGCCAGTATACCGACGTATCCCAGCGGTTTGTGGAGTTTCACATTGGGATCAAAACGGGCTTGTCCGTTGGCTGTTGAGCGAAGCGACATTCCGGATCTGGACACGGAGTACTACAATGATGCGGTACACTATGGAGCATTTCAACTTCCCAACTTTGCGGCACGGCTGCTTCGAAAGTAATCGGTTACAGTTTGGGCGCCGAGGGAGCCAAGGCCGGAAGTCAGACCACTGACCTCGAAACGGGCCGTGTGGAACTGGGCCATGGCGAAAGCAGGGCCTGGGCATTTTCTGTGGTTTCCAGATACAGCAGAGTTATCGGGCTCGTGTCTGCCGTGTGAATCAATGTATGATGTCTGCCTGTTTATCCAGGTCTTTTTTCCCCTACAGAGTTCGGCTGTAGGGGAATTGTTCGTTGTTTGTGAGGGGAGGAAATGCTTTGCAGTATATGGCAAGCCTCGACTGCCGCGATGCGGCTGCGATCGTGATGTTGGGGGCTCCCATGGATTATACTACGAGTTTCCGTCCCGGTGCGCGCTTTGGCCCGAACCGGGTTCGAGAGGTGTCCTACGGGCTTGAGGAGTACAGTGATTCGATCGGACTGGAGCTGGCCGATACCTGCTTCTTTGACGCAGGGGATGTGGAATGCCCATTTGGGGATGCTGCCCGTTCGTTGGAAGCAATTGGCCGGGAAATCAAGTATATCCTGGAAGACGGCAAGATCCCGTTCATGATCGGGGGCGAGCATCTGGTGAGCCTGCCAGCCATAGCAGCGGCCAAACAGGCCTATCCCGACCTGGCAGTCATTCAATTCGATGCCCACGCGGATCTGCGCAGCGACTACATGAACGAACGGCTGTCCCATGCCAC
>PUOC01000194.1 GCA_003551965.1 Clostridiales bacterium | reverse complement strand
GTGTTAAACCATTGGTATGGATGTTCCAATTCCCATCACCCCACTCTGGATTTCCTGTAGCTATTTCTCGTTGTGCGTCCGTTGTCCTGCCCCAGACCGAGTTATTTATCGGTAAAGGTTTCTAGTATGACCCCTGCACAGCCCGTCCCACCCAGGGTCTCGTCCTTCTCCGCGGTGTTGTCCGGTGCCGCTGCCGGCGCGCCAAACAGGCTGCGCTGCCCGGCAGCCCTGCCTTCGTCATTCACCTTCCGCAATCCGGTGATCGTTTTCGGCGGCGCCCCTGCAGGGTAAGACGTCCCGTCAGCGCACTGTCCTGGCCGTCCGGGCAGGACCCACGGTAATATTGCCGTTGCTGGTCCGGATGGAGATGTAGGGATCGCCGCGGCCCACAACCAGATCGCTGCGGCTCGAACCATAATGGTGGTCCAAATCAATGTCAATGCGGCCATTGATGGCCTGCAGATCAAACTGCCCCCGCATACGGCTGGGGAAGAAAAGATCCACATTGCCATTGCTGGTGCGGAACTCGAAATTGCGGCCGCGATCAATGTCCACTTGACCGCTGATGCGGCCGTTGCTGGTCCGGACGCGGCTGTCGCCGTTAAGTCTGATGCGGCCGAGATCGATGGACGCATTGGACGTACGCAGATCGACAATGCCGGAACCGGATTCTAGATGGATGCGGCCATTGCTGGTATCGGCCACGACCATACCGAGGAACTCCTGAATGCTCACCGAACCGTTGCTGGTAAAGGCTTCGAATTCATGAATATGCTCCGGTGCAGCATACACCGTATAGTGGACCGATGAACCGGTCACACCTTGGGGACGGGAGGGCTCGAGGGCACGGAGCGAGATGGCGTCCCGGCCGCTGCGATCTTCGATGCGGAGACTGCGCAGATGGCTTTCCACTGCTGCCCGCAAGAACCCCCGTACTTCCTTTTCCACCAAGACATAGGGATCCTCACAGGGCGGGAGAGTTCTCCAGCTGATTGCACCGTTATAGCCCTCCAAACGAATTTCCTGAACGGTGGCGGGGAAATCATAGCGCTCCGTGCTGCGGGCGGCGTCCATGGGTTCGCAGCCCGGAAAGGCCGACAGAGCCACAACTACCAGCACGGCCAAGAATAGACCTCTGCGCATTGCCTTCCACTCCTCTTGCAGGGTGATGTAATACGCTGTTATTTTCTGCACGGAGGAGAAAAACCCTCTCGCCGCCACAAAAAAGACACGGCTGTGTCCCGCCGGCTGCTGCCTTAGGGGCCCAGCCGCAAAGGAAACAAACATCTCTGCTGCAGACAGGCACTGGGGATGTGGCCGGCGGAGGATACCGATGCGGCGCTGTTTTTTCCCCCAACAGCTGCCCTTCACAGCGTCACTGACACCGATGCCTCAAACAGCCGGGGCCAGGGAAGATGCGCTTCCACTGCGGCAGCCTTGAGGCCGTAGTCCTCTGCCAGCAGCTCCAGCCACTGCTCCATGGCTTTCTGCAGCCGTGCATCCATCTGGCGCCAACCTTTTTCCGTGAGTTTAAAGGGGCTGCCCCAACTGGGGTGCTTTTCCAAAATGCCGGCCATCTGCGGCCGTACCTTGGTCTGGAAGCAGTAGTCATCAAGCACGCGCTCTGTGATAAAACGCCGCTGTGCTGCGGCATTGCATTGTTGCAGGCTCTCGGCGCAGGCCATCACAGCCGCGTGGGCAGCCGCGGTGCCGATGGTATTGGCGGCGGTATTCCATCCCGCATAGGAGCCCAATAGCGTCAGGTCTTCACCGCGCAGACGGCGAAACAGCTCTTCACTGCCGCCGTTGGCATGGCCGACATCGCAGAGAAGCGGTGTCTTGCCGTTCAACCCTGCCTGCCGGATGTCCTTCCAGACCCGATCATAGGCAGCCGTCCCGCCCTGGGACGCGGAACCCAGAGACATGTCCCCGGGACCGCACACCGCGGCCCAAAAGTCTCCGCCGCTGGCCGGTGTCAAACCCGCTGCCCGCACCTGGCTTTCCACAGTCTCGGCCAGGGGAACGTCTTCATAGACCGCCGTATGATCGGCGCAGGAACCGGGGTAGAAGTTCCAGTCAACGGCCGGTGAAATCTGGTGCCAGTCACTGAGAGCGCGAGCCAACAGCACCATGCCGCCTTCGTCGGCCCCGGGATGGAGAAAGACCCGCTTCCGGTTTTCGTCTGCCGGCACCAATGCCGCCAGCGTCTGCCGCTCCAAGGCATTGGGTCCCTGGGGATGGGCGTCATCCTGGGTCAGAAGCAGCACGGAAAACACGCCGTCGACCGCCAGCTCCAGGGCGCGGCGATTGATGCTGTGGTTGCGCCGCCGGGCAGCGAAGTACTGTTCGCGCACGGCTTCGGGAATGCTTTCGGCCAGGGCCTGCATTTCTTCCCTTTCCACGGCGTCGAGTTCCTCTGTCTGGGCCCGGGCCCACAACACCGCAAAGCGGTTCATATCCTGCCAATGCTGGGAGGCCAGTTCGTCGCCGACTGTAATTGATGTGCGCATAATGACATTCCAGCCGTACAGGGCCAGGTGGGGATGGCCCGCCTTGATCTCCCGCAGCACCTCCATCCTGGCCTGGGCCTGTTCCACGTCCACGCCCGGCAGCCGCGACGCCGCCAGGCCCCCATAGAGCAGCATATCCAGGGATACGATAAGGATATCCAGCCGGGGAGCCTGCTGCCGCAGCCACGATTCCAATGCAGCGCAGCAACCCGGTTCCAGAAACGTGCCCAAGGCATCCCGGGGCGGCATCTCCAATCCCTGCCCCATGATGTCGGCGATCCGCTGCGGAAAGTCGATACTGCAGGGCCGGTCGTCCAAAGGCAGAAATCCGATGCTCGGCATAATTACAGCTCCTTTCTTCTACAGGGGCACAGCTTCCCTGCTTTGGCTGACCACCCCTGCGCCGTCAGCCAAAGGCGATGATGTCCCGCAGATCGTCAAAGGTCTCGGGAATGTCATAGATAAACTGCGGATGATTGGAAAAGTAGGTCACAAAACCGCTGTCCTCACTGATCACTGCCACGAACTTGCCATCTCCGGTGTACATGATCCGGCCATAGAGGTGCCCCGCCAGCCCCCGCACATGGCCATCCACCACCGTGGCGCCCAGTCCGTCCCGATCTTCACGAAACTCCAGCAGTTGGAAGTAGGAAACAAACCTTTCATAGTAGACGCGGCCCACCAGATCCAGGAACTGCCGGTCCAATTCTCGGCTGGGAAAGACACCTAAATCCCATAGATTCGGCCGCTGCAGATCTTCGGTGTCCCGTCTGTAGCGGCCGTCCACATCCACTCCGATCCCACCGTATACCCAGGACTTTTCCGTGGTCACGGACAACTGTCCGTCTTCGACGGCAAAGCGGAGCACCCCGCCAGTCTGTTGATCACGGTATACCGCCTGGTTTCCGTCGAGTTCCGCTGTGCCTGCCACATGTCCGATATGAGCACCGCTGAAGGCCAAAAGTTCGAACTGCGCTGTCTCTCCCGCGACGTCCCAGAATTCTGCTGTGGCCGCCGCATGGATGGACAGCTT
>PUOC01000246.1 GCA_003551965.1 Clostridiales bacterium | reverse complement strand
GATGGACCCCTTGCTTTGGAGTACCGGAACCATTGCTGGTCTGAATGAAGGAGGCTGCGATCATGCTGAACATTCTGCGGAACAAAGGCGTTATTTTGGCCATGGGGCTGGCGTTGGTGGCTGTATTCGCCATCGGCTGCGGCGAACCCGTGGACAACATTGAGAACATGCCTGCTCAGAATGAACCTGTAGACAACTTCTAAATGATGCTTAGCGAACGCTGCCGTCTCCGGGCTATTGGGCCCGGAGACGGCAGCTTTTTTGCTTGCCCGAAAAAATCTGCTGAAGACGGCAAGGGTTGACCCGAAGCCAAAGCGAATAAACCTCTCAGAGAAGATTGTCGCCACAGACGTTCGAATAGACCCGGGGTGGGTTCAGTTTAACGGAAGGATGTGCATGCTCATGAACAAGCGGCTGCGCATGGCCGCTGTAGTTGCGGCCTTGGTGTCATTGCTCGTTGTTGCTCCGGGGACAGCGGGCAGTGAATACAGTCACTACCGCGCCCAGGTCAAAGAGGCGGTGGACAGTTCACGTTCCTACGGCGGGGTTGAACAGGATATAGTGGCGGAAATCACCCATGGCCCCTACCAAGGCCAGCAGAGAGTATTTACCAATTATTACCAGGCTGACCATCCGCAACTCCACTATTTGCAGCCGGGCATGAACATAATCCTTGCTACGCAGTACCGAGATGGCGAAATCGACACTGTCTTCCTCCAGGATCTGCAGAGAGACCGCTACCTTCTGTACTTGGCGGCAGTGTTTGTGGCACTTCTGCTGATCGTCGGAGGCGGGAAGGGTGTTCGTACCCTTTTGACCCTGGGGATTACTGGGTTTTTGATTTTCTCGGTTCTTCTGCCCGGGGTTCTGAGGGGGCGGGATCCCGTTGTATTGTCCACGGCGGTGGCTGCTGTGGTTGTGGTCATGATTCTGGTCATCATCGGTGGCTTCAATAAGAAGTCGCTGGCGGCTGTCTGCGGTTCCCTCGGAGGTATCTTTTTGGCCGGAGTACTGGCACTATGGTTCGGCGATCTGCTGCAGCTGACCGGCTTTACATCGGAGGATGCCTATTCCTTGGCCTTCCATGGCGGCCTCGACGATCTGCAGGGGCTGTTGTTCGGGGGCATCATTCTAGGCTCGTTAGGGGCTGTGACCGATGTCAGCATGTCCATTGCATCGGCGGCATCTGAGATTTGGCAGAACAACCAGCGGGTTTCCTCCGCGGGCTTGTTTGCGTCGGCGATGAATGTGGGACGAGACATCATGGGCACCATGGCTAATACCTTACTCTTGGCTTATGTGGGGGCAGCCATGCCTGTCTTGTTGCTGCTGCTGCATTGGGAGACACAGTGGCTGGTGATTTTCAACACTGATATGATGGCGACGGAGATTCTGCGGGGGATGGCCGGCAGTCTGGGCTTGGTGGCTACAATTCCTCTCACGGCCGCGGCAGCAGCACTCCTTTGTCCCAAGCTCTCTTCAGAGAGAACTGCAGATTGATTCGGGACGGTCTCTTGCTGGGGTGGAAAAGAAGGGAATTTGGCCTGCAGCAGCTAATGTAAGGCTAACAGCTTTTTGTTGGTGTTTTGGAGGCAGATACCATGCAGTATTGGAATCGAGTAGGTGGACAGAAAGATCCCGTGAAAGGCTTTCAGGCACTCTGTGCCGCAGCGGCTGTTCTATACCCGCTGTTTGGCTTGATTCTGCAGAATGTTGCCGGAGCGGAAGACCCGATTTCTCTTATACACCGGATGGGCTTTGCAGCTGCCTATGGCCTGCTGACAGTGCTTCCCTTTGTTTCGGAGCGCATCAAGAAAGTCTATCCGGTTCTGGTCTATGCCCTTGCTGCTGTGTCGGTTCTTCATATGGGATGGTTCGGCGGCACAGATATGATGGATCCCGGTGTCTTGGTCGCCATGCTGTTGATAGTCCCGGTGATGAATCTGGCACTGTTTCGCTATGATGCCCTGCTCCCGGCGAACGTCATCCTATTGTTGATGGCGATGGTTGGTTTTGCCGCGTCCAACCAGACGCCGGCTGATACACTTCGATTCGGTGCCGCAGCAGCGGCCCTGGGGGGAATCTCCTATCTGGCAGCCCGCCGCGTCCGCTTCGTGGAGGAACAGTCGCATGCCCATGAGCGGCGCTTTTGGGACCTGTTCCGCCATTCCCTTGACGGAGTGGCCGTCTGCGAACTGCTGGCGGACCAAGAGGGGAGGACCGTCGATTTTGTTTTTCGTGAAGCTAATCCGTCGCTGTTCCAAGAAACAGGCCTCAGGGCAGAACTGGTTGTGGGCCGCAGGGCCAGCGATGTACTTCCCGGCATCGAAAATACCCCGTTTATGGAGATCTACCGGCAGGTGGTGGAGACGGGACAGCCGCTGCGTTTTGAGCAGTACCATGACTGTCTGGACAGGCACTTGAACATGGCCGTACATCCCATGGGCGGGCGGCAGTTTGCGGTGGTGTTCGAGGATATTTCCGAGCGTGTGCAGGCGCAGGAGAGCACAAAGGACCGGGAGGCGAAGTTCCGCGCCCTGTTTGAGCATTGTCCCGATGGTGTTTTTATTGTCGATGACGCCGATACCATCGTGGATTGCAATCAGGAAGCTGCGGCCATGAACGGCTATGCCCGGGAAGAACTGATCGGAGCCCCGATCTGGCAGCTCAACCCCGCGGAAACCGCCGACTCCATTACATATGATTTGGAAGGGAAGGCCATTGCCAGCGACGCCTACTATGATTACCTGCGCACCCATGGGCGCATCCAGTTCCGGACCAGCCACCGCCGGAAGGACGGAAGCAAGTTTCCCGTAGAAGTGGCGGCAGTCCTTGTCAACCTGGGCGGGCGTGAGTACACGATTGGGTTTGATCGTGACATTACTCAAAGGGAGCAAGTGGAAAAGACGCTGCGGGATCAGCAGCAGTTGTTTCACGGCGTACTCGAAAGCATTCAAGACGGTATCAGCGTGTTAGGGTCGGACCTGACCATTCGCCACACCAATGCGACTATTGCACGCTGGCATGGCGGGACATCTTTGGCTGGCCGGAAATGCTATGAGGCCTATCATGGGAAGACGGAGCCCTGTCAGGACTGCCCCACTCTCCGCTGCTTGGCGTCAGGATCATCGGAACGTTCTGAGGTGGCTGTTCATACGGCCGAAGGTCTGAAATGGCTGGAGATCAACAGTTATCCGTTCCATGAGCAGGAAGACAGCCCGCCGGGAGCGATAGAATTTGTCCGGGACGTAACCGGCCGCCGAGCCATGGAGCGGGCATTGGAAGAAAGTGAGGAACAACTGCGGTTAATGACGCGCAATCTCAAGGATGTCATCATGGAAACGGATCAAGCAGGGAGGCTGACCTATGTGTCACCCAGCCATCGGCAGGTTTTGGGACGCGGACCGGAACTGCAAGGTCAGTCCTGGTTTGACTATGTCTGCGAAGAGGATCGGGTCCATGCGGAAAGGATGTTTGCCGAGGCTTTGGACGGCGGTGAAGAGGCGCGGCAGGAGTATCGCTATTGGCATCCGGCCCGCGGCATCATCTGGCTGGAATCCATTGCCACGACATACCGCAATGCCCAGGACGAGAGGGTGGTCCTGCTCACAAGCCGGGACATTACCGAGCGTAAGCATGCCGAAGAAGCCATCCGCCGGCAGGCGCAGCGCCAAGAACTGGCCGCAAAGCTTGCCTTTGACTTTCTCAATGAATCGCCGGATAACATCGATGACAGAATCAGCCAGTCCCTGGATATGGTCGGTGAAGTCATGGGCGCCGATCAATGCCAGATCATAGTGTTCGCAGACGACCGTCAGTCCCTGGTGACGACGCATCATTGGACAGCGCCGCACTTGGCCGACTATCTGCCGCCGCAGCTGCAAAAGGCAGAGAGGGTGCCGTGGCTTGTGGCAGAAATTTCCTCCCAGAGGACCGTATCTATTGCATCGAAGGACGATCTTCCATCGGACGCCGATGGTGAACGCACCTTTCTCGATGACAAGGGTGCCGAGGCAATGCTTTGTGTTCCGATCATGATTGGCGGGGTGGTGACGGGGTTATTAGGTATCGGTTTTGCCCGAGCCCAGGAGCGGATAAGTGACGATGACGCCTTAACCCTGCAGATCGCCGCCGGCGTCATAGCCAGCGCCATGGAGCGGGGAAGGGCTGAGCGGGCACTCACCCACCTCACTTTTCACGATCAAGTAACCGGGCTGTACAACCGGACATTCTTTGAACAAGAAATCGAGCGCTTGGATGTTCCCGCACAGCTGCCGCTCACCATTGTCATGGTGGACGTCAACGGCCTTAAGACCGTCAATGACGCGCTCGGCCATCAAAGGGGAGACGAACTGCTGATGAACGTGGCAGGCATCTTGAAGGCCAGCTGCCGTTGGGAAGACGTTGTCGCCCGCTGGGGCGGCGATGAATTTGTTATAGTGCTGCCCCGCACCCATGCAGCCACCGCCGAGGAAGTATGCCGGCGCATTGCGGAAGCCTGCAGCAGCGCACCGGAAAAGCCCATTCCGCTAAGTGTTGCTTTGGGTTACGCGGTGAAGACCCACCCTGATGAGGATGTTCAAGGGATTCTCAAGCGGGCGGAGGATTGTATGTATACGGACAAAATGAATTCGGCGCAGAGCAGCCGCAGCAGTCTGATTGCTTCTCTGCAGCGCACGCTCGAAGAGCACAGCCATGAGACACGGGAGCACGCCCAAACCTTGGAGAACCTCTGCCAGCAGTTGGGCCGGCGTCTGGGCCTGAGTGCATCGGAGCTGGCTGAACTGTCACTGTTTTCGCTCCTTCACGACTTGGGTAAGGTGGCCATTCCAGAACACGTATTGGAAAAACCGGAAACACTGACCCATGATGAGTGGGAGATAATGAAACGGCATCCGGAAATCGGTTATCGGATTGCTTCGACATCACCAGAGCTGGCTTCGGTGGCGGAATATATCCTATCCCACCACGAGCGGTGGGACGGCTGCGGCTATCCTAGGGGATTGGCCGGCCGGGACATCCCGCTGCCGGCAAGAATACTGTCGGTGGCTGACGCCTACGATGCCATGACGCGGGATCGACCCTACCATACCGGCATATCCCACGAAGAGGCCTTGAATGAGATTGGCCGCTGCGCCGGATTCCAGTTTGACCCTGAAGTTGTTAATGCCTTTCTGGAATTGTGGGAAGAACGAAGCCGCACCCAACCAGCGGCGGAATAGCGGACCTGCGCATTTAAGGTTGGATGTCGGATGCGCGCGGGTACATTCTGCGGTTGTCAATCAGTCCCTGGCGGCAATCATCTGCGATGGAGGCAACGGGCTATGAACATCTTGGTCATCCACGGATCACCCCGCAAGGGGAATACCTACCGTGTCGTGCAGCTTGTTCAGGGGTGCTTGGCGGCGCAATCGGACATTATCTTTGAAGAGGTGTGGCTGAAGGATATTGGTTTGGATTTCTGCGTCAGCTGTTATCGCTGTTTTGTGGAAGGCGAAGAATACTGTCCTCGCGCAGCTGTGGTATCTCCCTTGGCGGAGAAGATGGCTGCAGCAGATGGCGTGATCGTAGCCAGTCCCTGCTTTTCCCTCCATGTACCGGGCCATGTCAAGTGCTTCGTCGATCTCATGTCCTACAACTTCCACCGGCCCGGCTTCTTCGCCAATAAGGGCCTCGCCGTGGGAACTACGGCAGGACAGGGGGCCAAGACAGTGTGCAGCTATCTCAAAAGCACCATGGAGCATTGGGGCTTCAACCATGTGCAGCAGCTGGCCGTAAACTGCCGCAGCTTGGATTACCAGCCCGATGCCAAAGCCGTTCGGGCCATTGAGCAGACGGCGGATGCCTTTTTGGAGGAGCTGCGGAGCGGCCGCGTCCACAGGCCCAGCATGAAGCGGGTGGCGTATTACAATGTCTGGCGGGCCATGGCCGCCGCAGGCGCCCAGGAAAACACCCGAGATTACACCTATTGGCGGGACACAGGCATGCTGCAATCTGCCTACGTTCCAGCCATCAAGGTGCGAAGATGGCAAAACATCTTGGGGGCCGGTGTGTTTGCGCTCATGAAGCGGATGATGCAATGAAAAAAGTCAAAGATGGTGTTTGCCCCAGGCGGCGGTGTTCCGAACCTCTGCCGAAAAAATGCCCTCGGCATAGGGGCCGTCATGCTGCAGATAACGCCTTCCCATGGGGAGGCGTTTTGACGTCTCATGCACCGCCACCGCTGCCTTCTCTGCCCGGAGCCATTTGGCGACCCGGGTTTTGTCTGGATCGTATTGTATGGTAAAATGGAAATAGGTTCAAATATTCCAGCGGAGGTGAGCACGCCGTGAAGTGGAAGCTGCCCCGGCATTGGCGAGTGCTTGTGGGCGTATTGATTATTGTGTTGGTTGCGGCGGTTATAGCTGGTCGTTTGATCCCCGGGCAGGAAGGGGATCTGCAGTATGTTGACCAAGCCGAAGAGGCTTTGGGCCTTCCGGAAGTGGATGCGGGCCGCAGCGATGTGACCGACTCCATATATCACCGTCAGTCGGTGCGATCCTATGCGGACGAGCCGGTTACCCAAGAGGAATTGGCAGTCATCCTCTGGTCCACCATAGGAATCACCGTCGATACGGTCAGCGGTCCGACGCGGGCAGCCCCGTCTGCAGGCGCCACGGATCCCTTGGAGACGTATGTCTTTGTGCAGGACGCGGTGGATCTGGAGCCGGGGATCTATCGCTATCAGGTGGAAGATCATGCTCTGGTCAAGACAGTGGCCGGAGAGGCGGGCGATGCTTTGGCCAGTGCCGGCCTGGGACAACCCCAGCTTGCCAATGCCCCGATAACAGTTGTGCTGACGGCGCACTATGAACGCACTACTGGCCGCTATGGGGACCGCGGCGTTCGCTATGTTCACATGGAGGCTGGCCATGCGGCGCAGAACGCGGCCTTGGTGGCCCAGGACATGGGCATTGGTTCAGTGATGATCGGTGCCTTTAACGACGACGAAGTTTCAGATCTACTGGGCGAAGATGCCGGTGACCCTCTGTATCTGATCCCCATGGGGCATATGTCTCCCTGATGCATGGAAAATTCCGGCAGGGGAATGGAACTTGGTATAGAATGGTGAATTAGGACCAAATTTACTGTGACGATGCGGCACGGGCATTGGGGGTGATTGGACAGCGGGTTCTTTGGAAAGGATCGGCTGTCTGGTCACTCCCTTATGCTCTGGCCGGAGATTGGTGGCTATATACCAAATGCACAATCCACAGGCCCGGCCGCTTGGAGGTTATATGGTATGACGGAAAGCAGCACATCAGTCGAGATCCGTATGCTGGGGCGATTTGAACTGCGGGTGGAGGGCCGCGAAATTGCCTTTGAAGACTGGCGTTCGAAAAAGGCGCTTACCCTGCTGATGTTCTTGGCTGCCCAGGCAGGCGGCAAGGTGGCCAGCGATGTGCTGGTCGATACGCTGTGGCCGGAGCGGGACCTAGAATCGGCCAGTTCCAGTCTTTACACCACCGTGTATAATGTCCGGCGCATGTTGGAAGGAAAGCGAAGCCGCGGCGATACGTCGCGAATCCGCAGTTCCAATGGCTTTTATTGGCTCGAACTGGAAGATCAGGATTTCCTCGATGTCCACGAGTTCCTGTCGCACAGTGGAGAGAGCCGCCGCTTAGGCTGGGAGCATCCGCAGGAGGCCCTAGACCATGGCCTGGCTGCCATCGATGTCTACAGAGGGGATTTCCTTAAGGAGTTTGGCCTGGAAGACTGGGCGGTTTCACTGCGGGAAACCTATCGAGAGGTGTACTTAGAGACGGTGCTGCGCACGGCCGAGCTCCTGGCCGACACGCGGCGCGACTACGGCCGGTCAGTTCGCCTGCTGCGGGAAGCCATCGCCCTCGAGCCCCTGCGGGAAGAATTGTACCGGCAGGCAATCCAGTATCTGACGGCCGCTGGATGCGGCGGTGAGGCAGCGCAACTTTATGAACAGCTTTCTGAACTCTTGGCTAAAGAGTTCGGCATTGGGCCCAGCCGAGAGACGCAGCGGCTGCTGCACGAATCTCGGCAGGAGACAGGTACCGGCCGCAGCCCGGGCCGCCGAGACCGGGGAGAGAAGGACAACGCCGGTGCCTATGTGTGCTCTGGCCAGGTGTTTGAAGCGATGGTCCGGGTGGAGACCCGCCGTTTGAACCGGGAGAAGCGGCCCTTTGCCCTGCTGTCCTTTTGGCTGGCCGACGCGGAAGATACGGCTCCGATATTGGAGGCCCTGCGCTACGTCCTGCGGGAAGGCGATCTGCTCTGTACATGGCAGGAGGGGCGCATCATGGGGATGCTGCCGGCCATGAATGAAGCAGGGATGGGTTCTCTGATTCCGAGGATACGGCATAGTTTAGACGGCAGTGCCAACGGCCAGGTTTCCATAAGTTATCAGGTGGTGGAACCGGAGCTCTGGCAGGCCGGCATGGATCCCCTGCAGATGTTCATGCGTTGATAAAACCCGGAGGAGTGACATGCTCCTTTCTCCGGGTTTTGCTGTGTCTAGGTTTGGGACGGCAACGTGAATTCGAAGGTGCCTGACCCGATATCCACTAAGGTTCCGTCATCTAGTTCCCAAATTTGGCCGATGCCGTCGGCGTCTTGGAGCGGGACGCTGCTTTCCCGGGCTTGTTCGGCTGTTCCCGGCAGCCACACCGATGCCCGGGTATTGGCGGGCACGGTAACCCGGATCGTGGTTTTATCGTCGCCTATTTCCCAGCCGGCCTCAATGAGACCGTGGACCGACATGTAATCTGCTTGGGCAAAGGTGAGCCCGCCTCCGATGTGGGGGTAGACCTGGAACTCTTTGAATCCAGGCTGCTCAACCTGCGGCTGCAGGCCGCAGATACGGCGGTACATCCAATCTCCTACGGCTCCGTAGGCATAGTGATTGAAGGAGTTCATGTCTGCCGGCCAGAAAGAACCGTCTTCCTTGATACTGTCCCAGTGCTCCCAGACAGTGGTTGCACCTTTGGTGATCGGGTAGAGCCAGGAAGGATATTCGGTCTGCAGCAGCAGTGAATAGGCAAGCTCCGTATAACCATAGTCACTGAGAACGAAACACAGGTAAGGTGTTCCGACAAATCCCGTGGAAAGGTGGATGTCTTTGTCTTTAATGTCCTGCACCAAGGTTTCCAAGAGTCTCGGTTTCTGCTCTTCTTCCACGAGATCGAACATCAGTGCCAAGATATGGGCGGTCTGGGTGGGAACGGCCAATCTACCCGACGGTGTCAAGAACTCCCACTGGAAAGCCCTGCGGATCTCTTCCTGAAGCTCGCCGTACTCGGCGGCGTCCTGGTCATGGCCCAGCACTTCGGCGGCTTGACGGACCAGTGAGGCGGAGTAGGCGAAAAAGGCAGTGGCGATCAGGTCTTCGTCCGTGGCGCCGCGCCGGTCATGGCCGGGCGCGTCCAAACTCAGCCAATCGCCGAAGTGAAAACCGCTGTTCCAGAGATAGCCGTCGCTGCGGCTGCGGATGTATTCTATCCATGCTTTCATGCTCGGATACTGCTGCCGCAGCAGACCTTTGTCTCCGTAATACAGGTACATAGTCCAGGGGATGATTGTGGCAGCATCGCCCCAGGCTGCGGAGGAATGGGCATCGTCGCCTAAAACGTTGGGAATTACATGGGGAACGCCGCCGTCTTCCCGCTGTTCTGCGGCGAGGTCGCGCAGCCACTTTCGGAAAAACGACAGGGTGAACATGTTGAAAGCTGCGGTACTGGCAAACATCTGTGCATCCCCTGTCCATCCCAGGCGTTCATCCCGCTGGGGGCAGTCCGTGGGGATGTCCAGGAAATTACCCCGCTGGCCCCAGAGAATGTTTTGCTGGAGTTGGTTCAAGAGGGGAACCGAGCAGTAGAACTGACCGGTGACCTCTAGGTCTGAATGCAGTACAATGCCGGTGAAGTCGCTCAGATGAACTTCATGGGGAAGGCCCTTGATTCTGACGTAACGGAATCCCTGGAATGTGAAATGGGGTTCGTAGGTTTCGCCGTGTTCTAAACCGCGGCAGACATAGGTAATTTTCTGTTCGGCGCTGCGAAGATTGTCCGTGTAGAAGCGGCCCTGCTGATCAAGAACTTCGGCATGTTCCAACGTGACCTCGGTTCCTTCTGGGGCTGTGATGGTGAAGCGGACCCAGCCCACCATATTCTGGCCGAAATCCAGGACGGTATCGCCGTCCGGGGTGCGCAGCTGCCGCTGGGGTTTCAGTTCCTGTATACGGCGGACGGGCTCCACTTCCTGGGCCACCAGAACGGGCTCTTCGCCAGGATCTGCCGCCGTCACCGGATGCCACTGGCCATCATCGAAGCCGGGGGCATCCCAGCCGTCTCGTTCGCAGCGGCCATCGTAGTGTTCGCCGTTGTAGATGTCGGAATAGATTATGGGCCCCTCGGCGGCCTTCCAGGAAGGGTCAGAGACGACGACTTCTTCCCGCCCGTCGCTGTAGGTTATGTGCAGCTGCACCAAAAGCGCAGTCTGATCGCCATAGAACGCTTTCTGCCCCTGGAAGCCGATATAGCCGCGGTACCAGCCGTCACCGAGCATAGCGCCCAAGGCGTTGGTCCCTTCTTGGAGCAGCGTTGTGACATCGTAGGTTTGGTATTGCAGGCGCTCTTGGTAGCTGGTCCAACCGGGCGCGAGCACGTGGTCGCCCACAGCGCAGCCATTGAGGCGCAGCTGATACACTCCCAGCGCCGAGGCATAGACCCGCGCGTTGGCCACAGGACCGTCCACCTGGAATTCTCTGCGCAAAAAGGGCACGGGATGGTAGCCGCTCTGCCCATGGCCTTCTGGATCCTCGGCCAGGGATATCCACTGTGCTCGCCAGCTGCTGTTGTGAAAAAATGCCGTTTCAAAGACAGCGATTTCACTCCAATCTGACTGACGTCCATGGTTGTCCCAGACAGTCACGCGCGCATAGTAGCGGGTGCGTTCGGTCAACTCCGGCCCTTGGTAATACTGGTACAGGCACTGATCGGACTCGACTGTTTCGGTATCCCAGAGGATGGCATCAAAGCGCCAGTCCGTCGACACTTGGATCCGGTAAGCGGTCTGCTTTGTATTGCGTTTGTCCGACTGCAGCTGCCAGCTGAAATGGGGGGACTGCTGGTCGATTCCCAGCGGGTTTTGACGCATTTGGCAGCGCAGTGTGCTTACGTTAAGCATGGGGCCCCTCCTCAAACATCGTTTTCTTTCCCTGTATTACTTCCAAAAAAGACAATGTATTCCTGCGCAGAGGATCAAAAAAGCCCAACCGGGCAGGGCCAGTCCTGGGAACAGCAGTGTGCGGCTGACCCGGGGGGCGGGGCACAACCGGGGTTCGGGCGAACCGGAATCCACGGTGCAGGAGTCGCCGCACTGCGGAGTTTTCGCTGGAGGAGATACCGGTGAGCGGGGCGAATGATAGTACTGTTTTTGACAGCACAACCACAGCGAAGGAGCGGTTGACGTGAAAACATTGGTGATCAACGGCAGCCCCCGCGGCCGCCGATCCAATTCGCAGAGGATGGCGGATGCGTTTCTGAAGGGAATCAAGGAGGCCGGCGGAGCGGGCAAGACGATCTTCTTATGGGAATACGACATTCAGCACTGCCGCGGTTGTTTTTCCTGCTGGACCAAGACGCCGCATGTTTGTGTCATCCAAGACGACATGCCTCTGCTGCGGCGGGAACTGTATGGTGTGGCGCTGTTGGTGTTGGCGTTTCCCCTCTATGTGGATTCGATGCCGGGGCAATTGAAAGCCTTTTTCGACCGCTGCATTGCGGGCATGGCGCCTTGGTTTGCCCAGGATGAACAGGGTGAAACGCGCCATCGGGAAACGGGTATGGCCTGCCGCTTCGCTGTCCTCTGCAACTGTGGCTATCCGGAGCAGAGCCATTTCCAAGCGGTGGATCTATTATTTGCCCGCATGGCGCGCAATTTCAACACCACAGTGGCTGCTGCGGTATACCGCAGTCAAGGAAGCCTGCTGCAGTCGGAGCAAGAAGGGCTGCAGCCGCTCTTAAACGCCTATTTTGCCGATCTGCAGGAAGCCGGACGGGTTGTGGATTCAGGACAACCCATCCCGGCGGCGCTGCAGGCACGGCTGGAACAGCCGCTGCTGGCTAAGGAGGCATATCTGGCTGCCGCCGAGGCCAGCTGGCGGCGGCACCGGAGCATCGATGCCGGTTCTGATGATTAATGGTCGTTGGCTGTTTCAGCTGACGAAATGGCATGAAAGATCACATCTAGGTGGACGGCCAGCTTCATCTGTCCGGGCATGAACATGCGGGGCAGATCCGTGACATCGGATCCGCCTTGGGCGGCGAAGCGGGGAAGGCTCAGATAGGTGTCGCGGATTTCCGCTAGCTGCAGCACCGTACCTTCCGGAGCCAACAGCTGCCCCTTCCACCATGCGTTGTCCAAAGCCCGGGCATAGGCCAGTTCCCACGCCTCGGTGTCATCGGACACGCCGTATTGGATGTTCTGAATGACATTGGCCCCGGCCAAGGTGGCCCGATCAATCATCTCAGTGGCTCTGTCCAACTCGGTGACGGGTACTTCAAAAACATGGCGAACCACGAAAGGCCCGGGAACAAAGGTGTTGCCTGTGGGATCCCAGTGCTCGCTGCGGTACAGGAAGAATTCGGAAGTTTTGAGCCGTTCCTCGGGAGCATAGGCCAGGAAAATGTCTGTAATGTCTTCCACAATGCGGTAGCTGCTCCGCAGCGCGGACGATGCATCGTCGCCTTCTGACTGCACTCCAATCCAAACCACCACCACATCCGGTGTCATTCTCACATCTCCCTCAGCCTGCACGTGGATGGCAACCGGCTGTTCTGCTGCGGCCGCGGCTGCAGTAGAGAATAACAACAGAAGTAACCCCACCCACCAAAGATACTGCTTCATGGCGATCCCACCTTTTTTATAGAATACTGAAAATATTCGCAGGACAGGACCGGCCTGCGGCGGTAGCCGCGGCAAAAAAGCCCGTCCGGATTCTTTCCGGACGGGCTATGCCAATGCACCATGGATGTTTGCTCGGTCGTGAGAACCGGTTAGTTCTCCTGGACAATCACAGCAGTGTTTCTGCGGCCGCTCTGGCGAATGCTGGCCCGATGGCCGTCGCCGTCTTGGAAAATGCCGGCGGTGTGGCCGGAACCGCTTTGGGATATGGAGGCACTGTTGTGCTCACCCCGCTGCTGGATTCCGGCCGCGTTGCCGCTCCCGCTCTGTTCAATGGACGCCTTGTGGCCATGGCCCTCCTGCCAAGCGGCAGCCCAGTGATCGTCGCCGTCCTGGCGGACGTTTGCTGTGTTTTCGGCACCGTCTTGGTGCACACCGGCCCAGTGGCCGGAACCGTTGTACTGGTATACACCGACGGTATTATCTTCACCCTGCTGGCGAATGCCGGCAAAGGACTCCGTTGCTGCCTGTTCGGCTTTGGCCGTGTGGCCGTTGTTGCTCTGCTGGATGTGGACACCGTCATCGCCCCAAAAAGCGTCAAACGATGCCTTGAGTGCTTCTTCTACGTTGGCCAACAGGTCTGCAGCGTCGGGTTCTTTGTCAGAAGCTGCAGTCGCGGCAGCCCCCGTTAAGGTGATGGCGAGGAGCAATGCCAGCAGCATGACGGTGATGCTTTTTGTTTTCAACACTTTTTCCTCCTTAGGCAGCCCAGCCGCCTGAACCGACATTATAATCGGTCAGGCCTGCAGCTTTGTGCCCCCACCTCGCGATGGGTTTACCTTTTCTGGAAGAAGAGAAGGCGGCTTTCGAATCGCTTTCGTCGTGAAAACCTTCGATGGCGGCCGTCCCCTTCTTCGGCGGCCCGGGTGCCGTAGTGAAACCACCTTAGGCAGCGGACTCTGCCGCATACGGCTTTCGCCGCAGCAGCCTTTATCGGAATAGGAACAGCGCAGCGGTCCATGGTGCATGAGGCCCCCTTGGAATCGACAGCGGCCCGTTGGCTGCAGCCGCTTTGGTATGTTACTGCAATGCACATCACCTCCGGCAGGTGTAAGGGTCTTTGCTGATCAAGAGCTCGGTTTCATCATATCTGGAAATTTTTCGGTACGCAACCATGGCTGCAGGCCAGGCTAACCGCGATGCCCATCTGGCGGCGGAAAAAAGCAGTACACTCTTCGGGCCATACGCTGCCGTGAGAAAACACCCCGGGTGAGCCCGGGTGTCTTTATCCAAGGGTGTTATCTGGGCTGTCCTGAATTTCCTGCAGAATACCCTCGGCCTCGCGCTGCAGGGCTTCTTCCATAATGGCTTCGGTGGCCGTGGCGCCGAAACGGACTGCGCCAGCGGCCCGGACAGCCAGGGCTGCATCAAGGGTGCGCACGCCGCCAGCAGCTTTGACGCGCACTGCTTCGCTGCAGTGAAGGCGCATCAGGCGCAGATCGTCTAAGGTGGCGCCGCCGGTCCCAAAGCCCGTGGATGTCTTGACGAAATCGGCACCGGCTGCTTCCGCCAGCTGGCAGGCCTTGATGATCCGGGCGTGATCAAGAAAACAGTTTTCAAAGATGACTTTGACTGCCGCCTGGCCGCGGTGGGCGGTTTGTACAACCGCGGCGATGTCCCGGTATACTTCATCCCATAGTCCGGTGATCAGTCGGCCGATGTTGAGCACCATATCCAGTTCTTTGGCGCCGGAGGCCACAGCCTGCTCTGCTTCCTGTAGCTTGGTTTCCGTGGTATGGGCGCCGTGGGGAAAACCAATGACGGTGGTGGGTAAGACCGGGGTTCCGGTAAGCAGCTCCGCGGCCAGTTCCAGATCACATGGCCTGACACACACGGAGGCGGTCTTGTATTGGGCGGCGGTGGCACAGCCTTGTTTGACATCGGTCCGGGAAAGTTCCGGTTTCAACAGCGAATGGTCAATCATCTGCGCAATGTCCTGGGCTTTGAGCACGAAATATCTCCTCCTTGGGCTTGCCGGACAGGGGTACAGGAACGCTATGACGGGTGCTGGCCGGGATGGCACCACGGCATCTATCGGCGCTTGGGGATAGGCGATGGTTTCGCCTGGTGTCAACCTCCTCTGGGTGTTCGGGATTCACAGAGCCGCGGGAACGGATGCTTACCCTTACATCACGCCCTGACACAGGGAGAGCTTATCCATGCATGGTGGCCTTCATAGCTTTCGGAATCAAAGGCAATACCTGAGAACAGTGTGTTCCGGGTCTAATGGAATGATGCCGCATGGCTGCCGCCAAGAAAGATCGCCGTTGGCCGGTGCCGGGGTAGAAAGCCGAGGGGTACGTTCACCTCGGTGCCTTGATCCTTCGAGGCCGTCGGGGAAATGTCCTGGTTGGGTGCTGGGATTCAAAGAACCAGCCGGGCCAGACGGTATCGGCACCATATGCCTATGTCTGTGCCGCTG
>PUOC01000184.1 GCA_003551965.1 Clostridiales bacterium | reverse complement strand
GGAAGGCCATCGTTTTATCGACGAAAATGCCTTTTATTCCCTCAAGGCAGAAGCGATGATCAAAGCAGGCGGTACCGTGTACCAAATCTTTGACAGCCCATGGCTGGCCGGCCAGAATGAAGATACACAGGCGGCGGTTGCCGATGCTGCAGCCGAAGGAGAACTGTGGAAAGCCGATACCCTGCAGGAGCTGGGCAATGCGGCCGGTATTGATGGTGAATCGCTGGCAGAATCCATGGACGAATTCAGTGCCATGGCCGAGGCCGGTGAAGATACCCAGTTCTTCCGGGCCGGCGATACCCTGGTCCCTGTGGCAGAAGGCCCGTTCTACGCCATGCCCATCAACCTGTCCCATCTGGGCACCATTGGCGGCGTAGCCATCAATAACAAAGCCCAAGTGGTCGATGCCTATGATCAAGCGATCCCAGGACTCTATGCAGCAGGATCTGTAACCGGTGGTCTGATCGGTGAAGTGTATCCGGGCAGCGGCACAGCCATTGCCACACTGTTTGCCACGGCCCGCATTGCCGCCGAGCACGCCATTCAGGAATGACGCACGCGCCAAAGCTCCCCCCGTCCTGGGAGGAGCTTTTTTGCATGGCTATAACAACATACGGCATTCCCCAAGTGCCGTGGGACCGCACTGTCAACCAGAAAACCCGTCCCCATGGCTACCGGCTTTGGGGAGCATAGTGCTGCGGCTGCATCGATCGGCGCACCAACTCCCGCGCCTCGGCCAGTCCGTTCAGTTCTCCGGCTGCCATCAACTGCACTAGTATGTTGCCGATGGCCGTAGCTTCAGCGGGGCCAGCCAAGACATCCCTTCCCGTGATATCCGCTGTCATCTGGCAGAGAAGTTCGTTGCGGCTGCCGCCGCCGACGATGTGAATCTTCGTCAGTTTCTCGCCAACCACCGATTCCAAGTTGCTGAGATGCTGGTTATACGACGAGGCCAGGCTCTCATAAATCCCAAGTACATATTGGCCGATGGTCTTGGGGACCGGCTGGCCAGTTTCCCGGCAGTACCCGGCGATTTTTTCCAGCATGTTCTCTGGATGCAGAAACCGGGCGGCATCCATATCCAGGCAGAAGGGGGCGCTTTCTTCCTCCCGGGCCTGCTGGTTCAAGGTTTCATAGGATACGTCTTCACCATGGTCACGCCAAATTTCCCGGCACTGTTCGAGCATCCAAAGGCCGGTGATGTTTTTCAGAAAGCGAATTCTGCCTTCGACCCCGATTTCGTTGGTCAAGTTGGCCTGGCGGGCCCGGTCATTGATGACAGGATTCCGGAGTTCAATACCCAAAAGAGACCATGTGCCGGAACTGATGTATGCCGCACCGTCCTCGGAGTCAAAGGGCACCGCTGCCACCGCCGAGGCTGTGTCATGGCTTCCGATCAGGCACACCGGCAGCGGCGCCGGCAGCTGCATTTCTTCGGCCACGTCTGCCTGTATATCGCCCACATAGGCAGGGGCAGCCCGAACCTCGGCCATCTTTTCCAGCGGCAGGCCCAACTGCTGGAAAATACTGGCCGACCATCTCCGTTCCACCGGGTTGTATAACTGCGTCGTGGACGCGATGGTCTCTTCGCACAGCTTCCGCCCTGTGAGAAAATAGTTGATCAAATCCGGCATCAGCAGCAGATCCGACGCGGCTTCGGGTATGTGGGGCCGCATCTGCTGATCTGCATACAGCTGCACCAAAGTATTCAAGGGAAGAAACTGGATGCCCGTTTCCTGGTAGACCATTTCCCGAGGAATGTCCCGGAATATCTGCTCGTACATGCGTGTGTTGCGGACATCACGGTAGTGGATCGGGTTGCTGAGCAGATCGCCATTGCTGTCCAAATAGGCGTAGTCCACACCCCAAGTATCCACGGCCAAACTGGCCAGTTCGCCGCTGGCCGCCTGCCGGGCCAGGACAACGGACCGCTTCACGTCTTCCATGATCTGCAGAATGTCCCAATAGAGCGTTCCCTGGAGACAGCCGCTGCCCGTGTGAAAACGGTGAATTTCTTCCATCTGCAGACGGTCCCCGTCGTATCTGCCTAATATGCCGCGGCCGCTCGATGCTCCCAAATCCAGCGCTAATACGTTTTTCAAGCCAATCCTCCTTCCCACTGCCGGCAATCAAGTGCCGCGGGTCAGTACATACTTTGGATACTCCGATTTCCTGTATGCCTGCAGGGGATCCGGATCAATGCCCATGGCCTCCCGGACCCGGTGCAAAAGCGGTGTTACGTCGGTGCGGTATGCCTTTAAGAGCAGCTCCTCACAAGCCACCACGTCGCCCTGCCGCTGGGACTCCCTGAGCGTCTTGCGATCCACCAAAAGCGCCTTGGCATAGGTCTCTTGAATATTCAAGACCGATTGGACCATGGCCTCCACCTTAGGCTTGATATTGTGGCTTTGATCGATCATATAGGCAATGTCCAGATCGCCGTCTGCTTCACCGGCGGCCAATTCGTTATAGATTAAAAACAGCTCATAGGGATTAATGGAACCCACCGTGAGATCATCGTCGGCGTATTTGCGGTTGTTGAAATGGAAGCCCCCCAGCTTATCTTCGTCGATCAAAAAGGCAACAATCTGCTCAATGTTGGCCGCCAGGGGATGGTGGCCTAGATCAACCAGAGCCTTGGCCCGCGGCCCTAGTTTATGGGCTAAGAGGACCGCACTGCCCCAGTCGGCCAAGTCCGTGTGGTAAAACGCGGGTTCGAAAAACTTGTATTCGATCAAAAGGGTCATATGGGGATCCATGTAATCCATGACCTCTTCCAAGCTTTCTTCCAGCCGGCGTTTTCGGGAACGGAAATCATCCTGGCCCGGGTAATTGGTACCGTCGGGCAGCCAGAGACTGAGGAGATCGGAGTCAAGTTCCCGCATAATATCCACACATTCCTTCATATGGCCGACAGCCTTTTGGCGAACAGCAGCATCGGGGTTGGTCAGGCTTCCTAGTTTATACGCGTCGTCTTGGAACAGATTGGGGTTGATGGCCCCTAGTTCGATGCCGACTTCTTGGGCATGGCGATGCAGAGCCGGCCAGTCCTCCACATAATCCCAAGGAATGTGCAGGGCGGCCGACGGGGCGATGCCCGTCACCTTGTGCACTTGGGCTGCGTCTTCTAGACGCTGGTAAACGTTCTTGGCCGCCCCCTGCTGGGTAAAGACATGGAATCGCGTTCCGCTGTCGCCATATCCCCATGAGGGCGTCTCGATCCGCTGCTGTATGAGCCGCTGGATCACCTGTTCAACATCGACCTGTTCTGGAACATTGCTTTGGCACCAATCGGAAAAACTAAGCACCTATCTCCCGCCTTTCGTATTTTCCGCACACAGCCGCTCAAGTGCGGTATGCCGTCATCGCTGCCAGCCCCTTAAGAGCGCAGTGGATTGCCCGATACAGTTCCTGCCCCTGACATGGTTTGGTCAGATACAGGTGAATGTACCCCTTGCCCGCGGCTTCCGCGGCGGTTCCCAGTTCCGGGTAGCCAACCAACAGAATACGCATGGAACTGCAGCGTTCTTTGACTTGCGACAAAAACT
>PUOC01000075.1 GCA_003551965.1 Clostridiales bacterium | reverse complement strand
TGATTCGCCGATGGCAGCGGCCTTGTCAAGATAGATGTAGTCTTCCGACCAAATTTCCAGGTCCAGATCGGCGAAACCTGCCCACTTAAGCTCCACGGCGAGCTCGCCCGGCCTGTGTGTGTATCGTGTTGGGCTTGGCAGCTGCAACGAATCCAAGATCGCTACTTCACCGGTATCGGCGCAGATTTCCACCGCATACCACTGATCCCCGGGAGGATGGTAGTACAAGTCTTGCTGCAGCCGTATTTCCTGGCCGTCACTCTGCACGATGCGCAGACGTGCCTCCACGGGTTCGTCGGTTTCCGGCCCCGCAAAAAACGGTGATAGGATGTAGCGGCCGCGGCTGAGATCGTAGTGGCCGTAGTCCTTGAAAGCCAGCCATTCCTGCCCATGGCTTCCGTGGAGGATGTCCGGTGATCGGCCGATCCAATGGGCGTCACCGAGGTAATTGCCTTCCGTCGACCAGACCTCCAGGTCCAGGTCGAATCTGCCTTCCCATTCTAGATAGGCCGTGATCTGCCCTCGGACGGGCTCGTACCTTTCCTTTTGTGCCGACAGTACCCGATGGAGCTTGTCTATGGGTACGGCGAAATTGAGGTTTTGTCCCTCGGCCAGCATAAAGGCGTTAATTCCTACGGCTTCGCCCTTGAGATTGAGCAGCGGTCCGCCACTGCTGCCTGGGGAGATGGCGGCCGTAGTTTGGATGATTGGGAAGTGAAACTGGGGAAAGTGCAGTTCGCCGCCGTCTCGACGGGCACTGACAATGCCGGTGGAGACAGTGCCGGCGAGGCCATGGGGATTTCCCAGGGCTACCACAGTCTCGCCTAGGCGTGCTGCGTCGGCGCCCGAGGCCAGCGGCATGGCCGGAAGATCCCGTTGGGCAACTTGCAGCACCGCAATGTCCCAGGCTTTGCTGATGGCTGCCAATTCGGCCTCTTGGGCCGTATGGCCGGCTAAAGCCGCCGTAATGCGATCGGCATCTGCCACCACGTGATAATTGGTGACAATCAGCCCGTCGGAATCAATGACAAACCCAGACCCTCGTGCTAGAGGCCGGCTTTCATGGTAGGACTGAACACTGACCAGGGCTTTGATGGCTTCATCGGCCACATCGGCCACAGATTTTTCTGTGTCGCGGTAGGCAGCCCCGCAGGTGGAGCCCGCGGCGGCAGCGAAAAGCAGCAGAATTAGAACGGGCGGCAGGAGCCATCTCATGTAGTTCATCCTCTCTCGGTGCCGGCCAGGCAGGAAAGACCGGGTTTTGTTGACATACATGATTGTGCAGTGAAACTGTAGCTAAAAATTCGACGTCTTGCCACCGTTTCCTGCGGCGCAGGCACTGTCAAGCGAAGGTTGTCAGCGCTGGTCTGCGCTGTGTAAGAAAGGATCGGTATGAGGTCATGAAAAGGTTAGCCTGCAGAATGAGATCTGGGCGGTCAATAAACCGCCCCATGCAGCGTAGATATATGTATCTGGCTTTATCCACGGGCTGCCGGTCCCAAAGGCATGCCTGTGGTGAAAACATAACAGGATAGGAGGGGGAGGCTGTGAAACGTTTACTGCTGCTGGCGCTGTTGCTGCTGCTTGTGTCGGGCTGTACCATTACTCCAACGATTGTTCTGGATTGGGAGTATCGGCCGCACACACCCTACCGGGTGACGGACTATTACTTCTCCAGTAGGGGCGATTTGGTCATTGATGGCTATTTCACCGAAAGCCGGTATGTGGATGAGCTGACGTTTGTCGTCGATGGCCGCACACACCGTCATTTTGTGGGCCGCCATGTCCGCAGGGATGAATCGTACCGTGTGGTGCTGCGTGTTCCGAGAACGCGTACGTCAGGCCGCATTACGGTAACCATTCGCTAGATGGGGCAGAACCAACCGTCAGAGCATGCCCTAAGTGCCAGAGCGGTTGCTTCGATACCATCAACCGGGAAGATCCATTGCATGCCGATGGATCTTTTCTGTTGTCCTCTGCAGGCGCGCTCCCTTCGACGGCGGTGCCGCTCTTTTTCCGAACCGGACGGACGCTGTCATTACGGCCATGGAGGTCGCTGCACCACTGACCCATGAACACGAGGTTCGCTTTGCAGTGGCGGCAACTGATCTGATACAATGATAGACGTGAAGCCGTGGGGCGGAGCCAGTCCGTCCGCATGGAAACAGCGGCATGCCTTGGCTCTTGCTGTCGGCGGCCGGTGTGTGAAATACAAGGGGGCTCCGCTCTATGCTGGTCTTGATGGCATTGCTAGATGCTCTTCTGCACCTGATTCCGTGGGTGCTGATTCCCTTTATCTGGTGGATATTCACCGCTCGCAGGCAATCGAAATTCCTATCGTGGATAGGTTTGAGAAAACCTGTATTGGAGTGGAAGCCCGTCATCGTGACTGCAGGGGCTGTCATCGCAATGATTGTGCTGTCAAGGCTGCTGCTCCTGCCGCTGCTCCTGCCGGCCGATCTTGGCACCGTGCAGCTGCCGTATGTGGGCATGGGTTTTGTCATTCTTCCGGCACTGTTGGTGCGGGATATGATCCAGACGGGTTTGGGTGAAGAACTGTTCTTTCGCGGTTTTCTCTTCGGCCGGCTCACCGAGAAGCTAGGTTCTAAGGCCGGCAATGTGGTGCAAGCCGTGGCGTTTGGCCTGGTCCACGGCCTGCCGCTCTTTTCCCTGGCGTGGCTGACTGACGCACTGACCGTTTGGGTTGTTGTGGGAACGCTATCGGCTGCTGTTGTGACCGGGATCGCGGGCTGGCTCTTGGGATACATGACGGAAAAGGCGGCGGGCGGTTCAATTGTCCCCGCGGTGCTGGCCCATGGGATTGCCAATTTCGTGATCTCAGCCGGCTATGCCTTTGATCTGCTGTAGCAACAGCAGTACAATGCTAACCGTTTGCCTTGGTGTTTGAACCACTTCGGCCTTGGGCGTTTTTGCTCTAGGCCCTTTTTCGCGGATGTGGGGTCGGTGGTGGGTCCTATGGCATGGTAGGGCAGGGAATTGTGAGCACCGCGCGGAAAGAGGCCATAGAAGAACACGGAAGCACGACCCAGGAAACTAGAGGAGGTTAGGCCGTGGAAATAGGTTGCTGTGCCGGTATTGACAGGGCCCGTGAAGTGTATGAGGCAGGATTTGACTATTTGGAGTGCACCGTGGTGTCATTGCAGCCAGAAACCGACGAGGCGTCATTTGAGGCGATGTACCAACGACAGTTTGCTGCCAGTCCGCTCCCCATCAAGGCCTGCAATGTCTTTTTGCCGGGAGATATGCCGGTGGTTGGCGAGGATGTCAACAGGGAACGCATTGACCGCTATTTGGAGAAGGCTTTTGCACGTATAAAGCGGATCGGTGCCGACACGGTGGTGTTTGGCAGCGGACGGGCCCGCCGGGTACCAGAAAATTTCAGCCGAGAGAAAGCAGAGCAGCAGATTGTCGAATTTCTGCAGACAGCCGCCGACAAGGCCGATCCATGGGGAATTACCATTGTCATTGAACCCTTGAACACAAAGGAATGCAATATCCTGAATACCGTGGCTGAAGCAGCGGCCATGGCCGAGCAGGTGAATCGAGCGCCGGTCC
>PUOC01000009.1 GCA_003551965.1 Clostridiales bacterium | reverse complement strand
TGGTTCCATGGCTGCTTTCCTCTCCGGCGTCATGATTATTGTCATGAACAACCTTGTGGAGACCGTGGGCGTGTCTTGGACAACGGTGATCTTGGGTATGCTGATTGCGGTGGGTTTGGGCTTAGCGGCCGGTCTCGTCAATGGTCTAGTGACAACCAAGGGCCGGATTGACTCGTTCATTGTTACGCTGGGCACCATGGGCATTTTTCGCTCCTTGGTGACTTATTTGGCCGACGGAGGAACATTGTCCCTGAACTTCCAACTGCGAGGCATCTACCGCCCTGTTTACTATGACAGTCTACTGGGCGTTCCTATTCCGATTTTGATTTTTTTCCTGGTAGCACTGATCGGCTGGATACTGCTGAACAAAACCCGTTTTGGCCGTTACTGCCTGGCCATTGGTTCCAATGCCGATGTCGCCCGCTATTCGGCCATCCACGTGGATCGCATGCGCACCCTGACATACGTGGTGCAGGGTTTGTGCGTTGCTGTGGCGACGATCATCTATGTGCCGCGCTTGGGTTCGGCATCGAGCTCCACAGGGGTTTTGTGGGAACTAGAAGCCATTGCAGCGGTAATTATCGGCGGCACGGCTCTGAAGGGCGGCTCGTCTCGTCTATGGGGCACGGTGGCCGGTGCAATCATCCTTAGTGTAATCGGCAACATTCTTAACCTGACCGGTGCCATCAGTCAATACCTTAATGGTGCCGTGCAGGGCATTATCATTATCGTTGCCGTGCTGGTACAGCGCAGCGGCAGGGGGAGGTGAAAGCGAGGAATTTGCGGTCGGCCGGAACAAACATCGAGCCATCAAGGAAGGAGAGAGAAAAGGATGAAGCGCGTATTCGGAGTTGTTTTGGCATTGGTTTTAGCTGCAGCCGTCATGATGCCCGGGCAGGTGCTGGCTGAGGACGAAATTACCATTGGTGTGTCCATACCGGCGGCTACCCACGGCTGGACCGGCGGAGTGAACTATTGGGCACAGGTGACCGTGGATCGGATCGAAGCAGAATATCCCCATATCAACATGGTATTGCTGACAGCCGGCGGCCCGGGGGAACAGGCCAATGATTTGGAAGACCTGATGGCCATTCACAACATTGACGGGCTTGTAATTTTGCCCTTCGAGTCGGATCCCTTGACCGACCCGGTGGAAATGGTGAAGGAAGCTGGGGTTTTCGTGACCGTGGTTGATCGCGGACTGGCTCGGGAAGGTATCGAGGACATCTATGTGGCCGGCGACAATCCGGCCATGGGCCGTGTTTCTGCAGAGTACATGATCGAGGCCATGGGCGGAGAAGGCAAAATGGTGATTTTGCGGGGTATCCCCACGGTCATCGATAACCAGCGTTTCGATGCTTTTATGGAACTGGTGGAAGAAACAGATATCGAAGTGCTGGATTGGGAACATGCCTACTGGAATCGCGACGATGGTTTTGAAGTCATGCAGGACTTCTTGGCCCGTTTTCCGGAAATTGATGCCGTCTGGGCCCAGGACGATGACATTGCCCTCGGCGTCATCGAAGCTGTCAAGCAGGCTGGACGGGAAGACGAGCTCTTCATTGTCGGCGGCGCGGGCATGAAGGAAGTCATTGCCCGGGTCATGGAAGGCGACCGGCTGACCCCGGTAAACGTACTGTATCCGCCGGCCATGATTGCCACCGGCATTGAAGTGACGGTGACGCGGTTTGTCACCGACGCACCTATGTTTGGCACGTATATCATCGACTCGCCCTTGATTACCCAGGAGAATGCCGCCGATTTCTATTTCCCGGATTCTCCGTTTTAGGGATCGCCAGATGAAGCTGTCCGCTGGTGCGGGCAGCTTCATTTTCGCGTTGATGGAAACAGCCGTTCTCGGGGCATACAGGAGTTCCCAGGACGGCGC
Source organism: Clostridiales bacterium (assembly GCA_003551965.1). Lineage (GTDB taxonomy): Bacteria > Bacillota > Limnochordia > Darwinibacteriales > B1SED10-159 > B1SED10-159. The sequence goes on along the minus strand of PUOC01000009.1, from coordinate 1,698 downwards.
TGCTCCCCCTGGCACCTAAACCCAAGCTGGCACGTCAGGGACGCGGAAACCCCTGCAGCAGCGCCGTTCGCCCCTGTCTGCGGCTTTTGGAGGCTGACTTTGTCAGCACCTTCCTGGCGGTATCTGCAGAGACTCGTCGCCGCTGTCCTTCTCGAAGGCAGGAACGAGCTGGTTTATGTAGAAATGAATATAGGATCAAACCACCGAGAACCATCGTTCTGCCGCAACCGCTGCCGATTTCAGGGTTAGCGGCGGGTTTTTGTGAAGGAAGGTTGCAGTTTGTGAATACCATCCGGCAGTTCAGTCTTCTGCAGGGATTTTTGTTCAGTTCCTGGGCGGCATTCGCCGCCTTCCGCGTCTATTATCTCAGGGAGGCCGGTTTCAGCAACACCGAAATCGGTTTTGCATTGTCTGTCATGATGCTGGCGGGCATTTTCGGCCAAACCTTTTAGGGTTATGTGTGCGACCGGTATCGCACGGTAAAAAAGGTTCAGATGCTCTGCATGGCGCTTTTGGCTGCAGTGGTCTTTTTCTTTCCTTATTACACGACTACAGCGGCTGTTGTGGTATCCTTTGCCGTGATTGGCTTTCTGTGGATGCCCCAGCAGTCGATCATTGATTCCTGGATCTTTGATTCTTCCCGTGCTTTGGGCAAGCGTTACGGTTTCATGCGTGCCTGGGGCTCCATGGGCTTTGCCACCGTAGCCTTGGCGTTTGGCGGCATTATCAACCGCTTTGGATGGAATACCATGTTTGTGGGCCACGCATTGTTGTCAGGCATGGCCATTGCCGCGGCTTCCCGTCTCAAAGATTCCCGGCGGATTCGCGAGCCCGAGAAGAGCTCCGGCCGTGCCAGAGAACCGAGGCAGGTAAATCCATTGGATTTGTTCCGGAACACGGATTATGTATTCTTGTTGGCGGCTTCGGTATTTTTGTTCATTCCCAATCGTTTGGCGATCCAGTACATGCCCGAATTGCTGCGGGCTGTGGGGGGCACGCCGACCCATCAAGGCATATCCATGTTTGTCAATGCGGTGAGCGAAGTTCCGATCCTGTTCACTTCGGCGATTTTCCTGGCGAAGATACCGGCATTGGGGCTGATGGCCTTTGCCTCTGTGTTCTTTACCTTGCGGCTGCTGCTACTGTACGGCGCCGACAGCCCTATGGCCGTGATCACTGCCAGTCTGTGCCAAGGCCTGTCCTTCGGCGTATTTCTGCCGACCATTCGAACCTACATAAATCAGGTGGCGCCGGAGCATTTGAAGACTTCGGCGCAAGCCATTGCCACCGCCGCCTACGCCGGAGTCAGCAGTGTGACCGGGAGCTTTTTGGGAGGCTATGCCATCGATACTTGGGGAATCAAGCCAACACTGTTGGCGGGAACGATTCTCAGTGCCCTGGCCATGCTGACAATCGGAATACAGTTTCTCAGGCGCCGGCAATAGTTCCTCGAAAAAGCGCTGCTGTGGAAAGAGAAATAGAGAGCTTTTGCAGAGAAGCGGAGTCAATGTGACAAAGGAGGGTGGACAGCGTGCCCGTACGAAAGGCGATTATACCTGCCGCTGGATTGGGAACCCGTTTTCTGCCGGCGACAAAGGCCGTGCCCAAAGAGATGCTGCCGATTGTGGAAAACCCGGCGATTCAATACACTGTGGAAGAGGCCGTAGCCTCCGGTATCCAACAGGTCCTCATCATATC
>PUOC01000139.1 GCA_003551965.1 Clostridiales bacterium | reverse complement strand
GGCAATTCGCCCGCCGGAGACGCAGGGCCGTTGTCTTGCTGGGGAAACGACAAAACGTCTGTGGAAGCATCGTTACCCCTAAAGTCGCGGTTTAAGGTGCGGATGGAGGCATCATCGGTCAAAACGATCACCAGTTCCACGGCGCTGGATGCGCCTAGTCGCTGAAAGGCCGTTTCCATGACCTCTTGCAGTAGAGAACGCAAATGCCGCACGTCAAAGGTATTCTGTTGGTTGCGTATGGCTAACTCCACCTTAACTCCTCTTCCCTTCAATATCTTCCCTCTTGATGTTGTCCGGGTATTCCACTCGGGCATGGAAAATGCCCACTAAAACATTGGTAAAAGCATGGGCGATGTAGTCCAAATCTTTGAAAGTCAGTTCACACTCGTCGAGCTGACCGTCGTGCAATCGGTCTTTGATGATCTTGTGTACCAAACCCTCGATCTTGCCGGGACTGGTCTTGGACAGCGACCGGACCGCCGCTTCCACGGCATCGGCCAGGGAAACGATGGCCGTTTCCTTCGTCTGCGGTTTCGGGCCGGAATAACGGAACCGCTTTTCATCGACGCTGTCACCACCTTGTTCCCGAGCGCGATGATAGAAAAATTTCACCAAATCGGTCCCATGGTGTTGACTGATGAACTGCCGCACAACCCGGGGAAGCCTATACTCTTTAGCCAGTTCCAACCCGTCTTTGACATGGGACGTGATAATAAGAGTGCTCAGTGACGCAGCGATCCTATCATGGGGATTGTGCCCGCCCACTTGATTTTCTCCGAAAAAATACGGCCGCTTCAGTTTGCCGATATCATGGTAGGTAGCACCAACCCGTGCCAACAGGCCGTCGGCCCCAATGGCATCGGCTGCAGCCTCGGCCAAGTTACCCACAATGATACTGTGATGGTACGTTCCCGGGGTCTCCATCAAAAGGCGGCGCAGTACGGGTTGGTTGGGGTTGCTCAACTCCAACAGCCGAATCGCCGACGTAATTCCAAATAAACTTTCCAGATACGGCAGAAAGCCAATGGCTATAACCGATGAGAGTACTCCGTTCACCCAAGCCAGATAACTGTGTCCAGCCAGCGACAGATCAGAAGTCATCAGCGCCAGGAAAATCATCACGGTGAACTGCACGGCCCCCACAATGAAACCCGCCCGCATCAAGTCGCCTCTTTGACTAACATGGGACACAGTGTATACGCCCGCTACCCCGCCTGCCAGCAACACAGCACCCACAGCGAAGTCAAATCCAGCAAGCACCGCTGCCACAATGGACAAAGAGGTGACAATCATCAAAGCAAGGCGCGCTTCCAAAAGTAGTGTTGTCAACATACCGGCCAAGGCAATGGGCGAAAGAAAAATGGCCGCCTGCCACTGAACCAAATCAAGCACCTTGGTTACGGCCGCGACGGTCAGTACCACAAGCGCCAGTAAACCAAGCAGGCCGTCCTGAAGCAAAATCGAACGCCGATATTGATAGAGATAAACCCCGGGAAGAGCCATAAGGGCCAGTACAAAGCCAGCCAATCCCACCAGTGCAGGGTAATCGGCTCCATCGCGGCGGATGCCCAGCTCAGATAGCAGCTCCAAATGGTTCCGCCGAACCACGTCCCCCTTTCTGAGAATGGCTTCCCCCTCCACAATGGTCACCGGTTCCACTGCATTCTTTGCCTGCTGCCTAGCCTCTTCCACAGCCTCCAAATCCAATACCAAGTTCGGTTCGAAGAAAGCATCGGCCAAGGCCACGACCAGCGGTGCCAGTCGGGAGAATTCCACATTCTCGGCCGCCTGGGCACCGATATCTTCCACAGCCTCCTGTGCTTCTCCACTGGCTATCCCGTCCTCCAAAGGACCGAGCAAAAGCGATTTCATCCAATGCTCCAATTCCTGGCGCCGATCAGCCGCTGAAGCCAACAGAATGTCAATGTGTTCAGACTGCACCTGTATGTCCAATCCAGTGCGGACCCATTGGGCAATTTCTGGGGCATACTCTCGCCGTTCTTCCATACTCGTACCCGGGACAGTATCGTCCAATGGTTTGTCAAAAACCATTTCAAACAGCTTTTCCATATCTTCTTCGGCTTCAGCTACTGTCGCGCTGTCCACATCGTAATTGGCTGCATCTTCGCTCGCTTCACGCACCGCTGACCTTCCAGCCGCTTCTCGGCGGCGCTGGGTCTCGGCTTCGTACACCTGTGTCGTCGGAGCCATAACGTCCACTGGGCTCACCTGACCGACTCGCAGATCGACGCCCGATGGGAGCAGATCTACCATAAGAAGTCCAAATAAGCCCAAGAACACAACGGCGCCAATGATCCAGGGACGCAACGACCTCTGCCCACTAAGCGCTTTGATCCGATCGATTACAGCTGTCCAAAACGGCTTTTTGCTCACCATATGCCTCCTACAACAAACAAAAAGACCACAGGGCTCCGTTGTCTCTATTTCCTAACACTCGTGAAAGAGCAGGCTTCCCACGGTCCGGCGGTAAATTTTGCATACACGAGAAACGGCAGCACCGGTCAGTCGAATTTCACCTGACCGGGAAGCTGCCAAGCAGCACGACCGGACGTGAAGCGATGGCGCTGGGTTTGGAACTGCTCGCACGAATAGACACACTCTGATTGTCTGGATGCACATCGCCGCAGCACTGAATGATCCGGCCCAAACCTAATGGTCGCGCTCGGAAGACCCGCTGCCCTCACCATGCGCTTCAAAGGCCTCAATAATCCGCTGTACTAACGGATGCCTGACTACGTCACTGCCGGTCAAATAACTGAATCCAACACCATTGACATTATTGAGCACCTTCTGGATCTTGATCAAGCCTGAGAATTTCCCCCGAGGAAGATCCACTTGAGTAATGTCTCCCGTAACCACTGCCTTCGAACCAAATCCCAAACGGGTCAAGAACATCTTCATCTGTGCCATGGTAGTGTTTTGTGCTTCATCGAGGATAATAAACGAGTCGTCTAAGGTACGGCCCCGCATATACGCCAAGGGGGCCACCTCAATGACTCCCTTCTCTCGATAGCGCTGGTACACTTCGACACCAAGGATATCGAACAATGCGTCGTAGAGCGGCCGCAGATACGGATCCACTTTGTCTTGGAGATCGCCTGGGAGAAATCCCAGATGTTCCCCGGCCTCCACTGCCGGACGCGTCAAGATCAGACGGTTGACTTCCTTGCGTTTCAGGGCTGCGATAGCTGCGGCCATGGCCAAGTACGTCTTCCCCGTCCCTGCGGGCCCAATGCCGAAAACAACATCGTTCCGGTAAATTTCCTTGATATAGCGGCGCTGTCCCGCGGTTTTCGGTCGAATCTGTTTGCCATTGGCCGTGGTAACGACGATCTCTGCATTAATCTCCCGCAATGTGGTTTTCTCCCCGCTTTGAACTAAGTGGGCCGCATAGTAGACATCCTGTTCACGCAGTTCTCGCGGAATGTCGCTCAGGTTAGCCAGAACCTTGTGAGCGCGCTGAACCGAGCTAGCGTCTCCCTTGATGACCAAGGCCAGTCCCCGCGGTATGATCTCTACCCCCAGCTGGTCCTCAATAACACGCAGAAAGCTATCGCGCTGACCGCTGATTCTTTGGGCCTGCTCATTGTCAGCCAGATGAAAACTCTGCTCAATAACTGCTTGTGTCAAGCCAGCATCGTCCCCCCTGTTATTTCTTATGAACCTATTATAAGCAAAATTCACCCGGCATGCAAACGAATCATAACGAAATATATCGCGCAGCCCGCAGGACAAACAAAACCTCCACCCCAAGCGGGATGGAGGTTCGATTAAGTCCATGTTACTTGTTGAAGTAAACCGGCTCGCCGGTTTCAGCCGACTTATAGATCGCCTCCAAGATCTGGGTAACCACCATGGCCTGCTCAGGCAAGACCAAAGGATCCTTATCCTTGCGAATCGCTTCCAGCCACAACCGGGCTTCCATCTCCTCGGGGCTCTCGGAGGCACCTTCATAGAATGCCACGCCGCCGGCCTCCAGTGTTGGTCGTATCTCATACATCTTGCTCATATCCTCGCCGTTCAGACGCAATCCATCCTCCATGTCGGCACCACCCTCGGTTCCACAGAGAATGGTCCGTCCTTCACCGTCCAGCAGGGTGTTCAAGGCCCAGCTTGATTCGACGCTGATGGTGGCGCCATTCTCCATAACCACGAATCCAAAAGCGGAGTCCTCGACGGTAAATTCCTTGGGGTCCCATGGACCAAAGGCATTGGCCGCATTTTCTTTATGGCCGAGCTTGTGATAGGTGGTTCCAACGGCATATTTCGGTTTGTAGTTGTTCATGGTCCAAAGGGTTAAGTCAAGGGCATGGGTTCCGATATCAATCAGAGGTCCGCCGCCTTGTTTTTCCTCGTCCAAGAAGACACCCCAAGTCGGCACAGCACGGCGGCGCAGAGCCTTAGCCCGTGCATAGTAGATTTCGCCCAAATCGCCGCGGTCACACACTGCCTTTAAATACTGGCTGTCCGGGCGGCAGCGGTTCTGATAGCCAATACTGAGTTTCTTACCTGAGCGCTTCGCTGCAGAAATCATGTCCTTGGCTTCTGCCGAGGTCTTGGCCATGGGTTTTTCACACATAACATGCTTTCCAGCATCTAACGCAGCAACGGTAATCTCCGAATGCGAACTGTTGGGTGTACAGACATGGACAACATCAATGTCCTTGTCCTTTAAGAGCTTCCGATAGTCCTCGTATACTTCAGCGTCTTTGCCGCCAAAATCCTTGGCTGCTTTCTTGGCCCGTTCTGGTAAGATGTCGCAGAAGGCTACCATCTTGACACCCTTCTGCTTGGCCAGGCTGGGCATATGTTTGCCATTGGCGATACCACCACACCCGATAATTCCTGCCTTTAGTGTTTCTGCCATTGCGATCCTCCTTCGAAATAGCTTGCTTCTGATTAACACCGCTTCAATGTACATTATAACAGCGCCGCGGTACTCTTACAATACCATAAACAGCCGCGCAGGAAAACGGCCGACCCGACGCAACGGCGCCGGGTCCGCCCTTTACCGCCCCGGCCAAGGACGTTTGGCCCGCGGCTCCTTGAGAATTTCCGACCAGATCACACCTTCCACCAGCTTTTGACGATTCACCGTGCCCAGCGCTGGATGCCTCTGCAGACCTCGCCGCCTAGTAACGGTGCCGGGCCGCATAATGCCCATATCATCATCTTCTGCTAGGTCTTCCTGCAGTTCATCGGGAACCGCCGCAGCCCCCTCTCTTTGCTCCGGTTGCTCATACTCCCCGAATTCCCGCTCCCGTTCTATATCGCTGCTCTCAAAGGATTCGCGTTCGTCCGTGAATTGCGAATCGTCCTCCGCCTGATCGCTGTCTGCTATTACAGTGGCACCACCACCGGGACTCGGGGATTCAACAACGACGTCTCGATCCCGTCCCCGCTGCGAGCCTTCCTGCTGTTGACCGGATGGTGAGCTCTGCCGAGGTGCTTGCCGCGTCGGCGTTCGCTCACCGGGCTCCGCACGGTGGAACTGCCTCGATCGTGTACCAGGGCGCGGTGTGTCCGAACCCTCCCGTTGGCCAGACTTCATCACCGCACTAACCACCGACGTAATAACATAGAGGATGATTAGTATGGGAATTAAAAGCTCCACAATACTTCCCCCTTACCTAGCCGGTTGGCTACTTCGGTACATCTTCACTGCCTCCCGATGAGTCCTGTTGTTCGTCGGGCTCACCGATCGACTTCCGCATCTCCGTGTCGGCCACCACGTTGCGCATGTTGTAGTAGTCCATTACGCCCAAGTTACCATCTCGCAGTGCTTGAGCCAAGGCTTTCGGCACCTCTGCTTCCGCCTCCACAACTCGAGCACGCATTTCTTGGACGCTGGCTTTCATTTCTTGTTCCCTGGCTAAGGCAGCAAAACGGCGTTCTGCGGCTTTCGCCTGTGCGATATTCTTGTCCGCTTCAGCCTGGTCCATCTGCAGACGAGCACCGATATTACGTCCCACGTCAATATCAGCAATGTCGATCGACAGGATCTCGAACGCCGTACCTGCATCCAAGCCTTTGGCCAAAACTGTTTGGGAAATACGATCGGGATTTTCGAGAACTTCTTTGTGGGTTTCTCCTGAACCCACCGTGGTTACAATTCCTTCGCCCACCCGGGCAATAATGGTCTGCTCACCGGCACCACCAACGAGCCGGTCAATGTTGGCTCGCACTGTAACCCGCGCCTTTACCTTAAGTTCGATTCCGTTTTTTGCCACTGCAGCGACAGAAGGAGTTTCAATGACTTTCGGGTTTACACTCATCTGTACAGCTTCCAGCACATTACGGCCGGCCAAGTCAATGGCAGCAGCCCGTTCAAAGGTCAAGGCAATGTCCGCCCGGTGGGCCGCGACCAGCGCATCAACAACCCGATCCACGTTTCCACCGGCCAGGTAATGTGCCTCAAGCTTGTCAATCGCCACATCCAGACCGGCTTTACGCGCTTTGATCAAGGGCAAGATAATCCGCCCCGGGATAACACGGCGCAGACGCATTCCAATCAGCGTAAAGATCCCTACGCCGACACCAGCGGCCAAGGCCGAGATCCAGAGGCCAATTGGCACAAAGGTAAAGACAACCAGCAGCCCAACAACAATGAGCACAAACGGTAAAGCGGCTAAAATCAGATCCATATCCAACCGTCGAACCCCCTAGTACCAGATTTACTCTTCTTCTTCTTTCTCTTCTTCAGTTATTTCCCGAACAACAACCCTGGTTCCTTCAATTTTCGTCACCACAACAGGCACATCTTTGTCCATAAACCCTCCTTCAGAAACCACATCATAGCGTTCTTCGTTAATGATGGCAGTACCGGAGGGGCGAAGCGGCGTTAAGGTTACACCCTTTTGCCCCGTTAATCCCTTGTGCTCTTTCGGGCCCCGGTAGCCCTGTTCTTTGTGTTCGCTCGTTGACAACACCAATTTTTTCCATGCACCTGTCTGCGCAAACCGTTTCCCGAACACCAAGATAACAACAATGGCAAGAAACAGGGCAACCGATAGACTTGTCAAGGCTGTAAGCACACTCCCGAAGGCCATGCCAATACCGGCCAGTATTCCAATCAGACCTAAGGCGCCAGCCACTCCAAAACCGGGAATGACGAACACCTCCACCATCAGCAGAACCAATCCCACGAGGAAGAGTATCACCGTTTCCCAACCGGCCAAGCCGGCCACCATGTGACCGCCAAAAAACAGAAGCAATGCTATCAAACCGGCCGTGCCCGGAACTCCCCAATCCATGGTTGTGACCTCGTAGATCAGACCAATAAAGCCAATGCTCAAGAGCAGCGAGCTGAAGATCGGCATGGTGATCCACCGGGCCAGAACTTCGGCCCAGTTCGGTTGCACCTCTTCAAGCGGCAGTTCGCCGAGACCAAAAAACTCAAGAACATCATTCAAATTGTCCGCCATGTGTTCAGCAAATCCTAATTCAACAGCTCTCGATGCCCGCAGTGTCAGGATCTTTCCTTCCTCCACCACGCCCTCCACAGCGAGGTCGGCATCCACCATGGCCGCTGCAATGTCGGGATCCCTGCCCACTCGTTCGGCGGTTGCTTCAAACTCTGCCCGCAGGGCAGAAACAGTCTTCTCGTCCATAGGTCTTGGCTCCGCGGACCCCATGCTGCTGCCCGGAGCCATGGCTATTTCATCGGCCGCCAATGCAATCAGCGCTCCTGCCGACCACGCCCGATCGGTGACAAAGGCAATCACAGGAACGTCTGAAGCGATGATCAGATCTCGGATGTCGGTGGCAGCATCAACCCGCCCACCAAATGTGTTGATGGTGAGAACCACCGCAGCATTCGCCTCCTCCGCCTCGCCGAAAGCCCGCTGCAGAAAGGCGTACAATCCGGGCTCAATATCACCTTCAATGGGTATCACAAAGACCTGCTCTGGTTCAGCCGAAGCTGGGGTGGCAGCGAGAAACAAGGCCAACACCACCAGAACTCCGGCCATCACAAGGCCACGCCGAGAACTCTTCACTGCACTCACCACTTTCGCAGGTATATTCGAAAAAGGCCCGACATCTGTGAGAAGATATCGAGCCTGGGCTGACTAACGGAATTTGCGCTTACGCGCAGCTTCGGATTTCTTTTTTCTCTTTACGCTGGGCTTTTCGTAGCGTTCACGCTTTCGTACCTCCGACAACACACCAGACGTACGCATTTGCTTTTTGAAACGTCGCAGAGCCTGGTCGAGGGACTCGTTTTTGTTTACTTTGATTTCTGCCACCAGATATCCCTCCCTCCGCAACTAACGGTTGAGAAAGTCTCACACCTATTATAAACCATCACTCCACGCTGGTCAATTGTTTTATCCAGGAGGCCAAGTCAACTGCCGCCCTCCCAAGAGATGATAGTGCAGGTGTTCCACGGTCTGGCCGCCTTCGTGACCGCAGTTGGTCACCAAGCGAAAGCCTCTGTCCAGCTTGTGCTTCTCCGCCAGCTCTGCCGCGGCCAGCTGAATACGGCCAAGCATGCCGCTGTCCTTGTCCGTCACGTCGACAAGACTGGCAATATGCTTTTTGGGAATAATAAGGATATGCACGGGTGCTTCAGGATGGATATCTCGAAAAGCTATGATATCTTCGTTTTCCATTTCCACTTGCGCCGACAGTTCACCCACGGCTATTTTGCAGAAAACACAATCCTGCGCCATGTCCATCCACCCCCTTCCATCGTACTACTTCCGGGTTTGAAGCAAAATTCCTGCAGCACCGCTGCAGTCTGTCTCCTCAATCGCAACCTGAACTATATCTCCGGGTTGAGGCTGGCACTGTCCAGACCCTGCCTGTGCCTGTACTCGCACGTATTGGTCCGTAAGCCCAAAGCATTCCCGGTTGGATGCAGTTTCGACGAGCACAGACACGGTTTTGCCCTTAAATTGGCGGTGAAACACGGCACTCATCTCTTCACCCTTTCGGATCAGCCCATCGGCCCGTTGGCGGCGAAGGTGCTTCGGAACCTGATCGCCCATGGCGGCCGCTGGCGTGCCTGCCCTCGGCGAAAACGGAAAGACGTGCAGACGGCTGAAACCCATCTTCTCCACGAACTCCATCGTATCTTGGTATTCCACCTCGGTTTCGCCAGGGAAACCGACCATGACGTCGGTGGTAACCGCAGCATCGGGCAGCCAATGGCGTACCCGCCGCATCACCTGTTCATAATCCGAGACTGTGTAGTTGCGCCGCATCCGCTGCAGTACGGAGGTACTGCCGCTTTGAAGCGGTATATGCAGGTGCCTGCAGACGACAGGCTGCCCGGCCATGACCTGCAGCAGCCGCTCACTTATTTTATCCGGGTCGACAGAGCTCAATCGCAGTCGATCAACGGAAACGTTTGCGGCTATACGTTCTGTGATATTGCTCAAATCCACGTTTGACTTCAGATCGTGTCCATAGGCCCCTAGGTGAACACCTGTCAGCACCAGTTCACGGCAACCGCCCTCGGCAAAGCGCTCTGCTTGGGCTAGAACCTGCTCAGGCCCGCGGCTGCGGGAACGGCCCCGGGCATAGGGTACTCGGCAGTATGCACAAAATTCGCTGCAGCCGTCTTGAATCTTCAGTACACCGCGGGTGCGGCCTTGGCCCTGTTCTACCCAAAGCTCTTCAAATCCATGGATCTGGGACAATGGAATGACTCGATTCTGCCTTTGGTCATAGTTGATGTTCTGCACCAGAGAGACAACGTCACCACGGTCATCGGTACCTAAGATCAGGTTTACTTCTTCTAGGTCCTCGGCAGCCTGGGGCGACGCCTGTGAAAAGCACCCCATCATCACGATCACGGCTTCTGCATTCTGGCGCCGGGCGCGGCGCACCATCTGCCGGGACTTCTTATCACCGGTACTAGTCACTGTGCAGGTGTTAACCACATAGACGTCCGCCTGGCTGTCGAAATCAACGATGCTGTACCCGGCTGCGCGGAACTGATCGACTACGGCATCCGAGTCGTATTGGTTCACTTTGCAGCCTAGCGTATGAATGGCAACCCGTTTTCGGCTTGTCATATCCGCTCCACCTTTTCACGATTAAGGTCACCAAAACGGCTGCCGAGAAGTGTCAGGGCAACCATACCGGCCGTCTCCGTGCGCAGGATACGCGGCCCTAAGGATACAGCGTTCGCGCCTGACTGCACCAGCCGAGCCGCTTCAGCGGGTTCGAACCCACCCTCAGGGCCAATGATGACACCTGCGCTTTCCGGAGCTTCGACCTGAAGGTCTTTTACGAACACCGTGTCTTCGCGCTCATATGGAAAAACCATTAACTCCGGGGTGCCATCGGCGCAGATGTCAACGAGATCCTCGAACTGCATGGGGTGGGAAACATCGGGTATGCGATCGCGGAAACACTGCTTTGCTGCTTCTTCTGCAATACGCTGCCAACGCCGCCGCTTGCGTTTAGCACGCGTCACATCCATTTTGACAACACAGTTATCCGAAGAGAAGGGTACAACCCTCTGCACTCCAAGCTCTACCGCCTTCTGAACCGCAAAATCCATCCTCTCTCCTTTGGCCATGCCCTGGTATAGGACCAACGAAATCGGTGGGTCTTGTTGTTTTCGAAGTCGCTTCACAATGGTCGTTTCAACCCGCTGTCTATCCATGTCTTTAATTTGCGACACATACGGTCCATCTTCCTCTACCATCACTTCTACATAATCCCCAACGTTGGCCCGCAGTGCTCCCCCGAGATGACGGGCGTCTTCACCTTCAATGCAGATTGCATCGCCCTGTCTTGCCTGTTTTGACACGAAATAACGAGGCAGCTACAACGCCCCCTTCCCTTTCCCTTTTGCGGCGGCTAGAAACGTGTACCACTCGCCCTCGCGCCACTCCTGTAGAATTTCCATGTCATGAGCCGCTGCTGCCTCCTGGCAGTCAGGAACTCGAGTATCAATGATGCCGCTCCCGATAAACCGTCCGCCAGGGCGCAGCTTCGAAGGGATGATAGGCATGAGTTCAATGATGACGTCCGCCATGATGTTGGCAGCAATCACATCAGCGGTCCCCGTCAAGCTATCGATTGTTCCTTGGACGCAATGGCCCTTTACACCGTTGCATTTCATATTGTCACGGGCCGTTTTAACAGCAGTCACATCGACGTCGCAAGCGGCAATCGGGGAAGCACCCAATTTCCCGGCGGCGCAGGACAATATGCCCGAACCAGTACCCACATCCCAAAAACAACGCTCTGACAGGTCGAGCTCCTGCAATGCATAGAGACACATCGACGTACTGGGGTGCCCGCCAGTTCCAAATGCCATGCCGGGGTCTATTTCGACCACCACTTGGTCTGGCTGCGGTTGGTAGGCCTCCCATGTCGGACGCACTACGATTCTTCCAAACACCTCAGTATGATAATACTGTTTCCAGGCATGGGCCCAATCCTCTTCACGGATCATAGACGTTTCCACAGAGAGAGCGCCTACGGATAACCCGTAATGACGAAGGTAAGAAAGATCCTGCTCAAGCCGGGCCAATTGTTCCGGGGCAACAGCAGGCTGGAAGTACGCACGGAGGATCACGTGACCGTCATTATCCTGTTCGGGAACGTAGTCACTAATCCGACGAACGTCACTTCCATAGGACAGCTCGGGGTCCTCCACAGAGTAGCCACTGGCACCGAGCGCCTGTAAAACTTCGCCGGCGGCTTCCTCACACTCTCTGCCAATCCGGATTTTAACCTGCTGCCAATGTCCCATGAATCACTAACCTGCCTTCCGCATGCATAGAATGGAAAAAGACGGTACAAGACCGCCTTTCCGTTTGCACTACCGCAGTGCATCTTTTACACGGTCAAAGAAGCTTCTTGATTCCTCGGGATGCGTTTCCCCGCGCTCTTTGGCGAATTCGCGAAGCAGCTCCTTCTGCCGCTCTGTCAATTTGGTCGGAGTTTCCACATGTATCGTCACCAATTGGTCACCCCGTCCATGACCGCGTACGTCTCGAATCCCTTTGCCCCGCAGGCGCATCGTCTTACCCGACTGGGTCCCTTCTGGGATGCGCATATTGACCGGCCCTTCTAGGGTCGGCATTTCGATCTCATCACCCAAAGCTGCCTGCACAATTGTAATGGGTACAGTGCACAAGACGTCATTGTTGCGACGCGTAAACACCTTATGCGGCCGTACGCGGATAACGATATTCAAGTCGCCGGGAGGACCTCCGAGATCACCGGCATCGCCCTTGCCGCCAATTCTGAGAACCTGGCCGTCATCAATGCCTGCAGGAATATCCACTTCAATCTTCTCCGGCTTCCGCAGACGACCCTGGCCATTGCACTCCTTGCAGGGCGTTTCGTGGATCTTGCCTTCGCCGTGACAGCGAGAACAAGTCCGGGACACATTCATCCGTCCAAAGGGAGTCTGCTGCACTCCCTGGATCTTCCCGGCACCTCCGCAGTCAGGACAGTTCTTAATGGGTGTTCCCGGCTCAGCTTTGTTTCCGTGGCAGTGTTCGCAGACCACGACCCGATTCACTGTGATCGTCTGTTTCTTGCCAAAGGCAGCGTCTTCGAACTCAATCGTCAAGTCGGCGCGCAGATCAGCACCCTGTCGGGCCCGGGGGCGGCCACCTCCGCCACCCCCGAAAAACGTGTCGAAGATATCACCGAGATCATCAAATCCACCGAAACCACCACCAAATCCACCAAAACCGCCTTGGCCCATCCCAGCTTCTTCGAACGCTGCGTGGCCGAACTGGTCATATTTCTGGCGTTGTTCCGGATCACTTAGAACTTTGTACGCTTCGTTGATTTCCTTGAAGCGCTCTTCGGCATCTTCTTCCTTGCTGACGTCAGGGTGATGTTTCCGTGCCAGCTGACGATAGGCTTTTTTTATCTCATCTTGAGATGCACCTTGGGATACCCCAAGAATTTCGTAGTAATCACGCTTGGCCAAGGCTTACACCGCCCTTTTTTGCTCTACTCTTTGTCATCATCGGGTTCTTCGAATTCAGCGTCCACCACGTCTTCATCGGACGACGCAGAAGCCTGCTCATCGCCGGTCTGTCCACCCTGCTGCTGGCTCTGCTGCGCTTGTTGGTAAAGATTCGAAGAAATAGCATGGAGCTTCTCATCGAGAGCTTTCATCTTCTCTCTGATCTCTTCCGTGTCATCGTTTTCGAGCGCTTTTTGGAGTTCTTCCTTTGCTTCCTGCACTTCCGCCTTCTGCTCTTCGGTGACCTGTTCTCCTAGTTCCTCGAGGGTTTTATCGACAGAATATACCGCTGAATCCGCTTGATTTCTGAGCTCGATCTTCTCGCGGCGCTTCTTGTCTTCTTCTGCGTGCGCTTCGGCATCTTCTACCATTCGTTCGATCTCGTCATCAGAGAGGCTGCCGGCCGAAGTGACCGTGATTTTCTGTTCCTTACCCGTACCGAGATCCTTCGCGGAGACATTGACTATACCATTGCGGTCAATATCAAATGTCACTTCAATCTGGGGTACACCCCGGGGTGCCGCCGGAATGCCTTCCAGTTGAAAACGGCCAAGAGTCACATTGTCCGCAGCCATTTCCCGCTCGCCCTGCAGCACATGAATGTCCACTGCAGGCTGGTTATCGGCTGCTGTCGTAAAGACCTTCGTCTCTTTGCAGGGAATGCTGGTATTGCGTTCAATCAGTTTGGTCATTACCCCGCCGAGCGTCTCGATACCCAGCGACAAGGGGGTGACGTCCACCAACACCAGACCTTCGCCCTCATCGAACTCACCGGAGATCATGCCTGCTTGAGTGGCAGCACCAAGGGCTACACACTCGTCAGGATTAATGCCCTTGTAGGGGTCTTTGCCCATAATGCCCTTAATGGCATCCTGTACCGCCGGAATTCGCGTTGAACCACCCACTAAGATCACACGATCAACCTGATGGGGTTCGAAACCGGCATCCGCCAGTGCTTGCCGAGCAGGTCCCATGGTCTTCTCCACCAGATCCTCGGTCAACTCATTGAATTTCGCCCGGGTAATGTTGATATCTAAGTGCAGCGGGCCTTCATCGCTGACGCTGATAAACGGCAGATTAACATTGGTGGACGGCAGGCCCGACAACTCGATCTTGGCCTTTTCGGCAGCTTCTTTGAGCCGCTGCATGGCCATCTTGTCTTTACTGAGATCGATTCCGGTTTCCTTCTTGAACTCGGCGACTAAGTGATCCATCAAGCGACGGTCGAAGTCATCACCGCCGAGCCGATTGTTGCCGCTGGTCGCTTTCACTCCCAAATATCCTTCATCAATCTCCAAAATCGAGACGTCAAAGGTCCCGCCGCCTAAATCATAGACCAAGATGGTCTGCTCCTCGCCTTTGTCAAGGCCATAGGCAATACTAGCAGCCGTGGGTTCATTGATAATCCGCAGCACTTCTAGCCCGGCAATGACGCCCGCATCTTTGGTAGCCTGCCGCTGTGCGTCTGTGAAGTAAGCGGGCACCGTGATAACTGCTTGCTCTACCGTCTCTCCGAGATAGTTTTCGGCCTCTTCTTTGAGCTTGCGCAGGATCATAGCCGAAATTTCCTGTGGTTTATACTTTCTGTCATCGATCTGCGCGGTATAGTCAGTGCCCATGTGCCGTTTGATCGATGTGATGGTGCGATCAGGGTTGGTAACGGCCTGCCGTTTGGCCGCTGAGCCGACCAGCCGTTCGCCGTCCTTCTTAAAGGCCACCACTGAAGGCGTTGTACGGGAGCCTTCCGAGTTCGGTATGACGGTCGGCTCACCCCCTTCTAGAATGGCAATGCACGAATTCGTTGTGCCCAAATCAATTCCTATCACTCTGCCCATTTCCTTCATCCTCCTCTGTCAAATCCTCTTGAGTCACATGTACCATACTCGCCCGCAGAACCTTGTCTTGAAATACATACCCTTTTTGCAGCTCTTCTTTAACGACCAGTTCTCCCTCGGGGCTGCCTTCCATGCTAACCGCCTCATGATAGCGCGGGTCAAAAGGCTGCCCTTCGCTGGCTATAGGCTTTAAACCCTGTTTTGCCAGACAGTTGTGCAGCTGTTGAAAAATCATCTCAACACCTTGTCGGAAGCCCGAACCTTCGTCCGTACTGTTCAGTGCACGCTCGAAATTATCAAGAATTGGAAGCAATTCCTGAACCAACTCTTCGTTGGCATTCTTCCGAATTTCCTCCATCTGCGCCTGGGTGCGACGCTTGTAATTCTCGAAGTCGGCTTTCAACATGATATACCGTTTCTTCAGGATATCAAACTGCTCTTCCAATTCCTGCCGAGCCTGCTCGGCCTCGGACGAAGTCGAACCACACTCCCCATCATCTGCCTGTGGTTCATCATCTACGATCTCCGCTTCGACTTTCTCCACATCTTCGTCCGCATCAGGATGACTCCTTTGGTTTTGATCTCTGTCCTGCGCAGTCATGTCCACACCTCCCTCTTACCTGACGGACAGCCCTTAGAAACTAAGGGCTGTCCCAAATATCCTATTTCCTTTTGACCAACTCTGTAAGCGTATCGCTCAACGAATCGGCCACCAACTCGACAACAGAATAT
>PUOC01000026.1 GCA_003551965.1 Clostridiales bacterium | reverse complement strand
CCTTGTCCGTCAAGATTGGTGCGGGCCAATCAAGACCACGACGACATCATTGACGTTGGTGCTGCTTGTGAACTCCAGAGAGTCTTCCAAGGCATCGAAGAAAGCCTCTGCTTCGTGTTTGTCCAGATGAAACTGCGGATCGAGATGGCTGCGTTCTATGGTATGCCCATCGGCAATGGCGCCGGATTTTCCTTCACCATCGACGCCGTCGGTGTCGGCCCCTGCAACGACCAAATTGGGCCTGCCTTGGATTTCTATGGCCGACTGCAGCACGAATTCCCGGTTGGGCCCGAATCCGTCACGGTCTTCCCAGTCAAAGGTTACGATCATCTCCCCTCCGATCACCAATGCCACCGGCGGCTGCACTGGATTTCCCGAGTCCTGTACTTCCTTGGCGATGCCCATGATACATTTGGCGACTTCTCTGGCTTCACCGGTGTTTTGGCTGGTCAATATGACTGCGGGGAGACCATTGTCCTCAGCATGGGCTTTGGCGGCATGGAGAGCTGCCATGTTCGTCCCGATGAGATAGTTGCGGACGCCGGATGGTACCTGCCGGGGAGGTTCCATGGACGGATCCTGCCGGCCCTTTTGCAGGTGTTCTCGAATGGCCGGAGGCGTCTCATCCCAGATGCCGAATTGCTGCAGGAGGCTGACTGCCTGGCCGAAGGTTGTGGCGTCCTGAAAGCTGGGCCCGGAAGCGATTACACTGAGATCATCGCCGACCACGTCGGATAGGATCAGAGAAACGAGGCCGGCTCCCTTGGAAGCCACGCGGTGCCCGAACTGGCCGCCCTTGACTTGCGACACGTGCTTGCGGATTGTGTTTATCTGGTGGATGTTAGCGCCGCATTTCATCAGTAATTCGTTTAAGCGATAGACAGCGTCAATGGATATACCGGGCGGTGGTGCACAAAAAAGCGCCGAACCGCCGCCGGAAATCATCAATACCACAAGGGTCTTCTGATCCGGCGTAATGCTGTCCACAAGGTCGAGAATTTCCTGCGAGTACTGGACATTTTCCTGGCGGGGCTGCGGATGGAACGCGGCATAAACGGGGATCGACTGCACGACGGCCTGGCCGATTTCATCGCCCCGCTTGGTAATGGCTAGACCGCCATCGGGTTTTAGGATCTCCTCAAAGGCTTGGCACATGGGCGCCGCAGCCTTGCCGATACCAAAGAGGAGCACTTGCTCATAGTCGGAAAGGGGATAGGAGTCCCGATTTTCGATCCAGAGCACCCCGTTTTCTACTTTGACGTTGTCCTCGATGGCCCGACGCGGATCGGCTGCTTCCACGCCTGCCATGATCATCTCCTGTGCCAGGGTTCGATATTCCTCTTGCATACCCAACTGCCTCCCTGTGTTGTTGTATCCACGGACTTCGTTCATCCTCAAGGGCCGGCTTTATCGATAACGGCCTTCTCTCTGCTTCCCGCTTCCTGAAAGCGGCCGGCCCGGATGTCGGTTTCGAAGAACTTCGCATGAAGGATCTCCCGCGCTCCATAGCGCTCGCGGTCGTAAACCACATACACAGCGCCTTCATTGTCCTGCACTCCATCGGGATAGGAAACCTGATCCCGTTCGTCCAGCAGCAGTTTGTGCGGCCACGTATCGCCGTCGTCCTCTGACAGCAGTGCGGTGAGGTGGCTGCGTCCGCGGCCGCCCACATGGTTCACCAACAGCAGACAGCCGGACTGGAGACGACGGATGAAAAAACGAGAATTGGGCCCTCCCCATCCAGTATCGCTGGAACGGCTCCACGTTCGCCCTCCATCGGCGGAGAAGGCCTGGCCGATACCGTTGAAACACCGGACCAGCATCCAAAGCCGTCCGTCCCGTCTTTCCACGAGCATATGCTCGTCAAACCAACGGTCCTTTACATCGGCCGAGCCCAAAAAGGCAAAGGTTTCGCCCTGATCCTGGGAGCAGATGACATTGGAGTACTGTTCCTGGGGCAGTTTGTTTAGTTCGGTGGCATAGACATGTTCGGCCCAGACAGCGGTGGGAAACAACCAATGGCCGGCACTGGTCATCGTCGGTTTGTTCATCATGATACCATTGGCCATTCGGCGGGGCTCGGTCCACTGCAGGTCATCCGCATCGGGGTTGCTGCAGATCGTGAACCAGACTCCAACCCTCCCGTCGAACTTCGTATAACTCTGGGCCCAAAACAGCCACAGTCGGCCCAATGGATCAATCCAAAGTACCGGGTCAAAGGCGCGTACCTTTCCCGGCGGATCCACTGCCAGAATCGGCCGGCTCCAGTGATGGCCATCGTCGTCGCTGCGCAGCAGCAGCACATAGTTGTCCGGTCCTTCATCGGAACCGCCCGCATAGAAGGTGCACAACAAACGCCCGCCTCTGGTCTTTTCCAAACCTGGTATCCCTTGGAAGGGGCCGCGATGGCTGGCGTCATACTGCGGGCCCGGTTGGCGATCCAGGGCCACTGGCACAAGGCTTTGATCTTTGTCCACAGCAGGCACGGCAGAGCCTCCTTTCAACACCTATTTGATCGTACAATTCTGTGCCGAGAACCAAATTCCTTGAATGACGACCTGCAAAGATTCGCACCCGCCGGCAAAGCAGGCATAGGAAACAGGTGGTTTTGGGCGAAATATGCCAGCAAGGGAGGACGCGTCCCAGCTCGGGAATATGGGCGGACCATGAGTGGGGCGGTGTGGAGAAATGGCTTTGACAGAACAGCGAAGGAGGAGCGCTTGTGTGGACAGTTAAGGAGCTTCTGGAGAGCGGGCGGTTTCACAGCTATTTCGGAGATTACCAAGCCGCGGCGGGATTTCTTCCGTTTACTTACAACCAGGGCAGGGCTGCGGGCGTCAAGGCTGTGGATGTGATAACGGGAGGCGGGCTGCGCTACACTGTGCTGCAGGATCGAGCCATGGATATTGGGCGGGCAGAGTTTTTCGGCATACCATTGGACTTTCGATCCCCGGTGGGGGTGTGCCATCCGGCGTTCTATGAACCGGAAGGCAACCGGTGGCTCTATACCTTCGGCGGCGGGCTTCTGACGACCTGCGGGTTGACGCAGGTGGGAGCACCGTCGCTGGATGAAGGCGAAGAGCTCGGCCAGCACGGGCGCATTTCCCACGTGGCGGCGGAAGACTGCTGGCATCGCCTGCAGGAGGGTGAACGTCCGGTGCTGGAGTTAGGCGGTACCATGCGGGAAGCCAAGATGCTGGAATATCATCTGCGTCTGCAGCGGGTCCTGCGTTCACCGGTGGGCGAAAACCGCATATCGGTCCAGGACCGGGTGACCAACCTGGGACCGGCACCGATCCCGCATATGATCTTGTACCACGTCAATGTGGGCCACCCGCTTTTGGATCAGGGAAGCGTTTTGGAGGGCACCTTCCAAGAGAGCCGGCCCCGGGATGAAACGGCTGCAGCCGAAGGCGGCGCCTGGCACCTCTATCAGGGCCCCACCGACGATTACCCGGATCGGGCCTTTTATCATCGGGTCCAGGCCGGGGAGGACGGTCTGGCCAGTGCTTCCCTGACTAACGAACAATTGGGTTTGCGGTTGACGGTGCAGTTTGAAGCAGCCAACCTGCCGTGGCTGGTGCAGTGGAAGCACACGCGCAGCGGCATGTATGCGGCGGGATTGGAGCCCGCTAACTGCTTGGTGGGAGGCAGAAACGAGGAGCGGAATGCCGGCAGACTGCGTTATTTGGAACCCGGTTCTTCGTTGGATTACCGCGTCGATATTGCCGTGCAGTGGCTCGGATGCCCGTGATAAAAAGAATCTGCGGTTTTCCGTTTCCGCGCAGGACCGCAGTGAAGCCCGCAAGATGCTTTGCAGAGAGGAGTTTTCTGAGATGAACATCAAGAGCGAGCAGCTGCTTTGGTACAGACAACCGGCTGCCGATTGGTTGGAGGCCGTGCCCCTGGGAAATGGGCAGATGGGGGCGATGGTGTTTGGCCGGCCACAGCAGGAGCAGATAGGCTTAAACGCAGATACTCTGTGGAGCGGTTATCCCCGCCGCCGGGCGTATGTGGACGGAAGGCCCTACGTGGAAAAAATCCGCAACCTGGTCACGGACCGGCGGATGTACTATGAAGCCGGTGCGGTATCCAAGGTGCTGCAGGGTCCCTACACCGAGTCTTATCTTCCGTTGGGGGATTTGCATCTGGATATGGGACACGGCAGCGACTGGTCGGATTTCAGCCGCACCCTCGATCTGTCTGCGGCGATTGCTTCGGTATGCTATACGGTGCAGGGAATCCGATTTGAGCGCGAGGCATTTGTCTCTGCTCCAGACGGCCTCATGGTGCTGCGCTTGACATCGAGCCAGAGAGGTTCTTTAAGCTTCTCCCTGGGATTCACAAGCCAGCTGCGCAGTTTCGCAGACACCGCCCATGGGTGTCTGCTGCGGCTGCAGGGCAAAGCGCCTTCGCATGTGGCCCCAGCCTACAAGGAGCGGGAATTTCCCGTGCTGTACGATGACCGGGACGGCCAAGGAATGTGGTTTGCCGCCGCCTCGCAGGTGCTGACGAAGGGGGGTTCTGTGTGGTCTGCAGACAATCGGGTCTATGTGCAGGACGCCGATGAAGCCTATGTCCTCACGGCAGTGGATACAAGCTTTACGTCCTATGACAGGATGCCGCGGCGGTCAGAAAAAGACCCGCTGATATCATGCTTGTCCAGAATCAGTGCCGCGGCCTCTAGAGGATGGGATCAGTGGCGAGCGGACCACGTCCGAGAGCATGAGGAGTCCTTTGGCCAAGCACAGCTGTCCTTGGGCGGCAGCCAATGCGGCCTGCCCACCGATGAGCGCCTGCGCACAGTGCAAGCAGGCGGTAGCGATACCGGTCTCGAGCAGATGATGTTCCAGTACGGCCGCTATCTTCTACTGGCCAGTTCCCGGCCGGGGAGCCGCCCCGCCAATTTGCAGGGAATCTGGAACAACCTGCTGCGGCCGCCTTGGAGCAGCAACTGGACAACCAATATTAATGTGGAGATGAATTATTGGCCGGCGGAGGTCTGTCACCTTGCGCCCGCCCATGAACCCCTGTTTGATTTGGTGGACAATCTCCGCCGCACAGGGCAGGAGGCTGCGGAAAAGCTCTATGGCTGCCGCGGCTTTGCCGTCCACCACAACGCAGATATCTGGGGCACGGCGCATCCCGTCGGTGAAGGCACCGGTGAGCCTGTTTGGAGTATGTGGCCCATGGCCGGCGTTTGGCTGAGTATGCACCTATGGGAGCATTATCTCTTTTCCGGCGACAGACAGTTCCTGCAGGAACGGGCCTATCCAGTGATGAAAGATGCCGGACTGTTCCTTGCCGACTGGCTATACCGGGATGAGCAGGGACGTTACATTACGTGTCCGTCCACGTCTCCGGAAAACCGTTTCCAGACTGCCGACGGCTGGCCGGCGGCTGTCAGCGCTGCTTCGACCATGGATATGGCCCTCAGCCGGGAGCTGCTGGGAGCCGTTTGCCAAGCTGCCGAACAGCTGGGGGTCGATGAAGAGATGTGCTCCCACTGGCGGACGCTGGCAGCAGACCTCTATCCCTACACCCTAGGCAGCAGCGGCGAAATCTTGGAATGGTGGGAAGAAATGGAGGAAGCCGAGCCCGGGCACCGTCACATGTCGCACCTCTACGGACTCTACCCCGGCTGTGACATCAGTTGGGAAAGGCAGCCCCACCTGGCCGCTGGTGCCGTCAAGAGTCTGGAACGCCGCCTGGCTTCCGGGGGCGGGCATACCGGTTGGAGCCGTGCTTGGCTCATCTGCCTGTGGGCTCGGCTGTATGACGGCGACGAAGCCCTAAAGCATGTGCGGGCATTCTTGGCCAGTTCGACGCTGGACAATCTCTTTGGCACCCACCCGCCCTTTCAAATAGACGGCAATTTTGGGTATACAGCCGGAGTGGCGGAAATGCTTCTCCAGAGTCACCTGGGATGCATCCATTTCCTTCCTGCTTGTCCCCAGGGCTGGCCCGAGGGCGAGGTGAAGGGTCTGAGGGCACGGGGAGGGTTCACAGTCAGTTTCGCCTGGAAAGATCATACCCTGCAGTGGGCAGCCATACAAAGCACCGCCGGCCAGCCCTGCCGCGTGCGCGCCCCCGCCGGGATGAAGCTGCTGTGCGGTGAGCAGGCGGTGGCATACGAACAGCAGGACGGCACCTGGGTTTGGCCCACACAGCCAGGCAGTGTTTACACACTGCTTCCAAACGGCCGGCAGTAGAGGACTGTGATGATCACGCAGTTGTCAGCTTCCAAGAGCGGAACCGATCCAACGGGCGCCGTAAAAACTGAGAGCTGTCAATGCCAGTGTCCAGACGGCCAGGCTTAAGCCCATCCAAGCCGCAGTTTTCCGGCGGTCAGTATTGAGCATGATGGCGATGACAGCTGCTAGGTGGACTCCGGTGATGAGAGGGGCAGAAAAGGCCAGACCGGGAATGCCGTAGCGCTGCAGTACAGCAACGGCCCTCTCTTTGCGGCTGGGCCTGTTCTTCTGAACTAAGGCGTCAGCACCGGTGCCGAAATAGGCCAGTGCCTCGTCTGCTTCGGGGTAGCCGGACTCGGCCGGCTGCTCCGTCCCTTCGCCTAGCTGAAGCTTTCGGCGGCGGGATGCGAAGCGTCTGTACCATGGCAGATAGAATGGCTGCAGGTATCGCTGGACGAAAAAAATGACGAACAGCGGCAGATAGTTGCCGAGGAAGGACAGCACTCCCACCCACAATGGATGGAGCCCCATACCGGCGCCTATGGGTATGACCAGCAGTATTTCCAGCCAAGGTGTGGCAGCCATGACGAAGATTGATATATAGGGCCAAACAGAGTCCATTACCACTGCACCCACCTCCCTATGGCCGGCTGCCTGTGACAGCACTCCAAAACAGATGCCAGGCCGCTTCCCGCTTTCGGGTCTGGGTATCTGTGTCGTAGTTGAACATCTGCACCGAGACGCCATCCAATAAGCAGTAGAAGGCGTCGAGCAGCTGGCGGACGGAGTAGTCGCCACCCGGGTATTGCCGCAGTATTTCCGCAAAAACGGGGGCCAAGAGCTGATCGCCTTCCTGTTCAAATTGCAGAAATTCGCTGTGTACCCGCCGGCGAAGCTGGTCCGGGGGAAACAAAAAGAAGTGTACATAGAACTGGCCGGCGGTATCTTTGCTGAGGAAGTCGGTAACCCAGGCAATGACTGCCTTCAGCCGCTGCTCGCCGGGGCGGTGCCGGTTGGTTTTCAAAACGGTCTCCAGTTCCTCGGTATAACGGCGGTAAACGTGGCGGACCACGGCCAAGAACAGCTCTTCCTTGCTTGCGTAATGGTTGTAGATGGACGATTTTTGAATGCCAGCCTGGGCGGCCATGTCCGACATGCTGGCGCCATGGTATCCTTCAGCGGCAAACGCGTGCAGTGCCGCCTCTAGAAGCTGGTTGGAAGTATTCATGGACGGGCCTCCTTACTAACGAACGTTCGGTAGTAACAGAGTATACCACGAAATGGACAGCAGAACAAGGGCCCCAATCAACGCGTTCCGTGCCGGTCTGCTGCCGGTCTGCTGCATGGACAAGGCAACTCTCATCAGCTTCTCCGGCGGATCGGCAACACACTATCAGCAGGGCTTTCCGGCGCATATTTTCACGAAATTTGGTAAAGTGGGTAGGTTCTGTGCTATACTACAAGTACCACATTATCTCTTTGTCTAGAAATGCACGGCCATCGAAATGCTCAGCGGAAGGGTTGTCCGTAGACGCAGCGCCACTCCTATCTGCACAGAACCCAGAGCCATTGGCGAGCATGAACTCATCTAGAAAGGGAGGACTAACGGAGAATGGAAACACTACGTGTAGGAGCAAAATCCAATCCCAATTCGGTGGCAGGAGCATTGGCTGGAGTCATTCGCGAGCAGGGCAGGGCAGAAATCCAAGCCATCGGGGCCGGAGCATTAAATCAGGCTATCAAAGCAGTTGCCATCGCGCGGGGATTTGTTGCCCCCTCTGGCATTGATCTAGTGTGCGTCCCCGCCTTTGCGGATGTGGAGATCGATGGCGAAGAGCGGACGGCCATTAAGCTCTTCGTTGGTCCCCGGTGAACCATGGCCGCGATGTTTTGATTCGAAATGACTGAAATTATGCGGAAGAGCAGACTGTTCCACAGACGCTGCTCTTCCGCTGTTGTATGGAGATGTAACCATGGCTTGCCGACCCAATTTGCAGGAACCTAGGATGGCACTGTAGAAAGCCATGGCGACGCCAATTTTCTGAGCTGGAGGTTCGTTGGGATGAAAGGGGAGAAGAACTGTGTCGTGATCGGCATAGCCGGCGGCAGCGGCAGCGGCAAAACGACCTTTGCCAGTCTGCTGCGGCAGCGCCTGTCCGACATGACCGTGGCCGAGATGGCCATGGATCGCTACTTTAAAAAGGAACGGCCGATTATGACGGCACCTTTCTCCGGGAAGGTATTTGAGGACCACAACCATCCTGATTCCTTTAATATCGAGAATATGGCCCGTGATCTCAGAGAAACGGTGCAATCACGGCAGTATGCAGTGGTGATTGTGGAAGGCCTCTTGACACTGTACGAAAAGACCATCCGTGAGCAGTTGGATCTGAAGGTGTTTATTGACGTGATGTCAGACGAACGCATTGTGCGGCGTCTGAAGCGGAATATGGAACGGGGCCTGGAGTTTGATGGCATTTCTGAGTTCTATTTGGAATCGGTCCGCTTCCGTCATCACCAATTTGTGGAACCGTCCCGCTGGCACGCCGACCTTGTAATTAACGGCCATGAATTTTCCGCGCGTGCCTTGGACATGATTGAACTTTGGACGCGGCGGCAGAACATCGGACATGAATGCCGACTGGAACGAGGTGAGTGATGTTTATTCACAGTATTGATCTGCATTACCATGCCGGACAGGAACGCCAACCCGGCTTAACACTGCAGGATTATCTCGAGCATGCGCGGGTTACGGGGCGGAAGTGGATTGGGCTGACAGACCACATCAATCTGTATCTGGATGAACAGCGGCATAGGGTCGATTCTCTCTATGACTGCAGTGCAGAAGGGCTGCTGCAGTATCGGCGAGACGTGGACAGGCTGCGGTCTGAATACGAAGACCTAACGGTCTTTTTCGCGCCGGAACTGCATCCCGCCGGAGATTGGCGCAGTCTGCCGGCCAGCGTACTGGAGGTCTCAGACTATCTCATTTTTGAAGTGGGGTATGTCCCCGAGGACAGGCAGGAAAACACCGAGGCGTACCTGGCCAAGTTAGCTGAAATACGGCGCTTCCGGGATGAAACTGGCATCCCTGGCTATTTGGCCCATCCCTTCCGCAATGCGGTCAATGCCCGTTTGGTTAAGCAGGACATTGCCCGGTGGGTTACCAACTTGGAGCCGCTGGGCTCCGTGCCCACCGAGACCCTCAACGACTTCTTCTCTTTAGATATTCCTCGATTGGGGAAGGCGGCCGCCGAGCTCGACGTGGCACTGGAGGTCAACGGTAACACCTACGAGCGGGTGCGGGCCATCAATCTGACAGCACCCTTGTACATGCTCCATCAGGCATATGGACTTCTCCACGCTGCCGGCGCTGACTTGGTTCCCGGAAGCGATCAGCACGCCTTCATGAAAAAGGTGGGCCGGGGCGGCGGTTTCGTTCCCGAGGAAGTGTTTGAACGCCTAGGGTGCCGTGCTGAGGATATCCGTTTCCTGCATCACTTGGCCGGCGCTGCACAGAACCGGTGATATCGGGCAGGAGCAGCACCTCCCGTTTCTTGGGCGGCAGACATACGACAAAGGCAGTGGCTGCTGCCACTGCCTATTCCAGGTCAATCATGGATTCCAAGATTTTGGTGCGTTTTTCCAGCTTCTCAGCCATCTGTTTGACGGCTGTTATGCTGTGAGCGATGCAGAGAACGTCGCCGTGCCCTAAGCCCGGCAGCAGCTGAATCTGAAACCATGCCGTCCCTTGGAAGGGCCGCCCTTCAAAGGACACCTGGGCATGACTCCGCTGTACGGCTTTGAACTTCCGGGCCGCGGCATCTCTGTCCGCTGGATGAAACAGTTCCGAAAAAACGTGCCGCTGGTCTAGATCCTGGATTTGAAAGTGCTCAAGGAAGGCGGTGTTCGCCGCTTCCACCACTTCGCTGTCGCTCAGGCAGGCGGCAGGATGCGATGTTTGATGGACCAAGGCCTCCCACCGCCGGGCCAGCCCATCCTGCTGCTTGCCTGCTTCTCTAGAGTAACCGGAGAGGCCCAATAAGCGGCCGTCGCTGCCAAAGTAGGGGTGCGCATCGTCTTCAACCCAGCGGTAACCGCCGCCGGGCGTTCCCACGCGGTATTGGATGCGCAAGCGCTGCTTCATCTGCAGCGCTTGTTCCACGGCTCGAAACCATCTGTCCTGGTCCTCGGGATGGATCCTATGGGTCCATTGGCCGTTATAGGCATCTTGTGCCGATACTCCCATCCATTGGAGCCAGGCCTGGTTCACATCGGTTAAGCGGCCTTCGGCGTTGACTGCCCACAGTGGTGCTGGGTTAGCCTGCTTCCAATGGTCGGCGGGATCGCCTGGTTGGTGGTTGGCCTGGGAAGGGGAGGGTGACTGCCCTGCATCCCCTCCAGGGCTCTGTTCCCTAGCCTCCGCACCGGACGGCCGCGGGTTCGGCGCCGGCGGTTCGCCGCTGGTGTCATCGGGCCCGGGGCCACCTTCATCCCATCCATCCATCAGTGCATTCAACTCTTCATGGGACAGCTCCGGATCTTCTAGGTCTGTGTGAGGAAGCATACGCTTTACCATGTTTTCCAGCGATTCCAGCTTGGATCGTATGGACTGCAGCTCGCCGGAATTTTCTGGATCGGGGGGCATTGACGGGGAGTCGTTGCGACTGGCCCGGAATACCTCTGTCCGATTGCGCCCTCTGGCTTTGGCCGCGTACAACGCTTCGTCTGCCCGTGCCAAGACCTTCTCCATATCATACCCGACATCGGGACCTGCGGTGGCCACACCTCCGCTGATGGTTACGACACTGTGTATGCTGGAGCTGCCGTGGGGGATGCCCAGTTCCTCAATGCTCTGCCGCATGTACTCTGCCACTTGGGCTGCGCCTTCCAAACCGGTGTTGGGAAGCAGTACCGCAAATTCTTCACCGCCAAAACGGGCCACCAGGTCACCGCCGCGCTTGATATTGGAGTGGAGGGTTGTGGCCACCTGCTTCAGACAGTTGTCCCCGGCTTGGTGGCCGTACAGATCGTTGTAGAGCTTGAAAAAATCAATGTCGAACAAAATAACCGACACCGGCCAGCCTTCCCGGGCACCGCGCTTGAGCTCTGTGGACAGCGACTGATCGAACGAACGGCGGTTGATAACCCCAGTCAGACCGTCAAGGGACGAGAGCTTCTGCAGCACTTGATTCGCCTCCCTGAGCTGTTGGGCCACTTCCTGCATACGGCGCTGGCGGGAATGGAGCAGATCCCGTTCATACTTGATCCGCAGCAGCATGCGGACGCGGGCAACAAACTCCTCTTCGTTCAAAGGAGTTCTGATCAGATCGTTTACACCGGCCGCAAAAGCCATCTGCATGTTTTCCACCTTTTGGCTGTCGTCTACGGCCAACATGGGGATGTGCTTCAGCCGTTTGTCCGATCGGATGGTCCGGCACAGTTCCATACCATCTTCGTCCAGATTGATGATCATCAGATCAATCTGGGGTTGGAACTTGCCCTGCTGTGCAAGGAAACGTTTGACTTCCCCGTGGGACTGAGCTGCTACAACCTCTTTGTAGCCAGCTCTGTTCAGTGCGGAGCGAATCTGAAAACGGTTTTCGACCGAATTATCTACCAATAAAATGCTCACTTTGATCACTCCGTCTTTGGCATTCCGGCTTGGGACAGCAAACGGATGAACGAAACGGTGCCTCGGCTGCTTTTGTCAGGTGTGTTCCAGCCACCGTCACAGCGTCCGCTATACTGCTTTATTCTTCCTTCCACTGCCGTTCCCTTTCGATTCCTGGGAAAACCGATGGAATTTCATCAGCTGTGATGGCCATGTGGGGGCCGCGGCTTGGTTCGATTTCCGCTGCTGCCCGCGCCGCTGCCCTGCAAACGCTCCTGCAGAGGAGGTTTGGCTCTGTTCTCCTATGGGCCGGGGCATGTATCGGTGGCTGTTTGGGCCTTCTTTTTTCGGTTGTCCTGATGGCCGCCAAGTGTGTCATCGCCTTACGCGTTCCTTACAGACCTGAAAATGCGGCGTCAGAGCGGCCCAGTCAAACCCATGGTTCGCAAGCCAATGATGGCCTCGAAGCGAGGCAGGAAATTTCTGTAACAAGATTGCGCAAGTGTATTGTCCGGTTATGTGAAAAATGGTATTATGGGTGCTGTGCGTTATCTACTCTAGCATCGAAAGGAGTTGGAACTGGTTCGATTTGAGGCGAGAAGTACATACGTGCAATGGAAGTCAAAGTTTGTAAGTGGAAAGAAAGGAGGCCGGCGATGCCAACCCCCACCGAGGGCCAGGGTCTGATCGCCAAAGCAGCTCATGAAGACTGGAACCCTATCGCTTACACGCCTGCTGGAGGGGTTTCCGATGCCCACCAGCCAACCCGGCAGTCTCCGGGAAGAAGTGGATCTGCACATATCGTTGTTGACGCATATTCGACAGAATGCAACCCAAGATGCCGCCATGATCAGCGACTGGAATCGTGAAACCAAGGAACTCCTCTCGGTGCGCCATCGGCACGGACACAGTGCTGAAAGGTACTTTACCGATAGGCGAATGGAAAGCCGCATTGACGAACTGCAGCTCTGGCAGTCGCTGCTTTATTGGGACCATGTCAAAGTGGGACAGTGGGTGACCGCTTCGCTGCTGGTGCTAGAGGACGCCGGCGTGTCTGACGAAGAACTGCGCTCACTCATAGGCGCGTCGCTGCCGAGTTTCTGCGGCCTATGTCATTCCATCCTCTGTCTTAGCGGAACGTACCGGCCGCAGCTTTGCCGCGCTGACTGCGGGGTGCTGTCTCTGCAGCAAGACTATACTGTGCAGGATCTAGAAGGGCGAACCATACCATACCTGCTCTGGACAGCGGCCACTGCCTGAAGCCCGGTGTGAGGTGCTGTCCGAAAGCAGGCCGGAGCCTTTCATGGAGGAGTCAAAACCAACGGCCCTGCCAGTACCCGCGTTCTCAGGCGCTACGGGAAAGAGAAGCCGGCGGTGCACACATATATCTACACCGCCGGTTGGTTCTGTCGTGCGAAAAGTTCTCTATAGAGAGCGTTGCGCCGCTGCAGCTGGGCATGGCTGCCTTGATCCGCGATCTCGCCCTGGTCTAGGACGAAGATGTGGTCGGCCCGCTTTAACGTGGCGAACCGATGGGCTATGATGATCCCGGTTCGATCAGCCATAATCTCTTCCAAGGCCTTTTGAATCAAGTGTTCGGTGTGAGCGTCGAGATTGGATGTTGCCTCATCCAAAAGCAGAATGCGCGGATCGACCAGAACAGCCCGCGCTAGGGCGAGCAGCTGCTTTTGACCACCGGAAAGAGTCACGCCTTCTTCGCCCACGGCCGTATCATACCCTTGGGGGAGCTGGGTAATGAAACCATCGGCTTGCACGATCCGGGCGGCTCTGCGAACTTCCGCATCACTGGCCTCCGGCTGCGCAAAGCGGATATTATCTGCCACCGTTCCCGGGAACAAATAGGGCTGCTGCGATACCAGTGCTATCGTACGGCGCAGCGTGTTCAAGGATATGTCCCGGATATCGATGCCGTCCATGGACACAGAACCCTGCTCTGGATCGTAGAGCCGAGCGGCCAGATTGATAAGCGTTGTCTTGCCGGCTCCGGTAGGGCCGACTATGGCGGCGGTCTGCCCTGCCTCTAACCGAAACGATACATCTTTCAGGACCGGTTCGGTTCCATAGGAAAAGGAAACATGATCGAATGCAAGCGATCCGCGAAATCCTTGCTCCGGTTGGCGCGGATTTTCTGGCTCTGTGATGGATGGCTGGAGTTGGAAGTATTGATGGATGCGTTCCAGGGAAGCACCGGCCGATTGGTACGTGTTATATACTTGGCTGAGGTCTGCCAACGGCTGGAACAATCGACGCACATATGCCAGAAAGGCCATCAAAACGCCCAATGTGATGGTACCTTCCACTACTTGCCAGCCACCGTACAGCAGAACCAAGGACTCTCCGAGAACCCGACTGACATTCATTGTCGGGAAAAGAAGAGCAAAGAAGGAAACGGCCCGCAGATTGGCTTTCAGGTTCTGCCAGCTTAATCGGGAGAACCGGCCGGTATTGACGGCTTCACGGTTTAAAGCCTGCACGACGCGGATGCCGGCCAAACTTTCTTCGACATCGGCGTTCATAGCGGCCAAGCGGCGCTGCACGTCCGCATAGGCACGCCGCATGCGCTTGCCAAGAAACTTCATGGCAGACAGTATGAAAGGTATTGTGATGCAGCTGACAAGGGCCAACGGCCAATGAAGCCACAGCATCACCGTGACGAGGCCGACGAAGGTGAAGAAATCGCTCAAAAGGTGTACAAAACCGCCTGTGACCATTTCTTCGAGACCGTTGACATCGTGGGTAACTCTTGCCATAATGTCACCGGTCTTTCTTCTGTGAAAGAAGCCCATGTCGAGACGCTGGAGGTGCCGATACAGATCTTCTCGGACTGCTGCCACAACGCGTTGGCCGATCCAGCCCGATACGTAGCTCTGCAGGAAGAACGCTCCCCAAAGAAGAGCGTACACTCCGATTATGAGAAGGGCTATCCATTGCAGCCCCTGCAGGTCTCTGGCGATGATGTAATCGTCTATGGCTATCTTTGTCAGATAGGGGGCGGTTAATGTGGCCGCGGTGGCCGTAACCATGGCCGCAACGGCCGCCGCCAGATGAAAGCCGTAGGGCTTGAGATAATGCAGCAGCAGGCCAAGATGACTGCGGTTGAGGTTTCGAAGGCTATAGGCTTCCTCCGGGTTCTCCTTCATCATCCGTCCGGCAAATCCGCCTCGCACTTTGCATCCTCCTTTCTATGCTTGGAACATCGTCTTGTGGAGTTGGGCATAGGGGCCCCCGGCATTCACCAGCTCTTCATGGGTCCCCTCTTCGGCCAAGGTCCCGCCATCGAGCACCAGAATCTTGTCCGCCCGTTGAACTGTCCAAAGGCGGTGGGCAATAATGAACGTGGTGCGGTTGACAAAGGTTTGATCTAGGGCAGCCTGCATTTTGGCTTCCGTGGCAGCATCCAGATTGGATGTAGGTTCGTCGAGAATCAGCAGCTTGGGATCGGTTAGAATTACCCGGGTCAAAGCGAGGCGCTGGCGCTGTCCGCCGGATAGGGTCACTCCCCGTTGGCCTACGGGTGTTTCATAGCCAAGGGGGAGGGATTCGATGAAATCGTGGATCTGCGCTGTTTTAGCGGCTGCGATAATATCTCCGGCCGAAGCGTCGGGCGTGCCGTAGGAGATGTTTTCGCGTATGGAAGCTGAGAACAAAAAGGTATCTTGCATGACGATGCCAATCTGGGTCCGCAGGCTTTCCACGGTCACCCTCCGTATGTCTCGCCCATCGATGCGGATGGTTCCCCGATCGGGATCGTAGAAACGGGGTATCAGATGCACCAATGTGGTCTTGCCGGCCCCTGTCGCTCCCACAACGGCGGTGGTGGTGCCGGGCTCCACAGAAAAACTAATGTCCTTGAGAACTTCGGT
>PUOC01000109.1 GCA_003551965.1 Clostridiales bacterium | reverse complement strand
CAGCGTGCATCCCGGATCTCCCTGCTCCTGGATACCCTTCGGGGCAGAACACGGTCCAGCTGCTGCCCCCGTCTGTACTGCGGGCCAGATACGATGGCAGCGGTCTGGCAGCATTCACCTGGTGTCCGTGGCTGAACTGCGCTTCACCGGCCGTAAACCCCACCAGAAATTCGTCGTCCCACTGCCAAGCCGGCCCATTGGCCCCATGGTTGGCGGGAACAGCATACCAGCGCTCTGCATCGTGGGCCACTACCACATGCTGCATGGGCCCACCTCCCTTCGCATCTAATCCTGCCAGCTCATCCATCCTACCATTGACCCTGCGGGTGGGGATCGCCCGCCCCTATTCCCAGCATGCTTGCGATCTACTCCAACGCGGAGAAATTGTAGCGCAGACACCCCGGGCCGATACGGATGGGTGCGCTGCGGCCGGGCATGGGATGCGCTCTTCTCCTCTTCTCTAGAACCAGCTCGCCATCCTTGATGCGCGCTATGCTGTTGAACAAACCTTGAACCAAATCGGGCTGCGGGTAGTCGCTGCGCCAGAAGTTGCCGCGGCTTTCACAGCGCAGCAGCGCGGCGCGGGCCGCGGTCAGGGTAGTCACCGCCATGCTTCGCAGCTTTGCAGTGGCCGCCAGCTCCGCAACCGAAGACGACGCCCGTCTTTCTGCTGCGGCCGAACACTGCGTCAGCACTGCCACCGCCTCCCGGAGGGTCTGCTCATTTTTGACATAACCGCTCTTGGTCCACGCAACAGTCTGTATGTCTCGTTTAAGGCTGTCGAGTGTCTGTCCTCCATGATCTCCATCTTCTTTCCAACGGGCCGCGGTTTCTGCCAATGCTTTTTCAAAGATCGGCCCGGGCACATGGCGCCCCTTCCCCTCGGCTGCCGCTGTTTCGCCCGCCTGAAGGCCAAAGACAAGGCACTCAGCCAAGGCTGACCCACCCAAGCGCGCTGCCCCGAATAATCCGCCGGTAACTTCTCCGGCGGCCAAAAGACCCGGCACACCGGTGTGCGCTGCAGCATCGATGCCAATGCCGCCCAGGAAATAATGGGCACCTCCGGAATCCGCGATCATCCCCGGTCCCCGGTCGAGTATGTTGTGAACACCCACCGGCGGTACGTTGAAGTTGATCAACTCCATGTCCGTCAGTTCGGCACCGGCTTCCAAAGCCAAACGGTAGCCGTCACCGACTGTTCCTGGGGGATTGTCCGATCGAGCAAAGGCGCCGGCACCGCCGCCCGCCGCCAAGATAATCTGCCCCGACTCAAAGGCCGTCACTTCCCCAGCCTGCATGTCCACGGCCAGTGCGCCCACAACCCCGTGTCCGCGATCCGTAAGCAGGGTGATCGCTGTGTAGGGGCTGCGGACACTAACCCCCTGACGCCGTGCCTCGGCCGCCACGGTCTGGCCGAGCAGGTACCCTTTGGGTTGCCCAGGGGCCAGCTCCATCTGCATTCCGGACGGCATACGCGTCGCTTCCGCTTTCTGCATGGGTAACCCCCAGTCCATTAGCTGGCGGTTGCCCGCTTCAATTCCCTGCACTAGTCGTTCCACCAGCGCCGGTTCGGCCAG
Source organism: Clostridiales bacterium (assembly GCA_003551965.1). Classification (GTDB taxonomy): domain Bacteria; phylum Bacillota; class Limnochordia; order Darwinibacteriales; family B1SED10-159; genus B1SED10-159. The sequence continues at coordinate 14,142 of PUOC01000109.1, read as the reverse complement.
AAAGCCACCAGTCCAGAGGATCTGGCGGTATAATACATCCTGTTTGTCCGGAGGGCAGGATGTGATGTAGGCATTGGCGTACAGCGTAGCCCCGCTGCGCCCGGGTTCGCCTTCGCTGAGCACGGTTACGTCGGCCCCCCCGTGCCGCCGAGCGGCCACGGCAGCAGACAGTCCGGCTAGAGCTCCTCCGATGATCAGCACATCAGTCTTTTCCCTCCGAATGGGTTGATCGAAAACATTCTCTGCGGCTGACATTCCCAATCCCTCTCTTCACAGTTTCTCCCTTCGAACGCTGCTGCCATCGACCACGCGCTGTCAAACCCAGAGGCAGAACCTCACTTGACAACGCGGCCTCCATAGGTAAAAGCCGACTGCTTCATCCGTATGCATCCTTGAGCCACGGTGCCAATGGCATGACCGCAGCGCCGGCATTTGAGCACATCGTCTTCGATCACGCCGTGCAGCTGGCCTATTCTGCTGGTCCAGCACTTGAGAACGCGTCCGCGGCCGATTTTGTTGTAGCGCATGATCTTGGCTCTGCATTTAGCACAGCGAATGTGAATCACAGCTCTTCCACTCCCCTGTATCTGTTCGCCTCCCGTAACTGCGGCCCCTGCCTCGATTCTGCAATACCCGTTGGATAACGGCCATGGGACAACGCGCCCGCCGCGCCTCGCCCCTGCCTCCCGAAACCTCCATTGGTGCGGACCAGTCTTGGAAGCCATCTAGCACTCGAATGGGCGCTCTGACTTTGCCTGCATCGGCAGATGCCTGCAGAAAAAACGCCCCAGCTCTGTGCAGAGCCGGGGCCTTTTGCGTTACTTGTTTTTCCGGAAGCGATGCAGATACATCCATGTGTTGGCGTTGTACGGATGGGCCTGCATGCCTTCGATGTAAGCGTGACTCAGTGCCAGTTCTTCTCTGTAATTGATAAACGCATAGACACAATGCTCAACCACCAACTGCTGTGCTTCTCGGTAGATGTCCAGGGACTCCTGGGAATCGGGCGGTACCGTAAGGCCTTTATCCAAAAGTTCGTCCAATTTCGGATCGGAGAGGTACACCAGGTTAAACGATCCATCCGTATGGAACTGGCGGTACATGGCCCGATCTGGGTCGAGCTGTCCGGACCAGCCCAGCAGGAAGAGATCATAGTCATCCGACTGGGTGACGCGGCTCAAAAAGGTACCCCATTCCTCCACATGCAGCTCCAAATCCACTCCGATTTCGGCCGCTTCAAATTGGATGATCTCGGCGATACGCAGCATATCGGAGTCTTCCCAGACATGGAACTGCAGCTCAATGTCTCCTTCGCCGTATCCAGCTTCTTCCAACAGTTCGCGGCTGCGTTCCCGGTCATAGTGGTAGCGGGGCACATCATCGTTGTACCAGGGGAGGGCAGCCGGGACCGGGGACACGCCGGGCTGGCCGATACCATTGAAGATGTGTTCTACAATGGCGTCGCGATCAATGAGGTGGGCCAGAGCCTGCCGGACCAATAGGTTGTCCAACGGTTCCCTCTTGGTATTAAAGCCCATGTAGTTATAGCCAACGTCATGGCTGCGGTGGAGGATAAACTCGCGATCTTCGTCCAGCCGATCAATGTCTTCGGGAACAATTCCGCCCCGATATGCATCGATTTCGCCCGACTCAAAAGCCAAGAGGCGCGTGCCGTCCTCCGGTATGGGACGGAATACGACATGGTTAATGAGTGGAGGGCCTTCCCAGTAGTCTTCATAGGCAGTCAGTTCCAGCCGGTCATCGCGGCTCCAGGCAGAGAACTGATACGGGCCAGTTCCCACGGGGCTGCGGCGGAATTCTTCACCCTCGGCAGCATGTTCAGGTACGATGCCCATACGGGCAAAGTTGTTGATCAAAAATACATTCGGCTGTGACAGCTGAAAATGAATGGTGTAATCGTCGTCGATTTCCATGGTGTCGATATCGGTATACAGGCCGCGGTTGGGAGCTCCGCTCTCCGGGTCGATTATGGAACGGTATGTGTGTTTGACATCGCGGGCTGTAAACGGTTCGCCGTCATGCCAAGTTACGCCCTCACGCAGGAAGAAGGTAAGCGTCATATTGTCGTCGCTGAACTCCCAGCCCGTGGCCAAACGGGGCTCTAGTTCCATATCGAAGTCAAAAGACAGCAGTGGTTCCATGATCACGTTAATCCGTTCGAAAGAGTAGACGTCAGTTTCCAGGCGCGGGTCCAAACCCGGTGCCTCGGCCAGTGAGCCGATGACGATGGTATCACTGTCCGCGGAAGCGGAAAAGGAAAAAACAACCAAAAACGCCAAAAGACCAAGCAGAAGCAATGATTTTCGCATGCAATAACCTCCGTTCATATTTGATTCGTAATTTCTTCGGCATGGTGGCAGAAATTCCTCTAATTGTTGGATGCTAGAATGGTATCGTTGCAGAATTCTGGCCCCATCCACTTGGGCGCTGTTTGAAGCTCCGCTGTTGCAGAAACACCGCCGAAAACCAGCAATGCACAGCCCGACATGGGTTATGTCTGTCCGGTCCAATGGCTGAGACGGTTCCCACGGCAACGCCTACGGTTCTTGTCCGAATCTACAGCAGGTACATCGCCGAAAGCGGTGAAGAACAAGGCATAGCCCGGAACACTTGCATGGCATCGGATGCGTGAGAGGGCAAGGCGGGCTTGTTTTCGCCAAGCTCCCCATACAGAGCATCAGCATGGTTCACGGCGGTGCTAGAGCAGCGCACGCAGCCGGTTATCACTGGAAATGAGGTGGATTCACATGCGCTACCGGATCCTAGGCCGAACGGGAATGTCTGTGAGCGAGGTCGGATTGGGATGCGAACACCTGGAAGGAAAACCGTTCTCTGCAGTGGATGCAGTCATACAAGCAGCTCTCAATTGCGGGATCAATGTATTGGATGTTTTTATGCCGGAGCCCCAGGTGCGCAGCGATATCGGGCGGGCTCTGCGCGGCCGGCGGAAGGATGTATGCATTCAGGGACACATTGGTGCAGCGTGGGTCGACGGTCAAGCAACGAGAGTTCGGGACATCAAGCGATCCCGGGCAGCTTTCGACGATCTGCTGCAGCGCCTGGATACCGACTGGATAGACCTGGGCATGATCCACTTCGTGGACACCGAGGCCGACTGGCAGGCGATATTTGAGTCGGAGACCATTGATTTTGTCATGGATCTGAAACAGCGCGGCGTCATCCGCGCCGTCGGGCTCAGCTCCCACCATCCTGTCATAGCCCGAAAGGCTGTAGAGACAGGCCTGGTAGACGTCCTGATGTTCAGTGTCAACCCGGCCTTTGATCTGCTGCCGGCAGACATTCCGTTGGATAGTCATTTTTCACCGCAGGCATATGACCAGCACCGGCGTTGGGAACTGGATTCGTCCCGAGCCAGACTGTATGCGTCCTGTGAAGCGCGCCAGGTAGGCATGACGATCATGAAAGGATTGGCTGCTGGAAGACTCCTTCGCCCGGAATTGTCGCCCTTTGGAACCCCCATGTCCGTCCATCAATGCATTCACTATGGGCTGCAGCGCCCGGCAGCGGCATCGGTGCTGGTGGGCTGCCGGACGCCGGAGGAGGTTCACGAAGCCGCAGCTTACATCGATGCCCCGCCGGCCGCGCTGGACTATGCCCAGCTGCTTGAAAGCGGCCGCTTGCATCTGCGGATGGATCAGTGCATGTACTGCAATCACTGTCTTCCCTGCCCGGAAGCAATCGATATTGCAGCGGTGATGAAGTATATCGACTTAGCGGAAGTGGGCGTTCTAGATAGGGGCACTGGCACCGTTCCTCACACAGTGGCCGAGCATTACCGCAGCTTAGAGCAGACCGCCAAGGATTGCAGCCGCTGCGGAGCCTGCGAGCGCCGCTGTCCGTTCGGTGTTCCCGTGATGGCCCGCATGGATGAGGGTATTCGTCTTTTTTCCCGTTAACCAAGACACAGTTTGTCTTACGATGGCAAGGAGCATCCGCCCTCACCGGGCGGTAACGAAAATGTGCGTTAAGCATCTCGGATATTCACTCAAGAAGACCCCGCCGGCGCCAGGCACCCCGGGATGCACGGGATGCTGTAATCCTTGAAACCCTTTTTCTCCCGAATTCCCAGGGGCATTTCCTTCGTACCCAGCAATGCGGTGCCCGGCCATGGCTGCCGGCCTGGATAGCGGCCCAGTTGGGGTCTGCACTGCTTGTCCCGGCCACATGTATGCATCCCAGCCAGGGCGCCGAGTCCATCTCTGCGCCAACTCTTCCATGATCGGTCCCATATCTGCCAGTATCCAATGGCGGTACCGCTCCATCCACCAATTCGTTCCATCGGTGAAGCTTTCGGATGTCTTTGATGTGACCGCCTTTGGCAGAAGTCTTCTTAATACATAAAAAGGCCCTCCATGCATTGGAGGGCTGGCAAAATTCTAAAAACCATATTGCTGGCACTGCTTTCAATTATGGTGCCGGGAGAGGGACTCGAACCCTCACGGGCAGTTAGCCCAACGGATTTTAAGTCCGTAGCGTCTACCGGTTCCGCCATCCCGGCCTTTCAATCACGGAAGTAATTATAGTACAAAAAAGGGTCAAAGTCAACCATGCATCAACGCTCGGCTTCCGCCAAAAACACGCCCTGAAGCAGATCTCCGTCACTGACGACCATTGTAGTCCGGCCGCTGTGGGACAGCACTTTGATCAAAATCGCCAATCCGGCAACAAACACGTCTTCCCGCCCCGGTGTTAATCCCGGAAGCCTGAGACGCTGTTCCAAGTCCATGTCCGCCAAGCGGCGAAACATACGCTGCAGTTCACTGACGGCCATCTCATATCCGGTCACCCGTGCCGGATCGTAGTCGGCCAACTCCAGATACACCGAGGCGGCGGTGGTGGCGGTCCCGCCCACGGCCAGCAACGGAGCGTTAGTGTTCTTCGCCACGCGTCCGATTGGACCCAGCTCTCGTTCAATACCGTCAAAGAGAGCCCGGCGTTCCGAGCAAGGAATGGGATGCTGAGACACAAACCGTTCTGTCATCCGTACCGACCCCATCTGAACACTGGTACCGTCCAACACGTCACGGCCGCTCCCCCAAATCAGCTCCGTGCTGCCTCCGCCAATGTCCAGCACCAGCGCCTCTGTGGGCCTCCTTGGGCCGCTTATGGCAGCCACGGCACCCAAGTACGACAACCGGGCCTCCTCCCAGCCGGATAAGAGCTGCACCTGCCAGCCCAACTCCGACTGCACCTGCTCCACAAATTCCTGCCGGTTAGCGGCATCACGCACAGCGCTGGTGGCAACTAAACGTACAGGAACACTGGAGTATTCGGTATCGACTATTTCCTTATACTCCTTCAAGGCATTAAGCGTCCGTTTCATACCCTCGGGCGCAAGGTTACCGCTGTTATCGACACCCTGACCCAACCGAGTAATGCGCAGTTCCTGTCTGTGCCGGCAAATATCTAGGTTGGACAGCGTCCCGACAAAGAGGCGGACAGAGTTCGTACCGATATCAACGGAAGCGAGCATCTGCATGCAGCTCCCTTCGGCACTGTCCTGTGGCGCAGCCGTCGATGCTCTCGATCTGGGCTGCGACAGCCCGGCCCACAGGATTCGGCCCCCCAGCCAGTTCGTGAGCCAAATGCGTGTGCAGACATTTTATGCCGTCACGGCCGCGAATTCCGCCGACGCCGCTGCCCGTCAACACCGAATGGACACCGGGATAGTGTTTCTTTAGATCGATCACTACATTCTCGGGAACCAATCCGGTTCGCTCCTGGGCATAGGCTTGGTGGGCCTCGGTCATCGCTTCCGAAAATTCCCGGTCCGTGTCAAGCCTTGCCTGAAACTCGGCTACCTGGCCCTCGCTTTCCATCTTGGCCACGATGCGCCTCAGATACGGGCAGGACAGCCAAAACAAGGTCGGAAATACCTTGGGATCGCCCCCGTCTGAATACACCGGCCGGCTGACTATTACCTGCGGATAACCGTAACGGCAGCGGCGAGCAACTCCCAGCAGTCCTCGGGGAAACCGGCCTAACTGCTCGGCAACTATATCATGATCACCCGGGCGCACTTGCCCCTGTTTCTGCAGCATGGTACTCCTCCCATAAAAAACACCCCGCACAATTTGATGCGGGATGTCTTGGATTCTCCTGTCGGTATTCTACCGTGCGCCCCTGCCTCCTCGTTTGGAATCCTGGCTCTTACGCAGCGATTGCTGACGTTCATCACTGTCTTTGATGAAGCGCGCTAACTTGTCTTCAAAGCCGAGGGGACCCGATTTCTTTCGTCCTCCGCCTCCCCGAGGCGGACGACTTGGCGCAGATTTTTGGCTGGAACTGCGGTTGGGATCGGCCTGCTTGATAGACAGCCCAATCTTGCCGTCACTGACATTAATCACCTTGACCTTCACTGTATCATCTTTCTTCAGAAAGTCATTAATGTCTTTCACATAGGCGTCTGCCACTTCCGAAATGTGAACCAAGCCCGTTTTTCCCTTTTCCAGTTCCACGAAGGCGCCAAAATTGGTTATGCCCGTAACCTTCCCCTCAACAATGCTGCCGACCTCAATAGACATACGTAAATGAATTCCTCCTCTTAGATTTTGCCGTCTGCAGGGTCCACGGCTGAACTTCATTATACATTATGGAAAATTTTGTGTCAATATAATCCCGCGAAAAAGCCTGTGTGACGCTGTTTTGCGCTGTTGTCCTGTTGTGACGGTGTTGACGATGTTTCGGTGTCATTTTCTTCTCTGAACCCGCCGCTACGGATCGGTGATAATATAGAGTTTTTCACCGGGCTGCACAAGTCCTAACTCTTCTCTAGCAACCCGCTCCACATATTCTGGAGATTGCAGTCTCTGCAGTGTCTCCTCCAGCTGTTCGTTGCGAATTTCATAGGCCCGCAGATCGCTCTCCAATTCGATCAGTCGCTGTCGGGCCTGATAGTTTTCGTAGTAACTGCGGCCGAACGCCACGGTGATCCATATGGCCAGCAGAATGAGCAGAACAGCCTGCAGCCTGCGCACGCGTCTTGTTTTTCGTGTTGCCATAGACCGTCCCTCCCCAGCTTAACTGGGAGATCGCCAGAAAATATCCTCTCCAAGACCTCCCTGCACTTATGGGTTTCGACTTAAAAATCCAAACCCCTTTGCACAAAAACCCGGATTTAAAGGGAAAAAATGAGGTTTTTTGCAGGAGTACCCACAAACAGCTAGAATATACAGTAACGTATAACCCTCTCGAATCATTACTTAAAGGAGGCTAACTTGTGAACAAAACAGAATTGGTGCAAGCCGTAGCCGAGAAATCGGGCATGACAAAGAAGTCGGCTAGCGACGCAGTGGAGGCAGTCCTGTCAACGATCTCAGATCAATTGGCCGAAGGAGAAAAGGTTACCTTGGTCGGATTCGGCACCTTTGAAGTCCGCGAACGGGCGGCACGCAAAGGTATCAATCCGTCTACCCGCAAGGAAATCACGATTCCCGCCACGAAAGTGCCCGCCTTTAAGCCTGGAAAATCGTTGAAAGAAATGGTTTCCAAGTAGCGAAAAGCCTGCCCTGCGCAGGCTTTTTTCATTTCATCCTGGAGGGATACCGCATGTACAACCTCAATGACCTGGTCAGCATCATGGCGAAGCTGCGCAGCCCAGAAGGCTGCCCTTGGGACCGCCGGCAGACCCATCAATCCTTGAAACCCGATCTACTGGAAGAAACCTACGAAGTTCTAGACGCCATTGACAACGGATCCCCGGCCGATCTGCAGGAGGAGCTGGGTGACCTTCTGCTTCAGGTGGTCTTCCACGCCCAGCTGGCGGCCGAAGAACGGCAGTTCAACGTCAATGACGTGGTGTCCGGCCTTTGCAAAAAACTGATCCGCCGCCATCCCCATGTGTTTGCTGATGCCACTGCAGAAGATGTCGCCGATGTATTCCAACACTGGGATGCCGTTAAACAGCAGGAACGACAGGACGCAAACGAAACCGACGCAGACACCGCCTCAACACTGGCGTCCATTCCTCGCACCCTGCCGGCTTTGATGCGGGCAGAGAAGATTCAAAAGCGGGTCGCCCGCGTCGGTTTTGATTGGCCAGACCCCGCTGGCCCTCTGGAAAAACTGTCCGAAGAGCTAAAGGAGCTTACAAGCGCCGTAGACAGTGGTGTTCCTCCAGACATCGAAGACGAATTGGGCGATCTTTTCTTCTCGCTGGTGAACCTGTCAAGATTCCTGAACACCAGCCCCGAACTGGCCCTTGATGCCACCAACCAAAAGTTTGTGAGAAGGTTTCAAGCCTTGGAACAGCTCGCCCGCAGCGAGGGCCTGGCCCTGAATACCATGTCCCTCGAAGCCATGGACGCCCTTTGGGAGAGAGTGAAAGCCGATGAGGGCAGCGCCTAAACTGCCTGCTGCACCATTGCCGCTGCCCCTTGTGATTGCGGAGACTGTTGTTCTCCCCGCAATACTTTCGGCACCGGCTGCTCTCCACTTAGGCCACTTCCTCCTGCAGATCACTGACCACATCTAAGAGAATCTGCAGCGCTTCCTTGTCAGAACGGCCCCGGACGGACACCTTAAGCTGCGGCACGCGGCCGTGCTGATAAACCACCCGTCCGCGGTACTTACGGACCACCGACGCATACACGTCTCGCCCAAAGCTGATCCCTTCAAGCATCTTCAACACATAAGTGTGATTCATAGAGTGGATCTGGGCAATGCCCAGCACCCGGGCCTCCACTTTGACCCGCGCAATCTGCAGTAAATTGTGAACAGGTTCGGGTATATCGCCAAAACGGTCGAGTATTTCGTCTTCCAAAGCATTGGCTTCTTCCCGGCTGCTGATTTCTATAATCTTCTTATAGAGCTCAATTTTTTGCTTGGGATCGCGAACATAATCTTCATCAATATAGGCATTTACGGTCACGTCAATGACTGGTTCCGGCGGCGTCTGCGGCTTGCTTCCCTTCAATTCCTGAACAGATTCCTCCAGAAGCTTGCAGTACATCTCAAATCCCACGGAGGCAATGAACCCATGTTGTTCTGGTCCGAGCAGGTTGCCGGCACCGCGGATTTCCAGGTCACGCATGGCGATTTTCATGCCTGATCCCAGATCGGTGAATTCCTTGATCGCTTGCAGCCGTTTTTCGGCGTCTTCGGTCAAGCTCTTATCTCTGCGGTAGGTGAAATAGGCATAGGCAACGCGATTGGTCCTGCCCACCCGGCCCCGCAGTTGATACAATTGGGCCAAGCCCAGATAATCGGCGTCATGGATGATCAGCGTATTGACATTGGGAATATCCATTCCCGTCTCAATGATGGTCGTACACAAGAGCACATCATATTTCCCTTGGTAGAAGTCCAGCATCACTCTTTCCAGCCTTGCTTCGTCCATCTGTCCGTGGGCCACGGCGATCCTGGCCTCAGGAACCAGATCGCTGAGATCCCGAAAGATCTTGTCAATGGTTTGGACCCGATTGTGTACGAAGTACACCTGCCCCTGGCGGGCCAGCTCGCGGGTAATCGCATGGCGTATGGTCTGCTGATCATATTCCACAACATAGGTGCGAATCGGATAGCGTCCTTCTGGCGGTGTTTCAATAACGCTCATGTCGCGAACACCCACCATGGCCATGTGCAGGGTCCGCGGAATCGGCGTAGCTGTCATGGTAAGCACATCCACGTGTTTGGTGAGTTCTTTGAGACGTTCTTTCTGGGTAACACCAAACCGCTGCTCTTCATCGACAATAACCAACCCCAAGTCGCGAAAGACAACGTCCTTGGACAGGAGTCTGTGCGTGCCGATGACGATGTCCACACTGCCGTCCTTTAGTCCCCTTAGCACTTTGTTTGTCTCCGCCGCCGACTGAAAGCGGCTCATCACACGGATGTTGATGGGGTATTTCTCAAAACGCTCTAAAAAGGTGCGCTCATGCTGTTGGGCTAAGATCGTGGTCGGAACCAAAACGGCCACCTGCTTGCTTTCCTCTACGGCTTTAAAGGCACCGCGGATGGCCACTTCTGTCTTACCGTAGCCGACGTCGCCGCACAGGAGCCGATCCATCGGCCGTATCTTGCGCATATCCTGCTTAACATCCTCAACCGCCTGCAGCTGGTCGGGGGTTTCCTGATAGGGAAAGGCATTCTCAAATTCCCGCTGCCAATCACTGTCATAGCCAAAGCTGTATCCCTCAACGGCTTCCCGTTCAGCATAAAGGCGGATCAGTCCTGCGGCCATTTCCTGAACCGATTCCTTGACCCGCTTTTTCACTCTCGTCCATTCATTGCCGCCGAGTTTCGACAGCCTCGGGCTTCCTTCATCCAAACCGATATAACGCTGCAGCAGATGGATCTGATCGGTGGGAACGTATAGCTTATCCTGTCCCGAATACTTGACCACCAAGTAGTCTTTGTGAATACCCGACACTTCTAGGGTCTCAACACCCATATATTGACCAATACCATGGTTGACATGCACCACGTAGTCACCCGTCTGCAGCTCATTTTGGCTGAGGCGCATACCTTCCTCTGGAAGCTTGACCTTCGGTTTTGGTTTCTGTTTCCCGTATATTTCCAGGTCAGTCAAAATGACGATTTTAAACAGGGGCATTTCAAATCCGCTGTCCAAGGCGCCGGCTGTAACGACGCAGTTGCCGCTCTTAAGCTGATTGGAGACGTCGTCGGTATATTCCGCAGGGATGTCCTCGGCCCGCAGGAACTCTGCTAGGTGCTGTCCTTTCTGCTTCGTCGCCATGACACAGAGAATGCGGTAATACGATCGCCGCCATTGCCGCATGCGCTCTGCCAAATTGCCGCTGCTGCCGTGAAAGTGATCGGCTGCCTTGGCTGACAGGGAAATAGTTTCCATGTCCTCGGCCATTCCAGGAATGCGCTTCGACAGAATGGACATATAGATGAGGCTGCACTTCTTGCTCTGTGTGAAGAACTCGTCCCATTCCAACCAAGTCTGGCGGACCCTCGGCAGCACACGCCCCTGCTCCAACAGGGATGCCGTCATCTCCGACGTGTCCCGCAGGCTGTCCCGGGCTTGCTCCGCTGTCCGATTTGGTTCGTCGATGATAATCAGCGTGTCGGGACGAAGATAGTCCAACAGCGTACAGTCCGGGTAAAGAAAGGGCTTGTACTGGTTAATTCCATCAAAGGTGCCGCCCTGTTCCAAGAGCTCCATATGGCGCAGGGTTCGGTCCTGCAGGTCCTGGGCTTCTGCTCTTCTGCCCACACGCTCTAGGGCCTGCGCCTGCTTCTCCGCGGCCTCCAGAATCGGCTCCCGCACCCGGGCAGCGGCTTCGGGTGTAACAAAGGTCTCATCGGCCGCCGTAATGTGGACCCGATCGATATTCTCCAGCGACCGCTGGCTCTCCAAATCAAAACTGCGCATGGAGTCCACTTCATCATCAAAAAGCTCAATGCGGGTAGGGTAGGGGTCCAGTGGCGGGAAAATGTCCACAATGCCGCCCCGGATACTGAACTGGCAGCGTCCCTCGACCATTTCAACACGCTCATAGCCCAGCACCGTCAAGCGCCGGCTCAATGCATTTACATCCATGCGGCTCGTTCGGTCCAGCTCCATGTCATGGGCGAAGAATTCCTCGGGATCCATGGCCTTTTCCAGCAGCGCATCGATGTTTGCCACCACCACCGCCCCGGTCTCCCGAAGGCCGTAGAGGGCTTGCAGGCGGCCAATCTTTAGATCAATGGCTGTGCCCGCTTCTTCATGGGGCAGTAATTCATGGCTGTCCATGCGATACACAGGGCGATCCGGGTCAAACTGTGCCACATCGTGGTAGAGCTTCTGGGCCTGTGCCTGTGAATACGTGACCAGCAAGATCGACCGTCCGGGCGAGCCTAAGGACGCGGCTAACAGCCCCTTTTGGGAACCCACAGGGCCCAGGAGGAGCTGTTCTTTGCCTGCTTCCAGATGCGAACATATTTTTTTGAATTCTTTCGATTGTTGGAATAACTCCACTAGACCGCGCAGTGCCACACGGATCCCCTTTCTGTCCATGCCAAATAAGGCTTTACTCCGGCAAAGCCCCGTTGTGCAGTTTTCGGTTGTACAATGCCATGGCCCGCTGGATACCGGATTCTATCCATGTTTCTGCGGCATCCGCTGCCCTCTCCACTGCTTCGTCCAGTAACTTGCGTTCGTCATCGGTCGGTCGCGTTAAGACATAATCAGCCGGATCCACTCTCTCCGGGGCACTGCCGATACCCACGCGCAGCCTTGGAAATTCCTGGTGGCCAAGGTGGCGGATGACGTCCTTGATCCCATTGTGGCCTCCAGCACTTCCTTTCGGGCGCAACCGGATAGCACCCGGCGGCAGATCGAGATCGTCGACCACCACGAGAATGTCTTCACCTTCTACCCCAAAATATTCGGCCGCAGCCGCCACTCCTTGGCCGCTGCGGTTCATGAAAGTCTGCGGTTTCACTAGAAGGACTTTTTCGCCAGCTGCTCTCGTTTCTCCTACCAGGGAGTGGAATTTTTTCTGGGAACAGGATATGTTCCAGCGCTTCGCCAAGCAATCCACAACCCAAAAGCCCGCGTTATGACGACTACCCCCGTAACGACTGCCCGGATTTCCCAAGCCTGCTAAGACTTTCACCGCTTCCTCCTCATCCTGCATCAGAGAAAGAACGCACAGCGGATACTGTGCATTCTTCCCAAACAGCTGCTATTCTTCCTCTTCTTCTTCGTCCTCTTCGCCGATGACAGCTGGTTCTTCCATTTCTTCGACGTCTTCTTCTTCCTCTTCTTCCACAAATGCTTCCGCTTCCGGATCACTGACGGTGAGGACGACTTCGTCCTCGTCGGTCAAGACATCGACGCCCGCAGGAAGCGCGAGATCACTGACATGCACTGTGTCGCCGATAACCACTCCAGATACGTCCACTTCAACATATTCTGGAATGCTGCCGGGAAGACAGGAAATGTCCAATTGGTGCAGGACCATGTTCAGGATGCCGCCATCGTTTGCCCGCTCTTCGTCACCCACGATCTGCAGGTATGCCTGGGTTTCTACAGCCCGATCCATGGCCACTTCATAGAAGTCCACATGCTGATACCATCCCTTCACCGGATGGGTCGTCAGCTCCTTTACAATGACCTTGCGCTCTTCACCGTCTACCGACAAGGTCAATAGACTGGTCGGAGCTTTTAAGGCTTTTTGCAGTTCGGGGGCTTCCACAGACAGGGTCACGTTTTGAGTTCCGCGTCCGTATACCACAGCAGGAACTTTTTTCTGTTGACGAAGCCGACGGACCGCATTCTTGCCCTTTTCTGAGCGCAGCTCAGCCTGCAGTGTATAATCTGCCATTCCAATTTCCTCCTTTCTCACCATAACACTGTTTCATATTATACCAACATCCGGCAGATTTAGTCAAATAGGCGACTGACAGGTAATTCCTCAAAAATCCGCTGGATAGCTTGGGCAAACAGATCTGCCACGGAAAGCCGCGTCAGCTTGTTCATGCGGCGTGATGGGGGCAGAGATATGCTGTCAGTCACCACCACTTCTTTGATACAGCTGTCCTGCAGTATTTCGGTGGCGGGATCTGAGAAGACAGGATGGGTGCAGCAGGCATAGACCTCGGCTGCGCCGTTGCGCTTCAGCGCGTCAGCGGCTTTGACGATAGTTCCCCCGGTATCAATCATGTCGTCGACCATAATGGCAGTCTTTCCTTCTACATTGCCAATAATATTCATCACTTCCGACATATTGGGATGAGGGCGTCGTTTGTCAACAATTGCCAGCTGGCAATCCAGTCGATCGGCCATCTCCCGAGCCCGGGCAACACCGCCCACATCAGGCGACACTACAATTTTGTCATCGAATTTCTTGGCGCTCAGATAGTCGGCAATAATAGGCAGTGCCTTGAGATTGTCCACCGGGATATCGAAGAACCCTTGGATCTGCCCTGCATGGAGATCCATGGTGACAATCCGGTCCGCCCCTGCGGCCGTAAGAATGTTGGCAACCAACTTAGCCCCAATGGGATCCCGGGGCTGTGTCTTGCGGTCCTGCCGAGCGTAGCCGTAATAGGGTATGACGGCGGCCACTTCCTTGGCTGAAGCCCGCTTCATGGCGTCAATCATGATCAGCAGTTCCATCAGGTTGGTATCCGTCGGTGCATGTG
>PUOC01000022.1 GCA_003551965.1 Clostridiales bacterium | reverse complement strand
GGGCCGCCCACTGCATAGACAATATTTTCGGCACTGATGAGAACAAAGCGCTCCTCTGCCGCAGCCTGGTGGTTCCGTTCCAGAGCCAGGAGCCCCGTGGAACGGGTCTTGGCCCTATCGGTTAAGACAGCAATCACCTGCAGGCCTTCCAGCACAGGTATGTCTGCTGCTTCTACTTGTGCCTGCAGCTTCTCCACCATGCAGCGGCTGGTCAAGGGGCCAATGGAAGACCCTCGCTGCCGTGGATCGTGATCCGTCTTATAGCCGACGTATTCACCATAACGGTTGTGGGGAAAGGGTACACCGATCCGGACAAGATTGTAGAACCCCTGCAGAGACATGGCCGCCTCCACCAAGGCAATGTCACCGTGCATGGCTCCTCCGTCATACAGGGAACGAGCCATGTCCTGGACCGAGTCACCCTGGCCTCCGGAGGTGGTCAGCTTGTAATAGGTCTGCTTGTCCGAACCTGTATTGCGCGACGTGCCCCGCTTCAAACCTTCGGTTACAACAGCCACGTTCCGCTGGCCGTTATGGTACAGGGCAGAGGCTGCATTGAGCCCGGCGGCCCCCGACCCGACCACAACTGTGTTGAAGGTATGGGTTCTTAATTGGTGTCCTGCAAAGGAAATTCGCACGTATTCAACTCCTTAAAAAGAATTGCTGCCGTCTGATCAACCCAGCTGCCGGTAAGGCTCTACATAGACTTCACTGTCTCGCACCACGCATCCCGACAGCGCCCGGCTGGCTTTGAGCTCAGCACATTTTGTACAGGTTATACAGGCCTTGGAGCGCTTCATCTCTCCCTCTTCCAGAATATCTCGGGCAAAGTCAGGATAGGCAAAGGCACCGCGCCCAAATCCAATGATGTCTGCCCAGCCTTGTGCGACAACCCCGGCAGCAATGGGCGCGGCCAAGTGGCGCAGCCAACTGTAACCCGTACCCATGACCACACTGTTGGGCACTTCTTCCTTGATCGCTTTGGCCAGGTGCAGCAGCCGTTCCACGCCCAACAGCTGGTGTTCGGGCGGCGCGTATCCAAACCGTCCCGGTTTGTCATAGGGTCGGCTGATGTGCGGCCCTGTATAGGGCGAACTGGCCGTGACGTTGAAAAGCCCGACTCCCAAAGACTCCAGTTCTCTGACGAAGCGGCGCGGTTCGGCCAGATCCGGTTCCCCGTCACTGCCGCACCCCCAGCCAATGGCCGACGGCAGGGCATCGTAACTGTTGAACCGGACCGCTAGATCCACATCGGCCGACGCCTTCACGGCGTCGAAGATATCCCGGAACATCCGAGTTCGGTTGGCATAGGAACCGCCATAGAGCCCTTCCCTTTCCCGGGCCCCCAACAGCTCTGACAGCAGATAACGGTGACACCCCTTAATGTCCACGGCGTCAAATCCAGCTTCGGCAGCCAACACCGCTGCCTCGCGATAGTCTTCCACCAGCGAAGCCAGTTCCTTGTCGTCAATGACCGGGTAGTCCGCCGGCAGATTGGCCTTTGCATCCAGCAGAGGATGGTGGACAGCGATTGTCTTTTCCAGGCCAAAGCGTCCGGAATGCGTCAGTTGAAACACCAAATAGGGATTTCCGCCCCACGTGTTTTGGGCGGTGTCCCTGATCTCATCCACCAGTGCCCTAAAGGCATCCAGATTATCCCTGGTAATCCGCAGCTGCCGTTGGTTGGAAAGTCCTTGGCGCCGCACAGCCACTGCTTCAAACCAGATGAGGCCTGCGCCGCCGGCGGCAAATCGGCGATAGCGCCGCCAGGTCAGGGTTCCGGGAGCACCGTCCAGTTCCCCGTCGCACCCTTCCATGGGATGCGTTCCCAGCCGGTTTTGCACTTCTCCCCGGTTGACAGCCAGGGAACGCCCCAAGATGCTCACGTCTTCTTCTACGGGAACGTCAGTACCCAGGGCTCGCATGTCCTCTCTCAGCTCGGTTAAGGAACGATAGGAAAAACTCACAGCCGATCCGCCTCCCATGGAGCGAAGGGATCAAAGGTATCATACCCCTCCAGGTTAAAGACGCGGCTGCCAACAGCCCAAGGAACACCTATGTCCGACAGAAGCTTCCGCTTGGCAAAGGCCTCGTCCATCTGCTCATCGATATCCTTCACTTCCACTGCAGCTGCATCACCCTGTCCCCGCTCCCGTACATACTCATCGGGAATGGGCAGGATCTGCCTCGCCGACTGGTAGGCCCCGTTGATGGCCGCAACAAAACTGCGGGTGTTCTCCAGGGTGCAGTAGGGCTTGTCTAAATCGCCGCAATGGACCCTGGCCGCGGTACGCATCACTTCCACCCAGGGATCGATGCCCTCGTTGTCAAACTCCATGGTTTCGCCGCCGGCCTCTACGACTACGTGTTCGTTGAAATGCCATACGGCCGTCCCTCGGCTTCCCTGGATCTCCATATAGGGTTCCTGGTCGTTCTTGGGAGAATGGGTGACATAGAAATGAATGGCAATGCCGTTGTCGGTAACGGCCTCCAGACAGGACGTGTCGTCGCCTGTGATGAAGCCGCGGCTGCGGTACAGTTCCGCCCGCACCGACGCCAAGGATGCGCTGCTGTCCATGTCTTGGCCGCTTAGGAAAAGCATGTTGTTGAGAAAATGCGCCAGTGCATTGTGCATGGGACCGTCCAGAACCAGCTGCCCTGCAAGAATGTTTTGGCCGGCCCACGGATTTCTGTTGTAGTAGGCCACATCCCGCGACCAGTAGCCCTTGCAGGCCATGCCTGTGATGGAACCTAAGGTGCCGTCTAGGATCACTTCCTTCAGACGCCTGATGGAACGGGCATGGATAAACTGAAACCCCACGGAGCAGAACTGGCCCGTTTCCTTTTCAATGCGGCGCAGGTTGTCCGCCTGCTGCACCGTGGGAACGGGCGGCTTCTCCATAACTACATTAAAACCCGCCCGCATGGCCTGGGCCGCCAGCGGATAATGGCTGGGAATGGAGGTGGGCAAGGTGATGATGTCCACCAGACCTCTGCCTTCCTCCAGCAACTGCCGAAAACTTTCAAAAATGGTCAGTCCCTCGGACCGAAGGACCTGTTCTATTTCTCTGTTCTTCTCCCGGTCGGCAATCACAACAGCTGCCAACCGTGCTTCGCCTGTCTTCTCCAGCTCGCGGATGCGGCGGATATGCTGCCAAGCAAAGTTTCGGACACCAACAACGGCAAAAGATACTGGCTGCATTATCGTTCCTCCCGAATTTTTTCTGTCATCCATCAGCGAAGGCCGGCTTGCTGCAGAAGGCGGTGCATGTACCACGCATACTGGTACACCGCCACTGTCGAATCTTCAATTTCGGGATGCCACAGCTTTTCCCATTCCAACGACAGATAGCCTTTATAGCCGATGGCAGCCAGTTTGTCGACAACATCCAGCGTCGGCATTTGACCCGCTCCCTGCAGGATCAAGTGTTCACCGCGGGGCTCGGGTAATTCGATCCAATCCTTTACATGGATATGTTCAATGCGCCCGCGGAGAAATTCCATGGTTTCGTCCAGCGTTTCTCCGTGAACCAGGGAATGCTTCACATCCCACAGCACACCCGCGTTGTTGAGCACATTGTGGTCGAAAACCCTCCGAACATGCTGTCCTTTGCTGAGGATATCGTGGGTCTCCAGGAGGACCTTAACCCCGTGCTCACCGGCGT
>PUOC01000119.1 GCA_003551965.1 Clostridiales bacterium | reverse complement strand
CAAACACGAAGCAGAGGCTTTCTTCGATGCCTTGGAAGACTCTCTGGAGTTCACAAGCAGCACCAACGTCAATGATGTCGTCGTGGTCTTGATTGGCCCGCACCAATCTTGACGGACAAGGAGAGGGCCAGGCCCATTTCGGTACCGATGACCCCGTTCGCTGAACGGGTTAAAGAGCATACGGGGTCCACGGTGCAGATCGAGAGCAAATCGGATCGCACCCAAGCACTCGCCGGAGGTTCCGCCACTGCTTGGGAGAGAGCGCCGCGGCAACGGATGCCGGGATAAAGGAACGTGGAACAGTCCAAAGGCTGTTCCACGCTGCATATTCCCTGCGATATCATATCAGCATTCCACTGCCATGTGCCGGCGGGGCCGCTCTGCAGAAGGTCTTCCAACCCAGTACCCTTGAGCATACTGCACTCCCAAATCACGTAGGATCGGCAGCAAAGATTCGTGATCGACAAACTCAGCAATTGTCTGGATACCAAGATTGTTGGCCATATCCGCGATGGTCTTGACCAAGACGCGGTCGCGGTGATTCACCGCCAAATTGCGTATGAAGGAACCATCGATTTTGACGAAATCGACATCTAACTCCAGTAGATGTACAAACGACGTAAAGCCGACACCGAAGTCATCCAAGGATATTTTGCAGCCCCTGTCTTTGAGGGCTTTGACGAAAAAGATTGCAGTTTCCATGTTCTGGACTGCGGCGGTTTCGGTGATCTCAAATACCAAGCGCTGGGGATCCACTTCATAGACTTCAATCATCGTCAGCAGGCTGCGCAGCATATCGGCATCGCCGAGATTGCGCCCGGAAAGATTGACGCTGAAGGTCAGCGTTTCCCCGAGGGCCGAAAGTTGGGTCTGCGTCTCGATCGCCTTTTCGCAGATAACGCGGTCAATGTCCGCAATCAGGCCTGAACTTTCGGCCGTAGGAATAAAGGAATGGGGCGAAACCACCTGACCGTTCTCCGTGACCATCCTGGCCAGTGCTTCGTAGTGCAGAATTTCTTGGCTCCCCAGATGCAGGATTGGCTGAAACCACGGGGTGAAACGATCCGCTTCTAGTGCCCAAAGAATTTGCTGTTTTTCCTCTAAAATCGCCGGTGCCCTTTCAAGCCGCGTGACGCCGTGCTGAAACAGCATATAGGAGTTTTCGCCCCGCAGCTTCACCCGTTCCACAGCCGCACTGGCCATCGCCATCAGAGCCATCGCAGAGTCACCGTGTTCTGGAAACAGTGCGATTCCAATACTCACGGTAACACGTATTTTTCCATCGAGGAACCGCTGCTGTTCCACGGACTCCCTGAGGTTTTCAGCGGCCTTCACGGCCTCTTGTTCATCACAGCCACTGATGAAAAGAGCGAACTCGTCGGCTCCTAAGTGTCCGACTATCGTTCCCTTCCGCTGGTGCAGCCGGTCTGTCTGCGATGTCCGCCGTTTCAGAAAGTCCGCAAAGCTCTTTAGCATCCGATCTCCTTCATCATACCCAAGGGAATCGTTGACAAGCTTGAAGGAGTCAATATTCACAAGCAGCAGTGCACCGCAGCGCCCCTCCCCTGGGTCATGGACGCATTGGTCTAGTAGTTGGCTGAAACGACTGCGGTTGACGACACCGGTGACCCGGTCATAGTCTGTGAAGAACTGGAGTTCCCGTTCAGCACGCAGCTTGTCTGTCACGTCCTCCTGAACCGCCATGAAATGCGTCATGTTCCCAGCCCCATTCATGATCGGCGAAACCAAACTTTTTGCCCAATATACCCCACCGTCTTTGCGGCGGTTTTTGACGAGGCCCCGCCAGGTGTGACCCGATGTTATCGTCTGCCACATCTGCCGGTATTGTTCAAGACCGGTTTCGCCGCAGGCCAGAAACCGCGGCTCTTCGCCCAACGCTTCTTGCTTTGAGTATCCGGTCAATTCGGTAAACACCCTGTTCACGTATTCGATCCGTCCTCCATAGTCGACGATGAACACGACGTTGATGCTCTTTTCGATCACATGGGAAAACCGCTCCAATTCCTCCTGTCTCTCGCGGCTGTCGGTGATATCCCGGCCTTGAAAGAAACAGACACCATGCTCCGGAATAGGCACCCGGGAAAAGGCATAAAGACGCGATGCCGCCTTCCATTCCACCTCGTCGGCCTGGCGGGGGCCAAAGGCCGTTTCCAGCACATGGGGCGGAACCATGGACTTGACAGTACAAGACCAGCAGCGCAGGAACACAGCACCGCTGGCATTGGCAAACACAACCTGGCCCTTACTGTCAATGCAGAATACGGGATAGGGCGCGGAAGAAGCAAAGGCAGCCAAGACAGGCTGCACATCCTCGGAACACATGGGGGTCACCTTCTTTGTCAAATCGAGTTCGGCATCATACAGGGTTAACTATAACCATAGCTTTTCTGGCCGCAGCACGGCCACATGCGGCTCTATATCGGCAGGAACTTCCACAGTGGCGGTGTCATACTCGCGAATCGTACGGTCTGCCACCAATTCCAAAAACTGGTCCAGATCGTTGATGGGCTGAGACTCCTCGACTTTGAAGTGCATCGGTATGATAACTCTCGGCTCCAGAAGATCGCAGAGTGCTTTGGCCTCCGCCGCATCAATGGTATAATAGCCGCCCACGGGTATCATAGCTGCATGCAGCGGCTTCACGGACTCAACCTGGTCGTCGCTGAGAAGGTGGCCCAGATCGCCGAAGTGGGCTGCCCGCACCTGGCTGCACTCTACAATGTGCACCACGTTGTGCCCGCGCTGGCTTCCAAAGGTGGTATCATGGTAGGTATCCATGGTTCGGATACTGAACGGCCAATGGCCCCCGGGCGGCTTGATCTCCACGGCATCGATATAGTTATGATCATGATGATCATGGCTGCATAGAACCATGTTGGCCGTCGTCCGCAGCGGCGGCAGCCCCGGCATATCCTGGTAGGGATCAATGACAATGCTGTTGCCGCCGCATTCCAATTTAAAACACGAATGTCCCAACCAAACAATGCGCAAATCCCCGCCATGCGATTCCCCAGACCTTGATCCAGTCACTGCTTCGCCCCCTTCTCCATGCGCTCAAAGGGCAAGGGACAGCCGCATTCGCCTTACCCATGCTTCGCCTCATAGCGGTCCATCCCACAAATTTCCACCTGCCCCACATTGTCTATTCGACCAAGCGCGGCAGCTTCCTTCCAGCAAATCTATGGCAGGGAAAAAATGGCCGGCGCGCCAATCTGCGTTGGCCCCGACAGCAAACCTGCCGCTGCTGTTAAGGATTTGCTCCCGGACAATAAAGATGCTATAATCGTGTTAATCCAATCTGCAGCGAAACAGCTGTCGCTGTGGTTGGTCCTTACGCACCAAGCGGCCGCCGTGCCTTTTTCGTGGGAGCTGCATTCTAGAGTGCCAACACCTTCGGCAGGCCTGCCTTTACCGCGAACATACACTCTGGCCCATGCCGGAGTGCGCAGCAGCGTGGGCAAGGCGTTCTTGATTGGGACGGAGTTCAGCTGCGTTCGTCGCCGCCGGGCCATGGGTCCGTTTGGCCAAGGGTACGATACGATGATTTCCATAGGGAGTTGATCATGTATGTTTTTATGGGGCAATTACCGCAGGGTTGAGGAACTCTTTGAGAAGTTTGCGGAAGAGGTAGGACAGGCTCTGTCCTAT
>PUOC01000054.1 GCA_003551965.1 Clostridiales bacterium | reverse complement strand
TGAGCAGAGGAACAGGGAATGCTGACAAACGCATTTCCAAGGGCACAGGTGCTCTATCCAGTGCCGCTTCCCGAGGCAATCGGGAAGGGTGCTTTGCAGTAGCTCATCGCTGGCATTCACATCAATCGCTTGCAGTACCCGGTGGTCAAACACCGGATGGAGCCCTGCCAAGTGCAAAACCACAAGGCAGAATCCATGCTGCAGTGAGATGTGAACGGGCAGACGAGAGCACTGCAGAGGAGTCAACCTACGAAAGTAGGTTGGATACTGGAAGAAGCCTGGGGACGCTCTGGAAATGCCGATGGAAGGTTCGCTGTACTCTGCTCATTCTCGATCGCAACCGGCCCTTTGAGGCCGGTTTTTCTGATCCTGCCAGGGGATAAGCACACAAGAAAAACCTGCCCCGGCAATAGAAGAGGCAGCTGCCCGGACAGCTGCCATCTTTGATACCTCAGTCATGTTGCCAACCACAGCATGCAAAACCAACGCTTCCCGATGAACCCGATCCGCTAGAGAAGAGCAATCCCATAAGCCTCGCACTGCTCGGCCATGTCCTTCGGCCACACCGATGCTTGCACTTCACCGATGTGCACCTTTTCGAGGAAATACATGCACAGCCGTGATTGCCCAATGCCGCCTCCGATCGTGCTGGGAAGGCTGCCGTCCAACACCTGGCTGTGGAACGGCAGCAGTGCCCGATCCGTACAGCCTGACTCCTGCAGCTGGACTGTCATGGTGCGTTCGTCGACGCGAATACCCATGGAAGACATTTCAACGGCACACTCCAGTGGAGGATACCAGAATATCAGATCTCCGTTAAGATTCCAGTCGTCGTAGTCCGGCGCCCGGCCGTCGTGGCGCTGGCCCGAACGGAGCCTTCCGCCGATTTTGCTGACAAATACGGCTTTCTTTTCCCGCGCTATGGCGTCCTCCCGCTCATTCGGCGCCAAATCCGGATACCAATCCTCAAGCTGCTGGGCCGTGACGAAGGCAAGACTTTCCGGCAGATTGGGCTCTAGACAGGAATACTGTTCTTCAATGTAATAGCCGGTTTTTTGAAAGCAGCGATAGATCGCCTCCACGGTTTCGTGCAGTACCACTTGACTGCGCTGTTCTTTAGACAGAGTCTTTTCCCAGTCCCATTGATCCACATACAGTGAATGGAGATTGTCCAGCTGCTCGTCTCTGCGAATCGCATTCATGTCCGTATAGAGGCCTTCGCCAATGGAGAAGCCGTAGCGTTTCAGGGCCAGGCGCTTCCATTTGGCCAACGAATGCACGATTTCGCATTGGCCGTCGGGAACAGCCAATATGGTGAAATCAACTGGGCGCTCAACGCCATTGAGATTGTCATTCAGCCCCGACTCCGGCTGCACAAACAGCGGCGCCGATACGCGGGTTAGATGAAGTTCATCGGCCAAAGCTCTTTCGAAAAAATCCTTGAGCTTCTTTATGGCTACTTCGGTCTCACGGAGAGGCAGTTTCGGATCGTAGTTCTCCGGTATCAGCAGACGGCTTTCGCTCTGTTCAATCGGCAATGCCATTCCCTCTTCCTTTAGAGCGGACAGAAGCTGGGCCGCTGTCCGCAGATGTTCTGTAATTAGCCCTAGTATACCATGGGCTGCAAGCTTGTCAAATGCCGCCTAGGACCATGGGCAAGCGGCCGGGCAGGCACAGGCAGCCTTGTCAGCTGTCGTGCTTACGGCGGCACGTCAGACCTTCGCCATGCAAGACATCCATGGCCGCTGCAGCTGCACCTTCCTGCGCAAACCCCAGACGCAGCGTGCCGCCCTCACCTTCCCGCAGATGAAGAATTTCAATATCATCGATGTTGACGCCCCGCCGTCCCAAACAACCGGCCACTGTGCCGATCATGCCCGGTTCGTCGGGAATGGTGACTATCACTTCTTCAAGCCACGGCCAATAGCCCTTCAGGCGCTTGGGCACCTGTGATCGAACTTCACGGGCATGTTCCATGCTGCGGACGAAACCACAGGCATCCCCTTCTTGCAGCTTGGCAATATAATCGGAGAGAACCTCTTGAAAGTCTCCTAGAATATCAAGGATTTTGTCGCGGTTGCTGAAGCAGATATCCCTCCAGAGCGGGGGGTTACTGCCGGCAATGCGAGTCGTATCCCGGAATCCCCCGGCCGCCAATTCCAACAATTTCGGATACCGCTCTTCCACACGGCCGGCGGTATTGGCCAGGGACGATGCCACAATATGCGGCACATGACTGACCGCGGCGACCATGGCATCATGATCATCGGGGCTTAGGCAGACCGCTTTGGCGCCAATTCCATCCACCAGCCGCTCCATAAACCGCACAGCTTCGCTTTGGGTATTCGACGTCGGAGTCAGCAGATAGACAGCGTTTTCGAACAAATACGGGTCCGCCCCGTCGATCCCAGCCACCTCAGACCCCGCCATGGGATGCCCCCCCACAAAGGAGCAGCTGCCGCCTAGCCACTGCTCCGCTTCCGCCACAAAGGCTGCTTTCGTACTTCCCACATCGGTAACGATCGTTTCCCGGGAAAGCAGAGAAGCGCACGTGCTCAGGACCTTGCGATTAACACTCACCGGGGCCGCCAAGACCAACAGCCCATAGGTTCCCCGTACTTCAGGCAGAGATGCGTACCCTTGATCAATGGCCCCCATGGCCAATGCCCGATCGAGACTGTCCGAATCCACATCCACACCGACAATGCTGTCCACCAAGCCATCTTTTTTCAGAGCCATGGCCAATGACCCGCCAATGAGTCCCACACCTACGACAACTGCCGTGCTGCAGAGTTTTTTCATGTGCTTTGTTCCTTACTGGACTCCGCTGCACTGCCCATCTCCAGCAGCCGATCTACAATTTCTTCGGCCACTTCCTCCACGGAACGATCATCGGTTTGCACGGCTGTATCCGCGGCATTGTGGTACGCCCTTTTTCTCATCTCCATAAGCCTCCGTATGTCTTCCACATCATTGCCACCGTGTAAAACCGGTCGTTCCTCACCGCCATGGACGCGCTCTTTTACGGTGTCGGGAGTGGCTTCCAACAGTACCAATCGTCCAGAGGCCTGCAGAAGTTCGACGTTATCCAACCGAAGCACAGCACCGCCTCCGCATGACAGCACAGCGTAGCGGCCGCCGGTGTGGCGGCGGATCGCCTCGTGCTCCAAGCGGCGGAATTCGTCTTCGCCGTCGGCTGCAAAAATATCCCCGATGGAGCGGCCCTCTTCCGTTTCGATCATCTCGTCCAAATCCACAAAAGGACGATGCAGCCAGTCGCTTAGCATCTTCCCTACACTGGTCTTCCCGGTGCCCATAAATCCAATGAGAACAATATGATAAGGAAACAGCTGCCTGGACTGGTATCCGCGGCTGATGCGCATGATCGACGCAAAGAAGTCCTGAAGTTCGCTGCGGTACTCACTGTCGTATTTCGTGCCGACTGCTTCAAGCACGGTTTCTTCCCGTACAGGGTCAAATACAGGCAGTCCGCCGCCCCTTTTGCAGGCTGCCACTTTCTCGACCACAGCCATGCGCCTGCAGAACGCATCTGCCAATTCTTTATCACACTGATCGATCTGTCTTCTTAGTTCCTCCAAGGACTCCACGCGGGCAACTCCCCTTTCCAGCGATGCCTATTCCGGCTTTGCAACCTCGTTCGTCACCTCTTCGTAGACCCTCTGCACAAGAGACCCATCCAAGGAGCGTCCCAGCCATATTTCCTGTGATCCCATGGCCTGGTAAAACAGCATCGGCCAGCCGTTGATGATCTGCGCTCCCAGGTCTTGGGCTTCTGCCAGCAGGCGCGTCCGCCAAGGGTTGTAGATGAGGTCGTAGACGACGGCCACGCCCTGCAGCTGCTCTCTGGTCAATGGCATGGCATCGGTGTGGGGACTCATTCCCACCGGTGTAGTATTCACCAGTGCGAAATAGCGCCGCCCGGTGACGTCATCGATCCCTCTGATCTTGACATCGGCCGTCAATTCTGCCGTCAGACGCCTGGCCCGGTCGATGTTGCGGTTGGCCAGCGTGACCCGCCCGCCGCACTCGATAATTTCCCGGGCCACTACCCGCGCCGAACCGCCGGCACCCAGCACCAGCACTTCCTGCCCCTGCAGTTGGTCCGCCGCATGCCCCAGGCCCATGCGAAATCCATAGCCGTCGGTATTGTAGCCCTGGAGCAACCCACCCGTATTTTTGACCGTATTTACTGCACCAAGCGCTTCTGCCTTAGGATGAACGGCATCAAGGTGGGCCATCACCGCTTCTTTGTGGGGAATGGTCACATTGAACCCGTCATAATCCCGAGTAAGCCAAGGCATGGCATCTTCCAGCTCTGTCGCGGTGACATGCACGGCCTCGTAGTACCGTCTAACCCCCATGGCCCGAAACAGCGTATTGTGTATCAGCGGCGACCAGCTATGCTCAATTGGATCTCCGATCACCGCATAGCGGCCCGTACTCATACGGCAAGCTCCTTCCAAAGACCCATAACCTGCTCCCTTTCCATCAAAAACTCTTTCACCTGCCCCCGCCCCGTGGGCAGGATAAAAGAAATCCGTCCTTCCCGGTTTTTCTTGTCAAAACCCATACGTTCAATCAGCCCTGACGCTGGATAGCGATCCCACGGCACCTGCAGACCGAAGCGTTCTAGCACTCGCTTTAGTTCCTCATAATAGCTGGCCTCTATAAGATTCAGCTGATAGGCCAGACGGCTTTCGATCAGCATGCCCAAGATCACCGCTTCGCCGTGGGTGTATACTTCATAGTTGGTGATGCTCTCGAGGGCATGACCCACCGTGTGCCCGAAATTCAGGATCTTCCGCAGGCCCTGTTCCCTCTCATCTTCGCTGACCACCCGGGCCTTGATTTCGCAGCTGCGGCTGATAGCTCGGGTTACCACCTCGGTATCCAGATGCATCAGGTCCTCGAAATGACGGGCAAGATATTGAAAGAAGCCGTAGTCGTAGATGATGCCATGCTTGATCACCTCTCCCATGCCATTGCCTATATCCCGCTGCGACAGGGTCTGCAGCGTGTCGGGATCAATCAGAACCTGTGCAGGAGGCCAGAAACTGCCAATGGTGTTTTTGCCATAGGCCGTGTTCACTCCGGTCTTTCCGCCGACACTGCTGTCCACTTGGGCCAAAAGGGTAGTGGGAACTTGAACGCAGGCAACGCCCCGCATGTAGATGGATGCCGCAAAACCAGCCACATCTCCGACCACGCCGCCGCCGAGGGCAATGACCGTCGCATCTCGCCCAAAGCCCCTGCCAAGCATGAATTCGAGAATCTGCTCCACGGTGGCCAGTGTCTTCGATTCCTCGCCCGGGTCAAACGCCCAGCGGGATTCCACGTGAAATCTATCGCCGTAGAGCCGATCCACGGTGCCGTCGGTGATCAAAACTGTCGGTTTGTTTTCAGCCAAGGCGTTAATGTACTCATGCGCCGAACGCAGAATCCCGGCCTCGACGTGGATGCGATACTGCCTGTCTGTGGTTTTTACATCAATGTCTGCCATGGGCTGTTCACCTCCTTCGACGTATCATTCCGCCCCGTTCCGGCCGCCGATCTGCATCTGCACAGGTTAGACAGCCGCTCAGCGCCGATTTTCGGTCAGTCGCGCCAGCATTTGATGAAAGCCGGGGAACGATGTGTTAATACAGCGGCTGTCCTCAATCCGCACCGGCTGATCACAGAACAGCCCGGCCACAGCCAGACTCATGGCAATGCGGTGATCGCCGTGGCTGGATACCACTGCCCCGCTCAGATCAGCCGGCCCTTCAATTTCCATGCCGTCGGTCTTCTCCGTTATCTTCGCACCGAGCTTCTGGAGCTCCTGCACCATGGCGGAAATACGATTGGATTCCTTCACTTTCAGCTCGGCGGCGTCGGCAATGACGGTCGTCCCTTCGGCCACGGCCCCTAGTACTGCGATCACTGGAATTTCGTCCAACAGCCGGGGAATCAGCTCCCCAGACACCAACGCGCCCTGCAGGGCGCCTCCCTTAACCGTCACGTCACCCATGGGTTCACCGCCGCTGGTATGCACGTTGTCCACATCCACGGCAGCACCCATCTGTGTCAGTACATCCAGAATACCGGTGCGGGTGGGATTGAGGCCCACCTTTTGGACCGTGACCTCAGAGCCCGGCACTGCAGCGGCAGCGGCCAGGAAAAAGGCGGCGGAGGAAATATCGCCGGGCACCTGAATGCTGCCTCCAAACAGCTCCTCTGCCTTCACCGACACTGCATCCTGGCAGCGGTTCACCTCCGCCCCCAAGGCCGCGAGCATGTTCTCTGTGTGGTCCCTGGATCCGAAATCCCTGCGCACAGTAGTATTCCCTTCCGCATAGAGCCCCGCCAGCAAAACAGCGGACTTCACCTGAGCGCTGGGCACTGGGAGATCATAGGTTATGCCCTGCAGCGAACCGCCCCGGATCACCAAGGGCGCCAGATTGCCGCTGCCCCGCCCATCGACGGCAGCGCCCATGCGTCGCAGCGGATCAGCGATCCGGTCCATGGGCCGCCTTCGCAGGGACGCATCGCCGGTAACAACGGAGAGAAAACCCTGCCCCGCCAAAATGCCTGAGAGCAGACGAATGGTTGTACCGGAATTGCCGGCGTCCATCACGTCCTCCGGTTCCCGCAGTCCGTGCAGGCCTTGGCCGAGGACGGTGACATGTTCACCTCGGCGTTCTATGTCGATGCCCATGGCGCGAAAGCATTCCATGGTCCGCAGGCAGTCCTCGCCTTCCAAAAACCCGGTGACCTCACTGCGCCCCTGGGCGATGCTGCTCAACATAATCGATCGGTGTGATATGGATTTATCGCCCGGCACCCGAATCCTGCCGCGCAGCGGGCCCGAACGGCTGCTTTCCAACACATGCATCCTCTCCTGTCTTGAAACGTTTGTCTCATCCCATCCCGAGGCAGCATAATCCCTGGTACAACCAAGGGTCAAACCCGGCACTGCACGGAGGCAAAACTCTGCGTCCGCTTCTCACTTGACAGCCCTAGCCCCTGTTGTACGCGCTTGATCTAGCTCACAACAAAGCTTTTCATCAACTCCGAGATCTGCCGCAGTTCCTGAACCAATGCCTTGTACTTATGGGGTTTCAGGGATTGGGCTCCATCGGACATAGCTTTTTCCGGTTGGTGATGCACTTCGATGATTAATCCATCGACGCCCGCAGCCACTGCCGCCCTGGCCAGCGGCGCTACCAAAGTCCACTTGCCGCAGGCATGGCTCGGATCGACAATCACGGGTAGGTGGGTGAGTTCCTGCAGCGAAGGGACTGCACTGATGTCTAAGGTATTGCGGGTGTAGGTTTCAAACGTTCGAATACCGCGTTCGCATAGAATGACGTCGATATTGCCTTCCGACATGATGTACTCGGCCGACATCAGCAGATCTTCAATGGTTGCGGACATGCCCCGCTTGAGAAGAACCGGTGTCTTCGCCCTGCCTACGCGGCGCAGCAAAGGGAAGTTCTGCATGTTGCGGGCTCCTATCTGCAGCATATCGGTGTACCCGGCCACGAGGTCGACATCCTCGGGGGACATGACCTCCGTAACGATGGGCATGCCTGTGGCATCACCGGCCTTGCGCAGCAGACGCAGACCCTCTTCTTCTAGCCCCTGGAAACTGTAGGGCGATGTGCGCGGTTTGAACGTGCCGCCCCGCAGGATCTGGGCGTGATCCTTAATGGCATGGGCAATTTCCATGACCTGTTCTTCATTTTCCACTGCACAGGGCCCGGCCATAAAGGCCGTGTGACCCCCTCCCACTTTTACGCCGCCCACATCCACCACCGTCGGTTGAGGGTGGAACATTCGACTGGCCAACTTGAACGGATGCTGTACCCGTACAACCCGATCCACGTGTTCATGGGCTTCTAGCTGGTTGGTGTCGATTTGATTGGTCTCGCCGACCAGACCCAAGAGACAGTAGTTGACGCCCTGGGAAATGTGGACCGTTAAGCCTCGGTCTTCCATGCGCTTTTGCAGTTCATCAATGTCCTTTTGCGGTGCACTAGGCTTCATAACAATAACCATGCAAAGACCTCCTTTGTAATTGCACTGAGCAGAAACTGACCAACAAAAAAGGAGACTTCGGCCAAAAGTCTCCATGCAGCACCGGCTATCTATGGTGAACGTGTCCTGTTATACGGATCCTTTTGGTATGGGCACCAGGCCCCTTGACCTTTTTAATTTCTGGTATGCGAAATAGCCAGCGCCATAATAATAGCCCCAGCTGCAAAAGGTAAAGTATTGGCGGATCCGCCTTTTTATTTCAGTATGGTCTGTGGTCATTCCCATCACAACCTCTGTAAGTTTGGCTATATTCTATAGGCTCCTGCCGCTGTTGTCAATGTTTTTTGGGAAAAACGGCCGTCAAACCTGTGTCTGATGCCGAGAATCGCAGAAATCCCGGGGCGGGAACCGGCAATATCATTGACATCCGGATCATTGTTTTTATAATATAGGAGATATCCAGACGGCGAGAAGGAAGTACTGCGCACGCCCGACCCTTGCCCGGGGCCCAGGGCCGCCCGGCGGGCAGCTTTCACTTCATTCCGCCAGCGAAGGGAGACGATACCAATGAATGCAGTCATAGGCTACCAGGGCATTCCCGGCTCGTTCAGCGAGGAAGCGCTCCATCGGTATTTTCCAAACGCCAGCGAGACGAAAAACTTCCGCTATTTTGAAGAAGTGTTCCAGCGCCTCCATGACTGCCACATCGATTACGGAATCCTCCCCATCGAAAACTCCAATACGGGCATGATCTTTGAAGTCTACGACTGTCTGCAGAGCTACAACCTCTACATCGTAGGGGAGACCTATCTGCAGGTGGCTCACCATCTATTGGGTGTGCCTGGTTCATCATTGGAAAGCATTGAAGAAGTCTATTCCCACCCGCAGGGTTTTAAGCAGAGCCGCCGTTTTCTGCGCTCCTATGACACCCGGTGGCAGTTGATCCCATACCACAACACAGCAATCAGCGCCCGCTATGTGTCCGAGCAGAACGACCCCGCCAAGGCCGCCATTGCCAGTCTCCGCTGCCGGGATATCTATGGGTTGCAGGTGCTCAATGACAACATCCACGACGAAGCGCAGAACTTTACTCGCTTCATCATCATTGGCCGCCAGCTCGAGTACGACAACAGCGCCGATAAGCTCAGCCTTGTCTACTCCCTTCCCCACAGGGTAGGCTCCTTGTACACCAGCCTTGGCGTCTTTGCTGAGCGGGGCATCAACCTCTTGGGCCTGCAGTCCAGGCCCATCCAAGGACGCCCATGGGAGTGGTACTTTTACATCGACTTGGCGGGCAGCCTCGATGACACCCATGTCCGAGAGGCCCTCGATGCCATGGGAACCTTGACCCAAGACCTGCAAGTCTTGGGCTGCTACGGAGCACGGCCGGACCGCCTGCCCTTGGAATCCTAAGGCGGGCGGAACCGCCCTCATGCCCCAGCAACAAGCCCCGCTGCCCGGCCACCCCCGCGTTAGGCGGCGGACAGCCGCCGGAACCACCGGGTATTTCCATCGCTGGCCAGGCAGAAGATCCCCGTCTATCCCGCAAATACCCGGTGTGCTTCCTTAAGCATGTTGGGAATATCTAGATCGTACTCACACCAGGGAATGCATTCCCTGCATTCTGTACATGCCTCGGCGTCGACGGCCAGCTGCCGGTATTCTGCCGCCAACTCCCCTGTGTCCTTACCGACCTTGCGGCCGATCATATGCCGGGAGTAGAGGGCTAAGATGCGCGGGAAGTCAATGCCTTCTCTGCAGCTGAACTTTTCCAGACAGTGCAGGCATTCCCGGCAGATGTCTTTGAGATCGTCGGAAATCTTGTCAGCTTCTTTGGTCAAAGCAGCCATTTCTTCAGGCCCAAACCGCTCGCCGACAGCGGTTTCGATATCAGCAGAAAATTCGCTGACATATTGAGCTCCGGCGTCAACGGTGGCTATATGGGGATTGGTCAGGCAGAAATTGAGCATCGTCTGGTGATCGATGTTGACATAGCTCTGCAGACTGTCGAATATGGGTACCATTCCGTTGCCGCCGAATGCTTTCATGTTGATGATCCCAAGGCCGGCCTCAGAACAGTACCGGAGCAGATCCAGCTCTCCATCCTCGCCCAGGCTGCGGTTGAAGATGTTGTAGGGCAGCTCCACAACTTCAAAAATGCCGGTGTCCACGGCCGCCTTAATGGCGTCCTTGTCACCATAGTGGCTGGAGAAGCCGATGTGGCTGATGACGCCATCGGCTTTCAGTTCTTGGATTTTATCCAATACACCGGAGCCGCGGATGGTCTGCCAGCGATCATCATTGATGCCGTGGAAGAAATACACCAAACGGACAGCGCTGCTCCCAATCCGCAGGTCTCCCCGGCCTTGTATGCCGAGCTTGTTCAGGCTGGTGGAGAGGTCCTTGTCCAATTCGTCCAACGTGTAACCGTGTCCCTTTGTGACAACCACAATCGGTTCATCCAGATCGGTTCGCCGCCCGATGGCCTTACCTACGAGCACTTCGCTTTCCACCTGCTGCCCCGAACCGTTGGTACCATTGTACGCCCGGGCCGTATCAATCAGGTTGATGCCTTGGTCCAAAACATAGTCCAAAATTTCCTCGGCCTCGCCGATGGTATCCAATCGGCGCAAATTCATGGCTCCAAAGCTGACTTCTGATACGCTGAGCCCTGTGCTGCCAAACCTCCTGCGAGGTACTCTCGAATGCATCCGGTCACCACTTCCTTATAAAAGGTATTATGGTAAAACTTATACATTGGCCCGGAATGTCCTCCCCAGATCGGATCACAGGCTCCTAAGCAGGCCTTTTGCATGAACGTGTTCCAAGGCAAGCTGCATCTATACGTTCTGAACGCAGCCCGGCAGGATTCGGAATTTTCTTGTTCTATTCTGCAGGATATCGGCAGTAAACGGTTGAATAACCCACTAAGTCGAGTATTTTTTGAAAAATCCCTAGGAGGTGTCCTCATGGATTATGTCGTTCATGGCTCGGTCATGCCCATGGTGGAACTGACAATGAATCGCGGCGAATCGGTCTATGCGCAGGCGGGAGCTATGCAGTGGATGAATCAAGGTATTGAAATGCAGACAAAGATGAAAGGCGGCTTCATGGGAGCGATCAAACGCACTGTTTCTGGAGGCCAGATGTTTACCGTCGATTTCAATGTGACGGCCGAAGAAGGCAAAGTCGCCTTCGGACACACCTATCCCGGCCAGATTATGGTGTTTGACATTGGCGAGACATCCTTAATCTGCCAGCAGCGTGCTTTTCTCTGCGCCACACCTAACGTGGACTATGATATCCACATTCAAAGAAAACTGGGCACGGGATTCTTTGGCGGCGAAGGCTTTATTATGCAGAAATTCAAGGGCCGCGGCCAGGTATTCATTGAAATGGACGGCGAATGTGTCGAACGAGAGTTGGCTGCCGGCGAAAAAATCCGTGTGGCCACGGGCTCCGTGGGCGCCTTCGAAGAAACGGTGGACATGAGCATCGAAACCGTCAAAGGATTCACCAATATGTTTTTGGGCGGCGAAGGCATCTTTTTGACCACCCTCACGGGCCCGGGAACAGTGTGGATTCAGACAATGCCCGTACAGGAGATGGTTGGCGAAATTTCCAAGTACCTGCCCTCTTCCCGGAAGCGTTCGTCATAGACGAGGAGCTCAGCCCGCCGGACTTCTCGGAGCAGACACAGAGAAGCTGCGGCCGTGCAGAACGGCATGTAAGACTGCGTGTTCCGCGTCCACCGTCACATGGGCACGCCCCGCTGGCAGTGGGATTTGCAGCTGCAGATCGTTGAGGGACGGGGGCACATGAGGCGCTATCTTGATCTCGCCCCATCCTGGAACCGCGGGCTCAAGGCCGAGAACGTCTTCGATCATGACAATAATGGGAGCACTGGCCCAAGGGTGACAGAGGCTGGTGTTCCATTTTTGTTCCTTGCCCCAGGCTTCGAAACAGGTGGTTGCACCTTCCCGAAGCATGTTGTTCCAGGAATGTTCACTGTCGTTGGTCAGCAGTCTGTACATCAGATCGCGGCGTCCCGCCTTGGACAGTGCCTTGAGAACAAAAAACGACATATACACTCCGCAGGCCAATCCCTTTTGCTCCAACAAGTTGACAACGGATCCTACAGCGTCCTCTGGAACCAAACCAAAATACAGCGCCAGAGCATTGCTGTGCAAAGACGCATGGCTGCTTGTTTCCGAATCTGCAAAAACACCCCGCTCACTGCGGTAGAAAGCGCGGTGGTACGACTCTTCCACTCGGGCATACCGGCGGTCGGAATCCAAACCCAATATGCCTCTGATTTGATGGGCGGCCTGCAGCATGCCGCAGTAGAAAGCATTAATTACATTATGAACCCCGGGCCCAATGGGTTTTTCCAGAGGGAAGTCGTAATTGTCGCGCAGATTCTGCGGCCAATCCACCAAGTTCCACTTGTCCCAAACCCTTTCTAGGAGGCCATCGTCCCGCTCATAGCGTCGGAAATATGTCTCCAGTCCCTCGACCACCGGCAGCATGTCACGGAGGAACTCCTTATCACCACTGTGTTTGTAGTACAACAGCAGCTGCAGCGGCCACTGCAGAGAAAAATCAGCCACTTCCTGCATGTAACTGCCCGGTGCCACAGCCAGCAGCCCGGGGCATACAAAGGCCGTACGGGCGAAGTCTTCGATGCTTTTGCGAAACAACCGCAAGTCTCCGGTTAGATACACTTGGGCTTGTGCTGTAATCGTCAGGTCTCCTAGATATTGGCCTTTCTCACGGGACGGGCAATCTAAGAACCCTTCTTGACAGCCGTATTGCACGCCCCGGCTGCAGATGCCCCAGATGGCGTCCAGCCTCGGATCGGACGAGCGAAGATGGGCGGCCCCCTCGTCGAACGGATAGTGCCGCACCTCTGCCTGGACACTGTCTATGTCCACGGCTCCATTCGGATCAATGATCTCGGCATAGCGGAACGCTTTGTAGTCGAAATGCTCTAAGGTGTCCTCTTCTCCCGATAATGTCCACTGCTCTTGATAGGTACAGCCGCACCGCATCCGATAGCGCACGGACGCGGCACTGCCCTCCTCAAGCTCTTCGCCGCACCGGTTCTCTACCTTCTGGCCGGGCTTCCCTTTGGCCTTCATCCGCAAACTCCCCGTGATTTCGTGCCCCATGTCCACGAAATAGCGGCCCAAGGAAACAGCCCGGACTTTCCTAGGGCGAAGGCTGTATACCTGAACGGGAGGTGTAGCCTGGTAATAGAATTGGTAATCATGGCTGTGCTTTTCTTCCGGGCACCGCCAAGCTGAATCATCAAAACCCGGCCGCCGCCATCCCAGGGGATGCAGCCGACTGTCAATGTTTTCCGGAAACTGGGTGTCATAGCCAATTGTCGTCTCGCCCGTATACTCCTGGGCTGGCCAATACTTCCAATGGGCATCTGTTCCCACAAACCATTGACCGTCCAGGAAAAGCTCCGCTATCAAACCTTGGCGTCCATCGCCGCTGTTCCAGACACGGTTTATCAGTCCCTGGTAATAGACATGCACGGCAATTACATTTTCTCCAGGCCGGAGCCAATCCGAGACCGAATAACGGTTGACCGCATAATGAAAGGGATAGCTCGGGGCAGGGCCTTGGCCCACATAGTGGCCGTTGATATACAGTTTGTAGTAGTCGTCGGCCGTTATATCCAGCAGGCCCTCCCTGGCTGCACTGTCAAGATGGAAGCTGCGGCGTACGTACATATGCTGGTTCTTCGGGTGTGCTGCCTGCAGAGCTGGGTCCGGCGGATCCAGCTCTTTTTTGAACACATTTATGGGCTCGAGTTCTGCAAAACGGGGATCGCAGATCCAATGGGCTTGCCATTGCTTTGATTCCAAAAAAACCGCCCCCTTTATTTCCCGCGCTTGTAAGGACAACTGACAAAGTACCGCGGCATACTAAGGTCTTCCTTTCTCGCTTCCCCGCCCAAACCGGATTTCCTCTTAAGATCCAAGGCGGGGCACGGCTCTTCCGCCAAAGGCCGCGATGCGCCGACGCGGTTCACCTCGTTACCGCTGCAAACCCATGGGGCATTTCCCGTCGGCTGCTCAACCAAGTCTGGCATTTGGCCGTCTTTGGAATCGGCCCTGGTTGTTGGTTCCCGGCCACAACGGTGCTTCCCCGGCTGCCTGTCAGCAGCAGCGATCCTCTGGCATCGGAAAAGCGCTTCTAGCAGGCTATGGGAAAGGTGGTGTGCAAGTGTAATTGTCATTCTAATGCCATTATTTTTCGTTGCAAATGCTTATTTTACCAATTGGCCTTGCATTGCCAACATCTATGTGATACTCTCTATTTATAACTTGCTGGCTTACTTTTTATAAGCCAATCACTCTAACCAAAGGAGGCAGCATACTTATGTTGTCACAGCGACATGGAAGGTTTTTGGTACTGCTTGTTGCACTGACAGTGGGGTTGGCCGGATGCGGTGCCGGCGGCAGTTCAGTGTCCGTCGACGAGGATGATCTGGTAATCTCCAGCACGGAACTTCTTGGAGAAGGAAACATAGTGATCGAAACGGGTACCGGCGAAGGCGAAATAATGTCGCTCCTTCCCGAACAAATCCTGGTGATGTTCAATGATGGGTCCACAGAAACCGTCACCGTATTTTGGGATGTCCCTGACAATTTTAATCCCAACAGCAGCGGTGAGTACACCTTTACGGGTACATTCACAGCATCCGGTGTAACGGACAGCACTGCGATCACTGTCTCTGTCCTCGGCGTCGTGGACATATCCCAGAACATCACCCAGAACACAGTATTGACAGCGGATAATATCTACCGGGTGACAAGCAGCATTGACATATCCGCCGGCCTCACCATTGAACCCGGCACCGTGATCCGCTTCCAGCAGGGCACCAACTTCCGAGTCCAATCCGGCGGCCATATTGCGGCCAACGGCACAGAAGAAGATCGCATTCTGTTCACTGGCACCGAAAAGCAGCGGGGATGGTGGGACGGCATCCAAATCCGCAATCGCAGCTCCCAGAACACCATGGATTGGGTAATTATCGAATACGGCGGCGGAAGCACATTCGAATCAGGCGTAGACGAAGCCAACCTAGTCGTCGGCGGGCGGACCGGTAGTTCCGATGGCAGACTGGAATTAAACAACAGCATAGTCAGGCAAAGCGGCGGTTTCGGACTTCATATACGCATAGAATCCGAGCTTCCCGACTCAGCGAACAACCAATATACGGCCAATGCTGCAGGCGCAGCCATTATGCGGGCCAATTCCCTCCATTTTCTAGACGATGCATCCGATTACGCTGGCAATGACAGCGATTTTGTTTTCGCAGAAGACAGCAGCTCAGGCAATGTCATTGACGCAAGCGATCAACGTACCTGGCAGGCACTGAACGTTCCCTATCGGGTCAATGGAAATCTTTCCATTGACAACAGTGAAATCACCATCAATGCAGGGGCTGAATTCGAGTTTACAGACAGTTCCAGCTTCCGGTTTCTTGAAGACAGTGTCATCAAAGTAGGCGGCGGATTGTCGCAATTCGAGACCCGAGTTCCCGAAACCGTACTGTTCACGGGGGTTGAAAAAACTCCGGGTTACTGGCAAGGTATTCAAATCCGCAGTTCCCGAAGCGGCAATTTCATGGACAATGTGATCATTGAGTATGGCGGGGCATCAGAATTCGAAAGCGGCGTCCACCCCGCAAACCTCGTCGTCGGCGGAAGGCAGGAGAGCTCCAATGGGCGACTGAGTT
>PUOC01000181.1 GCA_003551965.1 Clostridiales bacterium | reverse complement strand
TGCATTAGCTCAAATCGTCGAAGCCCAGGCCGAAAACATCTGGTTTATCGGTACCGTTGGTTTGAGTCCTGTACCCATGGTCTTCAATGCCGACCTGCGTAACATTCCTGAAGAGCTCCTTTTCACCTTTGAACGCGACTACGCCGTTCTGGGTAATGCGGATACGTTCTATTTCGACCGGTAGAAGAGAGCTGTAACGAGTACGGCAAGGGGCCGGCCCTGAGCGGCCGGCCCCTTGTTTCGATGTCAATCGTATCTGGCGAGTCAAAGGGAGGGAAGTCGAATGTGGGCTTTTGTAATACGGCGTTTGATCTACATGATACCTACTGTATTCATCATTTCCCTGGTATCATTTATCATCATCGAACTACCGCCGGGGGATTACATGACGACCTTGATGGCGTCCATGGCAGCGGAAGGCGGAGAAATGGGACAGGAAGAAATCGAGGCCCTGCGACGCATCTATGGACTGGATCAGCCGGTCTATGTTCGCTACATCAACTGGATGCGCAACATTATCACCCGCTGGGATTTCGGCTATTCCTTTGAATGGCGGGCTCCCGTCTGGGATGTGATGGGGTCGCGGCTGGCGATGACGGTGGTGATCTCCTTGGCTTCACTTCTTTTTTCTTGGGTTATCGCGCTTCCTACAGGAATATACTCAGCCGTGCGCCAGTACTCGGTGGGTGACTATATATTCACCTTCTTCGGTTTCCTTGGGTTGGCTACGCCGAACTTCCTATTGGCGCTGGTCGTTATGTTCCTAGCCCATCGCTATCTAGGGTTGTCGGTAGGGGGCCTGTTCTCGGAGCAGTACCAAATGGCTCCCTGGAGTCTCGGAAAAGTCGTTGACCTGATGAAGCACATTTGGATTCCCATGATTATCGTGGGCACTGCGAGCTCGGCCTCGCTGCTGCGTATTACGCGGGCGAATCTCCTCGACGAGCTGCGCAAACCCTATGTGGAAACGGCCCGAGCCAAGGGGCTTCGGATGTGGAGAGTGGTTTTGAAATATCCAGTACGCATAGCCCTGAACCCATTTATCAGTTCCATTGGATTTGTGCTGCCGCAGTTGGTTTCCGGTTCCGTGATTGTCGGTGTTGTTCTCAATCTTCCAACGACAGGACCCCTGCTCCTGCGAGCCCTGCAGAGTCAAGACATGTACTTGGCGGGCAGTTTTACACTACTGTTGGCGACGATGACGGTGATTGGCGTGCTGATTTCCGACATCCTATTGGCATGGATTGATCCTAGAATTCGCTATGATTGACAGGCGGTGTCTTATCGAAGGGAGTGAGTTCGTTGTCTGAAAGACCATGGAACGAAGATATAGGACGTGAAAGAGAAGAACTGCTAGAGGAAGAACAGCAGTTAAAGGTGGCGACGCCACTGCAGTTGATGTGGTGGAAGTTCACCAAACACCGCTTGGCTGTTGCTGGTTTGGTTGTCATCATCCTGTTCTACGGCGTGGCGGTTTTCGCTGACTTTTTGGCGCCATACCCGCCCCATGAACGAACAGGATACACGTTTGCACCGATGAACTGGCCGCGGTTTGTCACCAACGATGAAGGCTTCACGCTGCGGCCAAGGGTTTATCAGATGGACAGCGACATCGATCCCCGTTCATTTCGACGCGTATATGAAATCAATGACGAAATTTCCTACCCCATAGAATTCTTTGTGCGGGGAGGTCCGTCCTATAAGATACTTGGTCTCTTTGAAACCGACCTGCGGCTGTTTGGTGTCACCCATGAAGAGGGCGAAGTGTTCTTTCTAGGCACCGATCGGTTGGGACGGGATGTGTTTTCGCGAGTTCTGATCGGTTCGCGAATATCGCTGTCGGTTGGTTTGGTGGGAGTGTTCTTAAGTCTTCTGCTTGGGATCTTCTTTGGGGGCCTTTCTGGTTTCTTTGGGGGATGGGTGGATAACCTCATTCAGCGGTTAATTGAGACAGTGACGTCGTTTCCCACCATTCCTCTGTGGATGGCGTTGGCGGCTTCCCTTCCCGATGCTTGGACGCCGCTGCAGGTGTATTTCGGCATTACCGTCATCCTGTCGGTTGTTGGATGGACCACTTTAGCCCGTGTGGTCCGGGGACGTTTCTTGTCGCTTCGCGATGAAGACTTTGTGTTGGCAGCCAAATTCTCAGGTGCCACGGAGGCTCGCATTATCCGCAAACACCTGGTCCCATCGTTCACCAGCCACATTATTGCTGCCTTGACTTTGGCCATACCGCAAATGATCATTGCCGAGACATCCTTGAGTTTTCTGGGTATCGGACTGCGGCCGCCGATTATTAGCTGGGGTGTGCTGCTGCAGCAGGCCCAGAATGTCTATGCCGTTTCCATGGCCCCGTGGCTCTTGCTGCCAGGTTTGTTTGTGGTTGTGGCCGTATTGGCTTTCAACTTCGTGGGTGACGGGCTTCGGGATTCGGCGGACCCGTATTCGACAGTGAAAAAGTAAGGGAGGTGGCCTAGTCGTGCATCATGGACAGAACAAGATACTGCAGATTAAGAATCTGCACGTGGAGTTTCCTCTCAAGGAAGGAACGGTGCGGGCTCTGCAGGGTGTAGATCTAACGTTTTTCAGCCGTGAGACACTAGGGCTTGTGGGCGAATCGGGATGCGGAAAGAGCATGACTGCCCGCGCCATGTTGGGATTGGTGCCGGAGCCCGGTGAGGTAACCCAGGGGGAGATCCTGCTGGCCCGTAAGGATCAGGACCCGATTGACATCACCAAGCTTCATCCCGATGGCGAGGTAATTCGCAACATACGGGGCGCAGACATTGCCATGATTTTCCAGGAGCCGATGA
Organism: Clostridiales bacterium; assembly: GCA_003551965.1. Classification (GTDB taxonomy): domain Bacteria; phylum Bacillota; class Limnochordia; order Darwinibacteriales; family B1SED10-159; genus B1SED10-159. The sequence goes on along the minus strand of PUOC01000181.1, from coordinate 863 downwards.
CGTCATTGAGTCCTGTGCACACCATCGGCAACCAAATTATGGAAGCCATTATTTTGCATCAAAAGACAAGCAAAGAGAGGGCGGCCGAGTTGGCTGTGGAAATGCTGCAGGCCGTAGGCCTTCCCGATGCTTCGCGGCAGCTGTCCACATACCCATTCGAACTCAGCGGCGGCATGCGGCAGCGGGTGATGGTGGCCATGGCTCTATCGTGCGATCCCAAGTTGTTGATTGCCGATGAAGCGACGACGGCACTGGACGTGACCATTCAAGCACAGATTTTGAATTTGTTGAAAGACATTCAGGAAGAGCGGGACATGTCGATTATGGTTGTGACCCACAATCTCGGTGTTGTGGCGGCTGTGACCCACCGGGTGGCTGTGATGTATCTAGGACGCATTGTGGAAGAAGCACCGGTGGAGATGATATTCGAGCAGCCAAAGCATCCTTACACCCAGGGTCTTCTGGCTTCGGTGCCAAAGGTGGGCAGCAAGGTAGGGGGCCGCCAAGCCGGCCGCCTGCAGACTATTTCCGGTGATGTCCCGGATCCATTGCTCCAGGTTTCCGGCTGTACATTTCATCTGCGGTGCCCGCGGTTTATGAGAGGCATTTGTGATCGAGAAGTGCCGCCGTTTATTGAGACTTCCGAGGATCAGCAGGTACGCTGCTATCTTTACTCCGAGGATGTGCCGGAAGCAGAGAAAGCCCAGACTGCAGGAGGTGAGGGGCCCCGTGGATAAAAGATTGCTGCAGATTAAGGGGCTTCAAAAGTTCTTTCCCATAAAGAAGGGGCTCTTGAAGAAACATGTCGGAGACGTGAAGGCAGTAGACGATGTTTCGTTTGATGTCTACGACGGTGAGACCCT
>PUOC01000266.1 GCA_003551965.1 Clostridiales bacterium | reverse complement strand
CGAATACGGCCGCAGCCAGTGCCAGTAAAAGCACAACACGTAGACTTGGGGTTTTCATGGGGGATCCTCCTCAGCTATTGGGATCGAGGGCTCGATCCCTTCTCGTCTCTAACTCGTCTCTGCCGTCTCATTCTCAACCGTCCCTGCAGCACGGAAGCGGCAGGGGTTGCATGCCTTCGCGGTCCTGCACGGCGCACATCCTTCCATGCCGAACGCTCTAGCGCTAGACCGATCTCACTGGCCTCAAACCATGGCTGGCGCCGAATCTCAGACGCCCGTCACACCTCCTCCTCTGTCACTTTTGCGCCGTCGGCGGGTACAAAAAAAGCATTCCCATCCCTCACAGGACGAAAATGCTATTCGCGGTACCACCTATGTTGGAAACATCGCGGCACGCCAAAGCGTGCTCTGGTTTCCCAACTCTCGGCCGTAACGGGGCCACCCGGCACAGTATACTTCCGCGGCTTCCACCGCAGGATTCCCCAGCGCAGCTTCGGAGTCCACGCCCTAAAGTCTGCTGCACCGGATTCTCAGCACCACCGGCTCTCTGCAGCAGCAGGATCCTCAGAGACCTCTCCTGCATCACTTTTCCTCTGCAATTGTTTGTATAGTTCAGTTTACCATGACCCATTTATACCGTCAAGATCGAATTGTTCCAAAAACCGGCGGCCGGGAATCAGATCCTGGCAAACGCCGGCGGCATGCGAGCCCGAAAAAGCTCCGCTAGGCAGTTCCACGGGCAGGCCCCACGCCGCACAGCCACGGGCATTATGAGGCAGCCCGTTCAAACTGCGACTGGTACAGTTCACTGTAGAAACCCCCGGCTTCCAACAGCTCCCGGTGTGATCCTTCCTCTACGATCTCGCCGTGGTTGATCACCACGATGCGATCGGCATCCCGGATGGTGCTTAATCGGTGGGCAATAACAAAGCACGTACGGCCCTTCATCAACTCAACCATCGCTCTTTGAATGTGGACCTCGGTACGTGTATCCACGCTGCTGGTGGCTTCATCGAGGATCAGAATCGCCGGATCTGCCAGGATGGCACGGGCGATGCTCAACAGCTGACGCTGTCCTTGACTCAGATCGCCGGCATCATCGGCCAAAACCGTGTCGTATCCGTGGGGCAGCCTTCGTATAAAGGTGTCGGCAAAGGCCATTTCGGCAGCCCTTTCCACCTCTTCGTCCGATGCGTCTAAACGCCCGTAACGGATGTTTTCGCGCACAGAATCAGAGAAAAGATAGGTGTCCTGCAGAACAATGCCCAAGGCGTGCCGAAGGCTATGCCGGCGGATGCTGCGAATATCCCAGCCGTCGATGGTTATGGAACCGGATTGGATATCATAGAAGCGGGTAAGGAGATTGATGATTGTTGTCTTACCGGCGCCGGTTGGCCCAACCAGTGCTATGGTCTCTCCCGGTTCCACGTCCAAGCTGACGTTCTTCAGCACGGGAACATCAGGCTCATAGGCAAAATCTACATTTACAAGGCGGACCTCTCCCTGGACATCATCCAGTTCCACCGCCTGGTCATCGTCCTTTGGCTCCTTCTCTTCATCCATCAGTTCGAAACAACGTTCAGCTCCGGCCACAGCCGACTGCACCATGTTAAATTGACTGGCCAGCTGGTTCAACGGCCGGGCCAACTGGCGCGAATAGGTGATGAAGCTGGCAATGATGCCCACCGTGATCAGATCCTGAATGGCTAAATAGCCACCGGCAGCTGCCACGATAGCAAAATTAAGGTTATTGATCACATTCATGGTCGGCCCTACCACGCCGGCGAAGATCTGCGCCTTGACGCCGCTATCGCGCAGATCATCGTTGTGCTCCGAAAACTTCTCAATCATCGCATCTTCCTGCTGAAAAACCTTGACGACCCTTTGCCCGGAAATTGTCTCTTCAACCAGCCCATTTAACTCACCTAGGTGCTTTTGCTGTTCGCCGAAATAATGGCGGGTGCGCACAGCCACCAGTTTGGTGATCACCGCCATGATCGGAACCGTCACCAAAGTCATCACAGTCAGCACGGGGCTTAGGATGAGCATCATCGTAATGGTCCCGAAAATGGTGATAAAACTATTAAAGGCCTGGGTCACACTGTTGTTGAGAACATTGGCCACATGCTCGACGTCATTGGACAGGCGGGACATGGTATCGCCATGGGTGTGGGTATCGAAAAAACGGACAGGCAAATCTTGGATGGTGTCAAAGAGATCCTTGCGGATATCCCGAACCGTACGCTGTGCCATACCCACCATAATGTGATTTTGAAGCCACATACCGCCGGCACCGAGAAGGTAGAGTCCGATCATGGCCATGGCAAGCATCAGCAGTCCCGGCATATCCCCTGGTATAATGAAGCGGTCAATGCCGACACCGATCAGGTACGGTCCCGACAGCATCGCGCCCGCACTGACCAGCACCAGCATAAACACAACCGCCATCAGCCACTTTTCCCTGCGAAGATATCCCCAGAGCCGGCCCACAGTCTGCCTGCCGCGCTTGGGTTTTTCAATGGGCATCATCAGTCCGCCATGGGGGCCTCCGCCTGGCCTTCTGCGCCTGCGTTCCGTGTCACTTCGATTTTGTGCAGACATCTACACCGCCTCCTCTCCCATTTGTGAGCGATAGATATCCTGGTATATGCTGCTTTCGGCCAAGAGCCGGTCGTGGGTGCCGCTGGCTGCGATCCGGCCTTCGTCCAACACCAGGATAGTATCGGCGTCCATAACTGACGTGATGCGCTGGGCAATCACAAACGTAGTCGCTTGGGGCTCTCGCCTTCGCAGGGCTTCTTGTATTCGCGATTCAGTCCCCAAATCCACTGCGCTGGTACTGTCATCAAGGATCAAGACAGGCGCGTCTTTGATCAAGCCCCGCGCGATGGAGACGCGCTGCTTCTGGCCGCCGGACAGATTAACCGCGCGCTGTCCTAAGACAGAATCGTATCCGTGGGGAAACGATTGTATGAAGTGATCGGCCTGGGCATGGTCCGCCGCCTCGACTACCTGCTCTGTTCCGGCATCGGGCCGCCCCCAGCGGATATTTTCGTCAATGGTGCCCGAGAAAAGAACGGCATCCTGCAAGACAATGCTGACACTGCGCCGGAGAGCGTCCAAGGTAATATGCCGGATATCCCGTCCATCCATCAATATCCGTCCCGAATCGGGGTCATACAGCCGCAGCATCAGACTGACTAAGGTGCTCTTTCCCGAACCGGTACCGCCTAAGATTCCGACCATTTCCCCCGGCTCGGCCGTGAAGGAGATGTCTTGCAGAACCGGTTCCCCACTGGCCTGGGGATAACTAAAGTGCACGTTCTCAAACTCCACCCGGCCTTCTTCAACGGGAATGTCCTCGGCCTCAGGTTCATCGTGCAGATCCACCTCTGTGGCAAGCACTTCCTGGATACGTTCACCGGAGGCCTGCGCCCGGGAAATCATAATGAACATAAAGGCCACCATCATCAGAGAGCCCAATATATGAATCATGTAGTTGACAAAGGCCATGATCTCGCCCACCATCATCGTTCCGCGGTCAACCTGAACTCCGCCGAAATAAAGAATGCCCACAATGCTCAAGTTCATAATCAGCATAATCAAAGGCATGGCCAGAGCCATCAGCCGGCCAGCCTGCACAGACATATCCATCAGATCGTCATTGGACACCGAAAACCGTTTTCGCTCATGATCACTGCGGACAAAGGCCTTAATCAAGCGAATGCCAGATAAATTTTCCCGCATCACATTGTTTACCCTGTCCAATTTCTCTTGTACCAGCGTAAATAGGCGAAAGCCGCGCTTAACCAGCAATGCCATGATAACCGCCAAGACCGGAATGGAAACCAGAAAAATCATCGACAGCTGCGGGTTAATGCGAATGGCCATCACAATCCCGCCCAGAGACAAAAGCGGAGCTCGGACCATCATCCGCAGGCCCATGAGCACCAAATTCTGCACCTGGGTAACATCATTGGTCACGCGAGTAATCAACGATGATGTCTTGTATTGATCAAGATTGGCAAAGGAAAACGACTGCACCTTCTCAAACAAGGCAGCGCGCAAGTCAGCGCCGAAGTGCTGGCTTGCCATGCTCGCAGCCACCGTGCAGCCAACGCCTCCCGCCATACCCAGGAGAGCCACGCCGATCATCACCGCGCCGGTCCGGAGAATATAGGGAATGTCCTCGGCTGCGACACCCACGTCCACGATGCTGGCCAGAAGCGTCGGTTGGTATAGGTCCGCAATGACTTCGGCAATCATCAACAGCGGCGCCAGCAGGACAGCTTTCCAATGGGGCCTGAGGAAACGCATTATTTTCAGCATGTTTCACCATCCTCACGGGGAACACAACCGCCCGGCTGCGACAAGTTGGCCTTCATTCGCTGCAGCATTTGATACAAGAGCTCCTTGTCTTCGTCGCTGAAGGCGTACAGCATCTCGTCCTCCAAGTCTTCCAGGGCTTCGCGGGCCTGATGCATCAGCATGCGCCCTTCTTCGGTCAGATATACTTCCACTGCGCGGTGATCATTCTGGTGCGACTGACGCCGCACCAGATCGCGCTGCTCCATGCGCTGCAGTATGGTCGACAATGATGCCGCCCGGATATTGAGTTTCTCACACAGAGCGCTCTGCGTCTGCCCGTCCTTCTCCCCAAGCACCAGAAGAACCGGCGGCTGGCCCCGGCTCAAACCCAGACTGGCAAACAGCGTCCGAGCCCTTTCCATGTGCACTTTAACCACCTGTACAAACAGATAGCCGATACGTCCCCTCTTCCCGTCCAAGGGTGCATCTCCCCTTTATGTTAGTTAGGTAACTAACTATATGGTAGACAATCTTTCTGCAAAAGTCAAGCAGAACACCTCCCCATTCCCTGCTGCACTGGAACCACCGCCGCCAAACTGGTATACTAAGACTGTGGATCAATGTGAGAGGAGTGCATTCCATGCAGCTGCAGAGCAGTTTTTCGTTTTTCATGCCCACACGCGTACTGCACGGTCAGAACATCATCCAAGACGAGCAGAGCCGACTGGGTGAAATGGGAACCCGTTGCTTGATCGTAACCGGAGCCTCTTCCGCCAAGGCGTCCGGTGCCTTCCAAGATTTGACCAGTGCGCTCGAAAACCTCGGTATCCGCTACGAACTGTTTGACCAAGTCGAACCCAATCCATCCCTGGAAAATGTGGCCCAGGGAGGAGATGCAGCCCGCCGTTTCGAGCCGGATTTCATTGCCGCCATTGGCGGAGGCTCACCCCTTGACGCTGCCAAAGCCATTGCAGTCCTGGCCGTCAACGACATACCGCCGCAGCAGTTGTACGATGGACACTTTGCCAACACTCCGCTGCCCATAGCCGCGGTGCCGACCACGGCAGGTACAGGCAGTGAAGTGACCCCCTATTCGGTACTGACCATAACCGACCAGGAAACAAAAAAAGGTTTTGGAGGTCCCGACCTCTTCCCCAAGCTGGCGTTTCTCGATCCCCGCTATTGCCAGTCCCTTCCCTTTCAGGTGAGTGTCGACACGGCGGTCGACGCGTTATCACATCTGGTGGAAGGGTATCTGTCGGCACGGGCCAATGATGCCAGCGATATGCTTGCCGAGCGGGGCATGGCACTGTGGGGGACCTGCCTTCCGGCGCTGCAAATAGGCGAAGGCGCTCTGGATACAGCCGTTCGAGACCGTCTATTGGTAGCATCGGCGCTGGGCGGCATGACCATATCCCACACAGGTACCGCCTATGTCCATTCCCTGGGCTACCCGCTGACGTTCTATCACGACATCCCCCACGGTCAGGCCAATGGCCTGCTTCTGCCCGGATTTCTGCGCCATGCAGAATCGGTCAATCCAGACAGAGTGGCAGCGATTCTAAGACACTTGGATCACCGCTCCACCAAGAGCCTCGGCGATACCCTTGCTTCCCTGTTCCCCAGGCGTGTACAGCTCTCCCAGGACGAGCTCGACAGCTATGTGGAAAAGACGCTGCCGACCAAGAATGTGACGCATTCACCCGGCACTGTCACACGGGAAGTTCTTATCAATACCTTGGCCGAAAACTTCAGCCGGCCGTGATCCCGCGCTCCCATGGAGCACAGAATACGGAACCGCCGTTCACGGCATCGTACATGGTACGATTGTCCGTGCGGCGGTTCCTGCCGCGTCCTGCGGCTTTTATCGATAGAGCAGGCCTCTGCCCAAGCAGTCGATCCATAAATCAGTCCAGGTATTCCTGGGAAATTACTCCGCCGGGGGGTTCTGGCTTTCTCGCCACGATCAGTCCGTGACCCAAGGGGAGCAGCAGACTTTCTAGCTCCTCGCGGGAAGCGATGGCTTCCATGGCCGCGTGCCCCTGCGGCTGCAGCCGCCCGTAGTCTGTCGTGCCCTCCGACTCCTTGAGAACATAGACTCCGGCATACAGCCCTCCCACCCGCAGCACACGCAAGCAGGACATGACAGAAGGATGCACCGAACACTTGAAATTGTGCACAATAAGATCAAAGGAATCCGGCAGCTGTTCCTGCAGAAGTTTCTCGGGGTCGCCCACTTGCTGTTCAATGATATCGTGCAGCATCAGGGCTTCCCAGCGGCTCTTGGCCCGAAAGGCTGCCCCCTGTTCCGCTGCCAGGCTTACAACCCGACCACCGCACTTGCGGACGGCCTCCGCCATGACAGCACTGAAATAACCCGAGCCGGTACCCACGTCCAATATTTTCTTGGCACCGGAAACAAAGATCACAAGCTGAAGCCAACCTCCAGCCTGCATCACCCTGGACATCGGATACGATTCATCTTCCATAAACGAATCCAAAGGTATCTGGGGCCTATGGGGATACAAGGCGGCAATATACTTCTGTTCTCGTTCCATGCCGTCACCCTCCATTTCGACTGCTTCAGCACGGCGGTATCCGGGCACATGTCCTCCTGCGGAAAACACGCCCATTCCCATGCGGCACGATTTACCAAACCGGCCTCGAACGATATGCAGCTGCATCAGCATTGACGACATTTGGCTGCGAGGCCTCCCGCTGTGCCGGCAGCTGCGGGACAAAAAAGCATCCCGCAGGGGATGCACTGCCGATGGCTTTTTCAGCGGATTCTGCGGGCTGCCTGCTGGATAGGATCCCAAACCCCGTTATATGGCGGCGCGTACGCCAGATCCAAATGCAGCAGTTCGTCGGTGCTCAGCTCACTGTACAATGCAGTGGCCAAAACGTCCACTCGTTTGTCGGCGCCCGGCCCAATCAACTGGCCGCCCAGCAGCCGGTGGGTCTCTTTTTCGTATACCAGTTTCACCGCCAGCCGCCCAGCACCCGGCATATAACCGGCCATTTGACGGCTTTCAATGACAACAGCGTCCCACGGCAATCCTTCCGCCTCCGCTTCCCGGCTGTTTAACCCGGTCCGGGCCAACGTCAGATCAAAGAAACGCAGAACACCCGTGCCAACCACGCCTTGGAAGGGCTGCCGGCGTCCAATCAGGTTCAGCCCTGCCAGCATGCCCTGTTTGTTGGCCGTTGTCCCCAGCGGCATGTAGTCCGGACGCCTCTTAAGGCGATGATACTGCGAAGCGCAGTCTCCGGCCGCGAAGACACCAGCCTCCGAGGTCCGCAGATGGGGATCCACCAGGACGGCACCGCTTTCGTGGCACGCAAGGCCGGCTGCGAATTCTGTGTTCGGCGTCACCCCTACGCAAACCAGTACCAGATCCGCCCTATACCTGCCCTGATCCGTAGTCACGGCCGATACCCGCTGCTCCCCCTCCAGCTCCTGCACCTGTTCGTTGAGGTTTACTGCAATACCGTTCCTTTGGGCTTCTTCGAGAATGTACGGTGCCATATCGTCATCAAAGGTGCCTCCGAGACGGCCGCTGCGGTTGATAATACGCACATCCTTGCCCATGTGCACGAACGATTCGGCCGCCTCCAATCCCACATATCCAGCGCCGATCACGACCACATGCTGCACCCGCCCGGCTTCCCGCTGCAGTGCCTCGGCATCGGGAATTGTCTTTAACACGCGCACGCCGTCCAAAGAAATACCAGGCCAGTTGGGCATGCGAGGCCGCGCTCCGGACGCAATCAGCAACTGGTCATAGGATTCTTCAAAAGGCTGGCCCTCGTCAAGTTGGGTCCCGCATACCAGACGATTTTCGAAATCGACGGCTTCCACGCGGTGAAGCGTTCTCGCATCGATGCCGTAGCGTTCTTGGAATTCGGCTTGGCTCCGGGCTACCAAAGATTCGGCGCTGGACACCTCTCCCGTCAAGAGATAGGGCAGCCCGCATTGGGCATAGGAGTAGTATTCACCCTGTTCGAACACGGTAATTTCGGGATTGATGCCTTTGCGGACGATCTGCATGGCCGCACTCATTCCCGCTGCATCGCCGCCGACAATCACATACTTCACTGGGATGACCTACCTTCGCTGGATTGTTGAAAACCCTGCCATTCGACGCCAAATCGGCCGGCCGTGTTTCTGCAGATCACTACCAAAGTCCAAGAGCCCGGATAGGTATCAAAATGCTGAATTTCCAAATGCTGCCCGGGACCATGAACATCCAGGCGGAACCGCCGTTCACCCGCGGGATCCACCAAGTAACTGACAACGGTCCCCTGCCGCAGAGAAATTTCGATCGTCATTGACAGCTTGGTGGCAGTATTCGACACGTCGAGAACATATGTATCCACACGGCTTTCGGGCTCAGGAAAAACCTGTACGGATCGACCGGTCGACGTTAGATACCCGCTGCCAGCCCACCATAGGACGGCTGCAATAAGGATCACCAAACCCAGTACACGCTGTTCAGGCTTCATGGCTGTCCGCCTCCATGTCCTGTTCTTCCAGCCCCAGAACCATAGACATTCCGTGCTGCGTTCCCTGCTGCGTGTTCTTGCGGCCCTGCTGTGGCATATCCGGCATCAACTGCCCTTCGACTGATCGCCGTCTTGGCGATGCTGCTTCCAATCGTCAAACAACAGGCCGTACAAGAATTGGTCCTGGTAGGTGCCGCCGCGGTACCATTTGCTGCGCCGCACCCCTTCCTTGGTGAAACCCACGGCTTCATAGGATTTCTGGGCCGCGGTATTTCCTTCATAACAGCTCAGTTCCACCCTGTTCAGGCGCAGCTCTTCGAAGGCAAAGCGCAGAAAGACTTCAATGGCCTCACGGCCGAATCCTCGGCCCCTTGATGACTTCTCGCCGATCACCATACCCATTTCGCCCCAGCCATTCTGTTGATCCACACGCACAAAGTCGATCTGGCCAATGTACTCCTCGGTGTCCTTGTAGGCAATCACGAAGCCGTTCCAACCGCCTCCCATGGCTGCATCCAAAAACGATCGGGTCTGTTTGGCCGATTGGGGATACAAAAATATATCCGAAAGGTATTTCGTCGTCTCTGGGTCATTTACCCAACGGCGAATATTTTCATAGTCACCCTCTTGGTACTCGCGCAACATAACTCGTTCTCCAAAAAACCGCGGCAATGCCACCACCTCAATTCTACCGTATAGGTTCCATTTCTCCCATCCATAAACGTTTTCCTGCATCCTCCAGAAAGGATTTTTCCAGCAAAGACGCACCAGCAGGGAGACAGGACTACGGCGTCGAAATTGATTTCTTATGACATCAACCGAAAGGGCGTGCCATCTGTCTTGCAGTTGAAACAGACTTTGGGCCAAATGGGTCCCAGCCTCATTCTATTCTCACTGGCGGTAGCAGCTTTGGGTATAACCAATGGCATTCATGAGACCAGCTTCAACAATTACTTATACGATACCTTTCAGATTGGGGCCAGCGCCCGCGGTGCTTTGGAGTTCCCCCGGGAACTGCCTGGATTGCTGTCCGCCGCCATTGCCGGAGGCCTAATCATGTTTGGCCAAGTCAAAGCGGCTGTAGTGTCCATGGCCTTTCTGGCCCTGGGCTTTGTCGGCCTCGGTTTCCTGTCGATTTCTTTTCCCGTGATGGTCATATGGATGATCATCTGGAGTATCGGCAATCATCTCTTCATGCCCCTGGAAGGGGCCATTGCCGTAAGCTTGGCGGGAGAGCGCAAGATCGGGCAGGTCTTAGGACAGCTCGGGGGCATCCGTCTAGGGGCAACGCTGGTGGGAGCTGCCATCATCTCCCTGGGCATGGGGGAATTTTTTGTCAACAACCTCACCTACCAGCATACCTACTTTATGGCTGCATTCGTGGCCCTGATTGGCGTATTGATCCTCATGCGCATACCGCCGGTACAGGTCTCCAGCCAGGTGCAGCGCCGCATTGTCTGGAACAGGAAATATTCGGTCTTCTACAGTCTCTGCTTCCTCTGGGGCATTCGCAAACAGATCTTCATCACCTTTGCCTTATGGCAGCTCGTCCAGACCTTTGGACAACCCGCTTCTGTGGTAGCTACGCTGTGGATCATCACCAGCCTCATCGGCGTATTTTTCCGGCCGTTTCTAGGCAGCCTGTCCGACCGCCTTGGTGAACGGGCCATCCTCCTTGGTGAAGTTCCCATTGTTATGATTGTCTTCACCGGCTACGCAGTAGCCCCCAACTTGGCTGCAGAATCCGCGGGCCTGTATCTCATGTACGGCTGTTATGTACTGGACTCCGTCATGACCGCCACTCCCATTGTGCGCACCAGTTACATCAGCAAGATCCTCGACAACAAAAATGACTTAGCTCCCACCCTTGCCATGGGAGTTTCCCTCGACCACGCATCGGCGATGATCATGCCGGTCATTGGCGGATTTGTCTGGGCAGTGTTCGGAGCCCACTATCTCTTCCTCGGGGCCGCAATCCTGCTGCTGCTGCATGCATATACGGCCTATCATGCACGAATCCCAAAAGAACTGGAGGCGACGGAACAGGCTGCCTGATCTCAGCCGCGGGCATGATCCCCGCAGTGCCCCATCGGCCGCCCGTAAAGACGCCGCACCGGACAACAAGGAGGTTCTGATTTATGGCTTTGTTTCAGTGCAACTTCTTTGCCGAAACCCTAGGGCTGTCCACGACCATGCACGTGATCATCCCAGAGAAGCGCCGGAACAGTCCGCATCCAGTCCGCGACAGCGAGCATCCGACCCTGTTTCTGCTGCACGGAGCATCGGACGATTACAGTATCTGGGTCCGGCGTACATCCATTGAACGCTATGCCGAAGAACGCGGCTTGGCCGTTGTCATGCCCCAGGCTGACCTCAGCTTCTATGCCGATATGGTCTCGGGCAACAACTATTGGAGCTTCATCAGCCAAGAACTGCCGCAAAAAGCGCGCTGGTTCTTTTCCCTTTCCGCTCGGCGGGCGGACACCTTTGCCGCCGGATTGTCCATGGGCGGCTATGGAGCATTTAAACTAGGGCTTCGCTGCCCGCAATCCTTTGCCGCAGCTGCGAGCCTATCCGGAGCCTTAGACATGGCCGCAGCAAAAGACCGAAGCCAAGAGCAGGGGCGCTCGGATCTTTTCCGAAACATCTTCGGGCCCGAATCCATTGCTGGTACCGATCATGATCTGCTGCATCTGGTCGATCAGCTGCATGGGAAGCCTGGTCCGAAACCCAGTCTGTTTCAATGCTGCGGCACCGAAGATTTTCTCTATCAAGACAACTTGCGTTTTCGCCGCCGGGCGGAGGCGTCATCCCTGGATTTAACCTATGATGAAGGTCCCGGCGGCCACGACTGGAGCTATTGGGACCAGAAGATCCAAGATGTCATCCGTTGGCTCCCCTTACCAAAAGTGTAAGTGCTCTGTCAGATTTGGCCGCAGCTCACCATCGAGGAAGGTGTTTTTCTACTCTGTGCCTAAGGTCAGCCCATGAAGGCAACTTCCAATTCCCGTGGAAGGAGGTGAAACAATGTCTACAGGGCTGCAGAGTTTGATCGAGAAGGCCATGGACGCGATGAATGCCTGGGATTTTGAACAAGCCAGCCGTTTATGGGGTGAAGCCCATGCGCTGTCGGGAATTCCTTCGCTGCTGATAAACCAAGCCATGTGTCACTGCCAGATGGGCGAGCCACAGGAGGCATTGGATGTGCTCCGAGAGCTCCTGGCCGCAAAATCCTATCCGGCCATGGCCGGGGCCATCGCCAGCCAATGTCATGCCCGTCTGGAGCACAGAGACGAGGCCCTTAAGCATCTGGCCAGAGCCATTGCCCTGTGGGAAGGCGAACGAACCGCCTCTGCGCGAGCGGAGGTACCCCAAGAACTGATGCTGGCCGCGGGCATGCTCGGCGATCATGTCCAGGTGCTGCGGATTTTCAAATCCGCACCCACGCAAAACACAGCCATGAAGCTGCAGGCAGCTTCAGCCTATTTCAACCGCGGTTTCTACAGCCAGGCACAAAAACTTTGGAAGTACTTAGATGACGAGACCGTGAAGCCCTTCGTTCAAGTGGCGCAATGGATCATAGAAGGCATCGTCCCGGCCTTTACCCTAGAATACGACTTCGACTGGATGCCCTACTCCGGTTCGGACCCCGCAGCAGAGGTCAGCCGTGCCCTGCGCCGACGACCTCTCTCGGGAATGATTCGGGTACAGCTACTGTATCAGACCTTGACAGACGAATCCCTGCCCTACCAGCGCTGGGGGACACTGGGCCTGCTGATGGAAGATCCCGGTCCGTGGCGCAGCCAATTTGGCTTCCAGTTGATGAAAGCGCCGTGGCTTCCCAGACACATCAGGGTCCGCACTGCCCAATTGCTTCTGAAGGCCGGGGCCATCGACCCTGATTCGCCCATACCGTGGATTGTGGACAATCAGGTTGTGACGACAACCATTGCGGAACTGGGGCTGTTGTCCCAGTGGGACTGCATTGCCCTGGCCGAGGAAGCCATCGATTGTCTCTTGGCATCCCGCCCCGAGGAAGCACTAGAGAAACTGGAAAGGGCATACCACTGGCTCCCCGGCGACTACATCATCGGTCTAACGCTGGTAGAATGCCTGGCAGTGCAGGGCAGTATCCGAGTTGCCCATCATATGCTGGACAGGCTGACCGAATACTGGGAAGGGGATCCGGAGTTTCACCGGGATGCCGCCGCTGCATCGGGATTCCTAGGCCACGATGAGTTGACGCGTTACCATATGCAGCGGGCTGACCCCAGTCCGGGCCAATGGTACAGCAAAGCCACGGGACTAGACCCATGGTCGAGCATCGAGATGGGGTCTTTTTGGAAAAAAGTGTTTTCGGCTGTGCTCAAGCCCCGCCTCACCCTGCGCAGCTGCCTGCGCGGCTGGCCCCTGCACGCACTGCGGATGATCACGCATCACAACGGCATCACTACCAAAGGCCGTTCCCGGCAGGAACTGATCAATGCCTACGTGAAGGCGATGGACAACAACTGCATGGCCGACATATTCCATGCGCTGCCGCAGCCTGCACAGCAACTGCTGCGCTATCTTCTGGGGGTCGACGGACAGTGCGAGCTGGCGTCTGTGCCGAAGGAGTTTGGTATGCCGGAAGTAGAATGGCCGTGGTGGAGCAGAACCGGCGGTCCGTTAGGCCCGTACGGAAGCCTGGCACTGCAAGGCCTGATCGCCTTCGGCCGAACACATCCCGACGGCCCCCTGGTGGTTGTCATACCAAAAGAACATAAGGAACGGCTGCTCCGCTGTCTTCCCGGTTGAGTGAGTGGTTTTGGAACACCATCGCAGCCGTGTGCCGAGAAGGATCTTAGAGCCCATAGTTCTCGACAAGGCCTGGAAGTGGCCGTGCCATCCCGGTTGCCTTGGCACCCCGGTCAAAGCAGGGACGCACATGCCGCAAAACCTCCTTCAGTGACGCAGCCCTGCTTCCGGGAGGACACATCCACCGTTTGTCGTCTATAAGCGGAAAACACGCGGGGTAATCATCTAGCCCCGCGTGTTTCTTCTGGCCCTGTGCCCGCCGTTACCAAGCGTATGCCTCCGGTGCTCGGCCGCCAGGTCCTGGGAAAATAGCGTCGAGCCTTTGCAGCGTCTCCTCATCCAAGGTCATCTCCACGGCTCGGAGGCTGTTTTCCAACTGCTCCAGCGTCCGCGGCCCAATAATGGGACCCGTGACGGCCGGTTGCTGCAGAGTCCAGGCCAGAGCCACATTAGCCGGTTCTTCGCCCAGATCGGCACTGAGCGCCGCAAAATCCTCCAGCTGCTGCCGGTACTGTTCAGCCTGTTCCTGCAAACGGGCTGAACGAGAGCCTGCTTCCGCGTTTAGTGCCTTGCCGCCCAAAAGTCCTCCAGCCAACGGGCTCCACGGAATGACACCGAGGCCATAGTGGGCCGCAGCCGGAAGCACCTCGAGTTCAGGCAGCCGGTTGAGCAAATTAAACTTGTGCTGCTCGGATACCAGACCTAACATTCCCCGGGCATCGGCCGCCGCTTGGGCCTGGGCCAAATGCCAGCCAGCAAAGTTGCTGGCACCGATGTAATCAACGGTTCCGGCCTGAATGAGACTGGCGAATACCTCCCACAGTTCGGCCCAAGTCACATTCCGATCCACATGGTGCATCTGGTACAGTTCGATGTGGTCGGTCTGCAGTCGACGCAGCGAATCTTTAAGTGCTCGCCGTATTTTGTACGCCGAAAGATTGCGAGTATCATTGGGCCCGTCCAACTCGTTTCCCATGGGGTTGTACACCTTTGTGGCCAATACGACCTTTTCTCGGCGGCCGCCTCCCTGGGCAAACCAGCGCCCAATGATTTCCTCTGTCCATCCCTGCCGCGGACTCCAACCGTACACGTTGGCCGTGTCAAAGAAGTTAATCCCCGCATCCAACGCTGCGTCCATGATGCGGAAAGCGTCCTTCTCGTCGGTGACAGGGCCAAAATTCATGGTTCCCAAAACAAGACGACTGACCTGCATTCCAGTCCGTCCCAGTGATGTGTATTGCACTTTCGTTCCCTCCTATGGCTTTCCTGAACAGCGAGTATATTTTCTTAATACCATACTACCAATATTGATTCTCATTGTCAATCCCGAAGCCCACCAAGCCCGCCCCGCAACACAGGGGCAGGCTCCGTCTCGTATTTACTGGACTGCAGCAGCCACAGGAGCCGTCAGGCAACCTTCTGTCAGCGGCCAGCCGCAGTTAAGTTTCCCTGGACCCACTCAAGCATACGCGGCCCGCAGTGACACTCGAAGTTGAGAACTCCCCCATAGCCATTGTCCTTCAAAGCAGGGAAAAAACCTTCCAGTGGAACAGTTCCCTGGCCCAAGGGCAAATGCTCGTCCACTTCTCCGTGGTTATCATGCAAGTGGACGTGGAACAGCCTGTGGCCGAGAGCTCTCACATAGTCCTCACCGCGGAAACCGTTGACCCACCCATGTCCCACATCGATAGTGGCACCCACATTGCTGCGGTCCACATCGTCAATCAAAGCTGCCAATGCTTGGGGGGAACGATAGAGTTCGTGGGGATAGACCAAGTTTTCCACGGCAATGCGGCACTGCGGTGCATAGTCTGCAATCTCCCGCAGGGAACGAACCGTACGCGCGCGCACGGAAGTCAACATCGTCTCTTCCCTGGAGTTGCCCGGGAGGAAATCCCGCCGGTTCCAACCGCCGTTGGGAAGCCCGAAGACTGACATGACACCGTGCACTACCACTAGCGGTGCCCCCAGTTCTCCGGCGAAGTCCACACATTCCTGCAGCTGCCGCACGGACGCCCGCCGAATGTCTTCATTCAAACTCGAAAGATTCGTGTCGATAATGGGTCCATGGACGGTGAAGGAAGAGCCGGCATCCCGGGCTGCCTTGATTCGGTTCATGTAATCTGCAAACGGCCAGGTTTCCATAAAGGGACGCACGTAGGAAACTTCTATGCCGTCAAACCCTTGCTTAAGTAACTGGGCAGCGGCGATGGGCCCGG
>PUOC01000232.1 GCA_003551965.1 Clostridiales bacterium | reverse complement strand
CTTTTTCGAGAATGGGAGGTAGACACATGAAAGCTGTTGCACTGGATTTGGACGGCACCCTGCTTGATTCCGATGGAAGTATCAGCTCGCTGGCCACAGAGCAGTTGGACCGGTGGGCCCAGCAGGGATGCAGGATAGCCGTGGCGACCGGCCGCCCCTTTGCCATTGTTATGGATCTTCTCAGGGAGAACGGGCTGCTGGAGGGTGCCTCGTATCCCCACTGTCTCATTTGTGAATCGCGAGACCTCTATTTTCGGGAGGGCAGTACGTTCCAGCCATGGAGGGACTGGAACCAACGGATGTATGCTCTGGAATCAGCCCTGCTTCCGAAGGCGAGACGTTTAATGCAGGCATTGGACGAGCCGGAGCTGGGCATGTGCTTTTTTGTTAACAGCTGTTATCTGCAGCTGCAGCGCGGCTTTTTGGAAATGCGTTTTGACACCTTGGAACAGGCGGAAGAAGCTCGGCTCTTCCTGGACAGCCAGGGGGACAGCACCGGCCTTTTGGCTGAGCGGAATATGTTTATGCTTGCTCTGCGCTCTCCAGAAGTGGGCAAGGGAAAGGCGCTGATGCAGGCCGTGGCCCTCTGGGGATTGGGTTTTCGGGATGTGTTGGTCATGGGAGATTCTCTCAACGACCTCGATATGATGCATGCCGGTTTCCGTGTGGCCACGACGGACAACGCCGATCCCCGGATCAAGGAACTTGTTCAGCAGCGGGGAGGTCTCATCAGCCGGTATAGAAGCAGCCGCGGTGTGGGTGATGTTCTTCGGTCGGTTTCGGCTGCGCAAAACAGCTAAGGGGGAGGGAGCGTTTTGTACGTATATTTTGTGCGACGGCTTGGCTACATGGTCATCACGTTGGCCATAATTTCCGTTTTGGGTTTTATCATAATCAATCTGCCGCCGGGCACCTATTTGGATCGGTACATGGCGGAACTGCAGGCCCAGGGTTCCGAGTCGGCCCAGGAAATTGTTAAGACCCTGGAACAGCGCTATCGTTTGAATGATCCCGTTTTTCTCCAATATACCCGTTGGATTTCCGGTTTTGTCCGAGGGGATTTCGGCCTCTCGTTCATGTACAATATGCCGGTCAACCAACTCATATGGGGCAGAATTGGCTATACCGTAGTGATTGCCCTTGCAACACTGATATTTGTCTATGCAGTATCCATTCCCATCGGTATCTATTCAGCGGTCAATAAATACACCATCGGGGACAATGTTGTAACGTTGTTTGGTTTTCTAGGCCTGTCCATGCCGGACTTCTTGCTGGCACTGATACTGATGGTGTTTGCGGCTACTTTCTTCGATCAGCCGGTGGGCGGTCTTTTTTCTCCGGCGTTTCGAGATGCCCCATGGTCGCTGGCGCGGGTTTGGGATCTGCTCAGCAATCTCTGGATTCCAGTGGTCGTCATCGGAACCGCCCAGACAGCCACCTTGATCCGGGTGCTGCGGGGCAATCTTTCGGATGTGCTTAATCTGCAGTATGTCCAGACAGCCCGCTCCAAGGGCCTCTCGGAGAGGATTGTTATCTACAAGCATGCCGTGCGCAATGCGGTTCATCCGTTGATTATGCAGCTGGGGATGGGCCTGCCCCACATCATCTCCAGTTCCACGGTGGTGGCCATCGTCTTAAGCCTTCCTACCATGGGGCCTGTCTACTTCCGGGCTCTGCGGGCCCAGGATATGTTTCTGGCAGGAACGTTTCTTATGCTCATGGCCATTCTATTAGTGATCGGCAACTTCTTGGCCGATATTCTGCTGGCCATTGTTGACCCTAGGATCACCTACGAGTAAAGGGGGTAGTCTTTGATGGAACCGACAAATGTGCAACTGCGAAGCGACCATGGCTTTGAGGATGAAGCCACTGAAACTGTCCTGTCCCAGAGGACAGTCCGCTTCCGCCGTTTTCGCCGCAACCGTCTGGCCGTGGCAGCCGTGATTGTACTGGCGGTGCTGTATCTTGTCATGGTGGCGTTTCCCGAGTTCTTCTCCAACCATTTTTATCAGACCCATCACGCAGATTATGTCTACGCTCCGCCGCAGATACCCCGCTTCGTGGACGAGGAAGGAACGTTCCACCTGCGTCCCTTTGTCTATCCGATTACGTCGGAGTTGGACATGGAGACCTTTAACTGGGTATATACCACCGATACCTCACAGCGGAACCATATTTATTTCTTTACCCGCGGTTATTCCTATGATCTGCTGGGGCTGTTTCCCACCGATATTCATTTTTTCGGTCTCGAAGACCCAGAACAGCCCTTGTTCCTCTTTGGAACAGACCGGCTCGGGCGGGATGTGTTCTCCCGTATCCTATTCGGAGGGCGGGTTTCACTGACCGTTGGCCTGGTGGGTGTGTTTCTCACTATCATCATCGGCTCGTTTATGGGCACCATGTCCGGATATTTCAGCGGTCCCATTGACAACGCTGTCCAACGCTTAGCGGAGGTATTGATGTCCTTTCCTTCGATTCCTCTTTGGGCCGCATTGGGAGCTGCCCTGCCCTCGGGTTGGACACCGCTGCAGAACTTTTTTGCCATATCGGTGATTCTGTCACTGCGGAACTGGACCGGCTTGGCCCGGGAACTGCGGGGGAAGGTCCTGTCCTTTCGCGAGTCCGAGTATACACTGGCGGCGAAATGCGTAGGAGCTTCCCATCTCCATATCATTGTGCGCCACATGATTCCCAACTCCATGAGTCACATTATCGTTATTTCCACACTGTCCATACCGTTTATGATCTTGGCGGAAACATCCTTGAGTTTTTTGGGTTTGGGAATTCAACCGCCTAGTACCAGCTGGGGTGTGCTTCTGCAGGCGGCGCAGCAGGTCAACGTGGTGCTGGAGCAGCCTTGGCTTCTTCTGCCGGGTATCTTTGTGGTGATTGCTGTGTTGTCCTTCAATTTCCTCGGAGACGGCATACGCGATGCCCTAGATCCTTATTCGTCATAGCGCTGCGAGATGGGAGGAACAAAAAATGACAGAACCAAACCGATTGGTTGAGGTTAACGACCTGGAAGTGGTCTTTGATACGGTAGAAGGAAGGACCCATGCCGTAAACGGAGTGTCTTTTTCCATGGATGCCGGGGAAACGGTCGGCATCGTCGGCGAGAGCGGCTGTGGAAAAAGCGTCATGTCCCTGGCTATGCTGCAGCTGGTTCCGCGGCCCCATGGAAAGATAGCCCGCGGCTCGATTATCTATTACCAACGGGGAAAGGCTGTGGAAATTACGAAGCTGAACCCCACCGGCAAAGCCATGCGTGCACTGCGGGGCAATGAAATGGCCATGATTTTCCAAGAGCCGATGACGTCTCTCAATCCCGTATATACCATTGGCGAACAGATTATGGAAGTGCTCCGACTGCATCAAAAGATGGACAACACGCGGGCAAAACAACGGGCCATTGAAATGCTGGAAAAGGTCGGCGTGCCCGATGCGGCCCAGCGGGTGGAAGAGTACCCCCATCAATTCAGCGGCGGTATGCGCCAGCGGGCGATGATTGCCATGGCGCTGTCGTGCACCCCCAATCTGCTGGTGGCCGACGAGCCCACCACGGCGCTGGATGTGACCATCGAAGCACAGATTCTGGAACTGCTGGCCGAGCTGCAGCGCGACATCAATATGGCCGTATTGTTCATCTCCCATGATCTGAAAGTCATTGGTGAAATCGCTGACCGAGTGATCGTCATGTATGCCGGCTGGGTGGTGGAAGAGGCAATGCGGGAGGACATTTTCCAAAATCCACAGCACCCCTACACCCGTTCGCTTTTGGCTGCCATTCCCAGGATAGGGCGGCGCGAACGGCTGGTGTCCATCCCGGGCCGGGTTCCCAGCCTATCCCAGCTTCCGCCAGGTTGTTTCTTTGCGCCCCGCTGCCCTGCGGCGACGGATCAATGCCGGCGTGAAGAACCCCAGGTGTTCACTGTGAACCAAGGGCACACTGTCAAGTGCTGGAATTACTGGGACAAGGAGGTGCAGAAAACCTCATGAGTACGGAAACGTTGATGCGTGTCAGCAACCTGAAGAAATATTTCCCCATTCGCAAGGGCGTTCTGCGCCGGGTCGCGGGCCATGTGAAGGCGGTGGATGATGTGTCCTTTCAAATCCGCCAGGGCGAGACCCTCGGCATGGTCGGCGAAAGCGGCTGCGGCAAATCCACCACAGGGCGCTCGATTATCCGGCTGATTGAACCGACAGCCGGTTCGGTGAAGTATCGGACCGCGGGCCAGGAAGAGGAAATTACCCATTTCAACAAGACCCAGATGAAGGCCTTTCGGCAGCGGGTGCAGATGGTGTTTCAAGATCCGTTTTCGTCGTTGGATCCCCGCATGTCTGTGCGGGATACAGTTTCAGAACCGCTCTTCGTGCATCGCATGGGCTCGCAAAAGGAACGGACGGAGCAGGTCAAGGAACTTCTTCAGACCGTAGGCCTTAGCGTCACCCACCTCAATCGCTTTCCCCATCAGTTCAGCGGGGGACAGCGGCAGCGCATCGGTATTGCCCGGGCGTTGGCGCTGCGGCCGGAACTCATCATCTGTGATGAAGCGGTATCAGCCTTGGATGTTTCAGTGCAAGCACAGATCCTCAACTTGCTCCAGGATCTGCAGTCGGAATTTGGACTGACCTATATGTTCATAGCCCATGATCTCAGTGTGATCGATTATATCAGTGACCGGATTGTTGTCATGTATTTAGGGAAAATCGTTGAAGTGGCCACCAAACAGCAACTCTATGACAATCCCAGCCATCCTTATACGGAGGCACTCTTGGGTGCCATTCCCATTGGCGAAAAACGGGTCGGTGAGGGCAAGCGGCTTCTGCTCGGCGGAACCGTACCGAGTCCAGCCAACCCGCCTCCGGGCTGCACTTTCCACACCCGCTGTCCCTATGCCGCCGATATCTGCCGTCAGAAGGAACCTGTGCTGGAATCGGTGGCAAACTCCGGCGATCACCAAGCGGCCTGCCATTTCACCACCGAGCTGGAGTTGAAGTCGTTCTACGATTTTTCGCAAGTGGACCGGTCGGGCGCATAGCGTGTCAGAAAAAGGAGGGATGTTCCCTCCTTTTGCGCGTCGGCTGTATCCAGGCGGCGCCTGCATGGAGCGGCCGGGAAAAAGGTGCAGAGGACCCGGGTTTTCTTCGGGCCCGTTTTGAGGAGAAGGACATAGGCAGCCGAGGGCGAAACGAATCATGGAGAGCACAGTTCGACATCGTCTGCAGCAATGGTCCGATGCCGGGAAAGGTGTGGTGTGCAGGTGGCTTGTAATCATGGCTTCAGTGTTCTCAGCTGGAATATCCGAGCAGGGCGGGGAATGGATGGCGAACTAAACCTGCCGATGACGGCTTCTGTGATTGGCAGCAGCGGAGCGGATGTCGCCTTTCTGTCGGAAGTTGACATAAACTGGGAACGGTCGGGGTTTGTGGATCAGCCGCAGCAGCTGAAGGCTTACACCGGTTTCCATGCAGCGGTGTACGCGCCGGCCTTGGAAATTGCCGGGGAAGGCGGCACCGCTTATTATGGAACTGCTCTCTTGAGCCGCTTTCCCATCGCTGGTTATCAATACCGGCGGCTGCCAAGGCCCTGCGGCGGCGAACAGCGGGTACTGCTTTCAGCCTCGGTGGCCTGCGGCGGCCAAAAGCTCTTGATTTTGGGGACACACCTGTCCTTGGTGGATGCCGAACGGAGGGCCCAGGTCCAGTATGTGGCGGAGTATGCCCGAAACAGCGATGCCGATGGCATTATGTGGGTCGGTGATCTCAACGCCGAGCCCGGCAGTCCCGAAATTGAAGCCATCCAGGCTGCAGGTTTCATCGATGCCGGGGAGCAGTACGGAGATGCGCGGCCAACCTTTCCCAGCAGTGACCCCGATCGCAGGATTGACTATATTTTTATGGACCGCCCTTTGGCCTCGCGGATGCAGTCCTTCCGCACCTTGCCCACGGAGGCCTCCGATCATTGGGGAGTCATGGTGGAGATCCAATAACGGCCGCCCTGGGTGACGGCAGCGCGGCGCTGAACGTTTGGGTGCTTGCGCGGCCTCCGGAAACGGTGTCTACGACGAAGGGACGGGTGTGTACTTGCTGTGGTTGGCCGGATTGTCTTTGGCGCTGCTGGTGATTGTGATTGCCGTCGGGTACCTGAAGGATGTTAATATCGGAGTGCTTAGTTTGGGAGCTGCCCTGCTGGTGAGTCAATTAGGTGGGCTTGATGGCCGTGACGTAATGGACGGATGGCCGACGTCGCTGTTCTTTCTCTTGCTGGGCGTTACCTTTTTGTTCTCGATCATGCGGGTCAATGGCTCGCTGCAGCGGATTACCGAACACCTGATTTGGCGTTTTCGGCACCGTCCCGCTGCTCTTCTCTGGCTGTTTTTTGCCCTTTCGTTTGCCTTGGCGGCCGTAGGCCCGGGCAACATAGCCGTCTGTGCCATTATGCTGCCTTTAGCTCTGGCGGTGGTATCCCATCCCGCCCATCACAATCCCCTGCTCGTCACTGCCTTTGTCATTACCGGCGCCAACATGGGAGGGCTGTCCCCTCTGGCTCCCACGGGCATCATTGCCATCGAACTGGCACGGGACTTGGGTATACTGGTAGGCTCTTCGGTGTTCATCCATGTCTTTCTACTAAGTCTGCCGCTGCTTATGGCATATTACGTATTTTTGCCGAAGGGAGCCTTGGCATCGGGAAAACTGCGCATTGACCCGCCAAAACCGATGCACCGTGATCATTGGCTCAGCATGGCTGCACTGGGGTTTCTCGTGGCGGCTGTCATGGGGTATGGCTTGCAGGTGGGCATTGCTGCCTTTGGGGCGGCGGCGTTTCTGCTCCTAGCGACGGACGTATCCGAACGGCAGGTGACTGCTCTGATGCCGTGGGGGACGCTGATTCTGATTTCCGGAGTGGCTGTGTATACCCATGTGGCAGCCTCCGTAGGCGGCATTGCACTGCTCAGCCAGTTGTTGATGGCCTTGATGGGTGAGGCCACGGCAGCGTCCTTGTTGGCCGTGGTCGCCGGTTTGTTTTCCCTGGTTTCCAGTGCTTCCGGGGTGGCTATGCCGGCGCTGTTTCCCACCACGCCATCCTTAGGCGCTGACCTGCCGGCCGTGGGCACGCCGCTTTTAATGACAGCCATCGTAGTCGGTTCCCATGCCGTAACGCTCAGTCCTATCTCTACCCTTGGGGCCCTGGCCCTCACGGCCCTGCCACTGGAAGAACGCAAGAAGCAGTTCTTCGTCCAGTTGCTGCTCCTGGCTGTGGCCAGTCTGGCCCTGTCGGCCCTGCTGCTGCTGGCTGTATCGCTGTACCATATCCGATAGGGCGGGACAGCCGGCTCCCGGGCAACGTTTGTCCCGCGGCCTCCGTTGCCGTCTTTGGCCCCGTGGGAGGCAGGGAATTGTCCAAACGGCCGGGAATAGATTGCATAGATGACTGCGGTCGGCCATGGCCCACTGCGCATGTTGCAGGGCTCGGTACACCGCAGACCAGACTTCCGTCGAGGAGGCGGTTAAAAACATGGCAGAGAAGACCGGCAAACTGCACATGATAGGCCATGCACATTTGGATCCCGTGTGGCTTTGGCGTTGGACGGAGGGGCTGCAGGAAGCGAAGGCGACGTTTCGCTCGGCGCTGGACCGGCTGGACGAGGATGAAAACTTCTGTTTTGTATCCAGCTCCGCCGCCTTCTATGCCTGGATTGAAGAAAGTGATCCTGGTATGTTCTCGGAAATCCAGCAGCGCGTGTCCGAGGGGCGCTGGTCGCTGGTGGGCGGATGGTGGGTGGAAGCCGACTGCAACCTTCCGTGCGGCGAATCCTTTGTCCGGCAAGCGCTTTACGGACAGCGCTACTTCCAATCCCGTTTCGGCAAAAAAGCGGTGGTGGGGTTTAACCCCGACAGTTTCGGCCATCACGCCATGCTGCCGCAGCTGCTCAAAAAAAGCGGTTTGGATTACTATGTGTTTATGCGGCCCATGCCCCATGAAAAAGGACTGCCGAGCCGCGTGTTTTGGTGGGAGTCCGATGATGGTTCGCAGGTGCTCTGTTACCGGATCCCGTATCAGTATCTTACGTGGGGCGATGATGTGCGCAGCCACGTCCTGCGCTGTAGTGAAGAATTGCGGGCTCCCCTCGGCATGCTGATGTGCTTTTACGGCGTCGGAAATCACGGCGGCGGCCCAACCCGGGCCAACATTGACAGCATACACCGGTTGGCAGAAGATCCGGATCTGCCGGCCTTGGAATTTTCCACCCCCGAGCGGTACTTCCGGGCCGTGGAACAAGAGCGTCTGTTCCTGCCTGTAATCCACGACGAACTGCAGCACCATGCCAGCGGCTGCTATGCAGCCCATTCCGGTATTAAGCAGTGGAACCGGAGGGCAGAAAACGCGCTCATGCTCGCTGAGAAGGTGAACATCTTGGCGCAGTGGATTGGTGGCCGCAGTTTTGATCAGGGCTTGGGCCAGGCGTGGAAGAGTACCCTCTTCAATCAATTCCACGATATTCTGGCAGGCACCAGCCTGGAAACAGCCTATGAAGATGCCCGCGACAGCTTCGGTGAGGCCGTTTCCATTGCCGGCCGGACTACGGCCTTTGCCCTGCAGGCTCTGTCTTGGAACATCGACATTGTGCCGGAAGACAATATGACACCGGTGTTTGTTTTTAACCCCCATTCCTGGCCGGTTACGGGGCCGGTGGAACTGGAAATGAGCCAGCTTGGCTCGGACAGCCTGTTGGTGACGGAGTCCCAGGAACCCGTGGCCTGGCAGGAAATCCGTTCGCAGGCCCTGACCAAAAGCCGCCAGCGGCTGGCCTTCACTGCGGAACTGCCCCCCTTGGGGTATAGGGTGTTCAAACTGTACCGCAGCGGCGGCCCGCAGCCGTTTTCCATGATCGATGCCGGCCCCCATTGGCTGGAGAACGAACACTTGCGTCTGGACATGGATCCGGTGACGGGCTGCATCGCCGGGCTGAAGGACAAGCGTCTGGGCGTATCGGTGTTCCAGGGGCCTGCGGCGCGACCCGCAGTCATCGAAGATCATTCGGACACTTGGAGTCACGGGGTAACACATTTTCACAAGGACGCCGGCCAGTTCCGCCTGGTGTCCATGGAAAAGATTGAGCAGGGGTGTGTGCAGGCCACCTTGCGCGTAACCAGTTCCTACGGGCGTTCCCGGCTTGTGCAGGATTTCGTGCTCTACAGGGGCCGCGCTGCAGTGGAGGTCCGTGTGACCGTTGATTGGCGGGAACAATTCAAGATGCTGAAGCTGCGTTTCCCGATCCATGCCGCCAAGGCGCGCGCCGTTTCGGAAATTCCCTACGGCTCCATGGAGCGGGAGGCCCATGGCCAGGAAGAACCATCTGGGTCTTGGGTGGATGTCAGCGGCGAGTCTCCCGATGGCGAGGTCCGGTTCGGCGTGGCCATTGTCAATACCGGCAAGTACAGCTATGACGTCACCGGCAGCGACATCGGACTGACCGTGCTGCGAAGTCCTGTCTATGCTCACCACGACCCCGCCGTACCGGAAGAGGACGGCCAGTATACCTTCATCGACCAGGGCACCCAGACGTTCAGTTATTCCATCTGCCCCCATGAAGGCATGTGGGAGGACGCAGGCGTGCTTAAGCAGGCCCTCGAGCTGAACCAGCCGCCGGAAGCCTATTTCGAAAGCTGTCACCGGGGATCGCTGCCAATGATGGACAGTTATGTGCAGGTGGACAGTGACACGGTGGTGGTCAGTGCCCTCAAGGAAGCTGAGAGCGGCGGTGACATGATCCTGCGCTGTGTTGAAACGGCCCGCAGGCAGACCCAGGTGACAATTACCCTGCCCCCGTGGGGCCGGACCATCGAGGCCGAACTGCAGCCTTCAGAAATCAAGACCTTCCGCGTGCCCAAGGCATCTGCAGAGCCGGTCACGGAAACGGATCTGCTGGAAGAGCCGCTGTAGGCCGGTCTCGTTTTTCGATGGGCCAGCCGGCGACACATAGAGAGGACGATGACTGTGCATGTGCATCTAGACGCCTTGTTTGAGCAGTATCCCCATTTGCTGTCCTGCCGCGGCTCCGTGGAAAAGGCGTTTGCGCTGTGGTGTGAGGTGTACCGGCGCGGCAGAAAGACACTTGTCTGCGGAAACGGGGGCAGTGCCGCCGACAGTGAGCATATTGTCGGTGAACTGATGAAAGGTTTTCTAAAGCGGCGCCCCCTCGATTCTGATCTCAAACGGCGCCTGCAAGAGGCCTACGGCGAGGACGGCACCTATGCGTCGGCCCGTCTGCAGCAGGCACTGCCGGCCATATCCCTTGTTGCGCATACGTCTCTCCTATCCGCGGTCATGAACGATGTTTCCGCAGACCTGGTCTTTGCCCAACAGGTGATGGGCTATGGCTGCGCGGACGATGCGCTGGTAGCCCTTAGTACCAGCGGGCAATCGCGCAATGTGGTGCTGGCTCTGCAGGCAGCCCAGTGCCTCGGCCTGACGACGATTGGATTCAGCGGCGGCAGCGGTGGGACAATGGACGCTTTGTGCGATGTCTGCATTGTTGTCCCCGGAAGCTGTACGACCGCCATTCAAGAACAGCATGTGGCAGTGTATCATGGACTCTGCGCCCAGCTGGAAGAGGAGTTTTTTGCGCAATGACCATTTTGGCCGGAATTGATATCGGAGGAACAAAATGTGCAGTCTGCCTGGGCCGGGAATGGCCCGGCGGAATGGAGATCACGGCGAAGGAGAGCTTTCGGACACCGCCGACCCCGCAGGAGGCTCTAAGCCGGCTCATTGAGGCGCTGCACGTGCTGATGAAAGCTAGTGGGGCTGGAGTTCCTGCCGCTGTGGGTATAAGCTGCGGCGGGCCTTTAGACAGCGCGCGGGGTTTGGTTCTTTCACCCCCGAACTTGCCGGGCTGGGATAATATTGATGCTGCCGGTGCGGTGCAGTCTTTTCTGGGCATTCCGGCCTTTCTGCAGAACGACGCCAATGCCTGTGCATTAGCGGAGTGGAAGTGGGGCGCCGGCCAGGGGCTGCAGCACTTGCTTTTTCTCACATTTGGAACCGGAATGGGGGCCGGCCTGATTCTCAATGGTCAGCTCTACCGGGGAGCCAGCGACTTAGCCGGTGAAGTCGGTCATATCCGCTTGGCGCCAGATGGCCCCGAAGGCTACGGCAAACACGGCTCCTTTGAAGCATTCTGCAGCGGCGGCGGCATCAGCCGTTTGGCTGTGGAGATGGTCCATGACCATGTGAGGCGGGGTGGTTCCACGCGGCTGTACAGCGATAAGTCTGGTTTCGGCAGCATCACAGCCGGATCCGTCGCCGAGGCCGCCCTCGCAGGCGATCGACTGGCCAAAAAGGTGTATTCCATAGCTGCGCAGTACCTAGGCCAGGGATTAGCCATTCTCGTGGATATCTTAAATCCGGAGCGGATCATCATTGGCAGCGTCTACGGCCGCCAGCGTCAGCTCTTGGAAGAGCCCGCCCTGGACATTCTTTCCCAGGAAGCCCTGCCCCTGTCGCTGCAGGCATGCGAAATCGTGCCCGCGGGCCTAGGCGATGCAGTAGGGGACTATGGCAGCTTGGCTGCGGCCAGTTATGGACTGACGACGTGATCCCGCTCTGCAGACCGCCTGTTGTATCGGTGCTATTCCAAACCGTGTTCCTGGATAAGCCCTTCGGCTACGGCCTGGGCTTCTTTTTCGCGTCCTAAGGGTACAGGGACGCGTACAGAGATGTGCTGCCAATAGGGCATCGGTACACGGGTTACGGCTGAATATTGGCCGCTCAGCTGTGCATAGGAAATGAGAAGGTATGGTTTTTGCGATTCCACAGTCAGCTCTGCGCCTAAGAACCTGCTGAGAACACCGGCCCAGCGGTGGATTTCGCCGGCATTGTACAACCCGTGCATGCCCACAAGCACATCGCCGCCGTCGGAGGCGCCTATCCGCTTCTGGCGCTGCCAGCTCCAGAGCAGGAGTAGTTTCCAGAATACAGCCGTGATGACGGCGATGCCCAAGGCAGCCGATGCCCAGGAGCCTGCCGCCGAGAAGGCTATATAGCCGGTGATCCCGACGCTGAGCAGGTTGACGGCAATCCATACCTTAGTCTGGGTAAACCGCTGCTCGCGAAACCGCTGCTCCCAGTGGTACTTCCATTCATCGGCAGGAATCACCCAGTGAACTAAGCGGTCTCGCCCCGAGAAGAGGCTGTCGAGGGTACGGATCTGCAGCGCTGTCAGGATCAAGCCGGCGGCGGCACCCGTGGCCAGCAGCAGCCCGACGATGATCGATGCATAGCTGAGATCGATATCGGCCAGGTTGTACAAAAAGGGCCATGCCATGAGGGCGGCACCGCAGACGAACATTACCGCGAGAACAGCGCTGGCGGTGCCCACCGAGCTGCTGGCGACACGGCTGTCAAAGGGCATGCGGTGCACGAGGGCCAATGAAACAAGGGCGCCCAATCCGTACCATATCCCGCCGCTGCGCAGAGGGTACTGCAGATCTGTGGGCAGCGAGTAGCGGTCATATCTGCGGGCAGGAATTTCCATAAAACGGTAAAGATGGATGCCGGGGCTGTCCACCAACTGCAGGAGACCCCGTTCTGTGGTGGTCTCTGCAAAGAGCCGATGGTCAGGCGCGAAGTACTGCTCCGTTCCCGGTAAGGCACCAGGCTGCGGCAGGTGTTCCTGCCACAGCGAATGCGGTACTTCCGCCAAGGTGTAGGAATGGATCTGGTCATGGAGGTAATCGCTAAAGGTCACAAAGTTCCGGCTTTGGCGCATTGTCTCCTGAAACAAAGCCATGGAACCCAGTGTCATGCTCGGAGCTTGGTAGAGCCTGTCATAGGAGTCCGCCCAATCCGGCACTTCGACCCGGTAGACAGCGGGTGCCGGGTACATCCATAAGAGCACGAGTATGACGACAGCGACGCCGACGGCCAGCCAACGGTAGACCCAAAGCATTGCCTATTCCTCCCCGGTCACTTCGTTTTCCCGCATGCGTTCATAGGGATTGACAAACTGCCAGCTGCTTCCCCGGTCTTCAGAAATCCACAATCCCTGGGAAGTTCCTGCCAAGAGCAGGGATGGGCCTTGGCCGGCCAGGGTAAGGATGGTTTCTTCGGCAAAGGGTATGTCCATGGGGCTCCAGCCTTCATCGCTGCGGAGCATGATCGCGCCGCGGCTTGCGGCTGCTGTGGCATCGGTTCCCAACGCAGAGAACATCGTGAACTGTTCTTTTTCCGGCACCGGTTCGATGTTCTTCCAAACGGCCATGGTATCATCCCATCCAAACCAGGAACGACTGCGCTCGGTGGCTAGGGTTCCGTCCGTCCGGCGGAAGAAGCCGCGGCCCATCTGGGCAAAGTGCGTGTTGACGAAACTTCCCGATTCCGTCTCGGCAACGCTGTCAAGGACGCCATAGGCCATGATCGCCCCTGGAGTTAAGAGCAGATCCCGCACATGATAGGAACGATCCCATGGTTCCTCCACAGGGACACCTTTCCAATCCTGCCCGGGTGCCAGAACAAACAGACCTTGGCGCTGGTTGGCAGCGAAAAACAAGCGGCCGTCGGCGGCGGTGTCCAAGGCAGAAACGTGGCCTTCACCCCAGAATGGTTCTAGCAGCTTCCAGTTTCGTCCCTGATCGGCGGACTCATAGAGCCTCGTTTCATATCCGAGGTACAACCGGCCGTCAGCTGCGACGGCAAAATGCATGTCTGCATTCCAGGTTTCGGGAAGATCGAGCAGGCGCCATGTTCGGCCCAAGTCGCTGCTGCGCAGCAGGCCGACGCCGGTGACCGCTGCATAACAGAAACCGTCTGTGTCCACCGCTGCCTTCTGGACGCGGTTGAGAAAGGCGTAGGGCTGTTGGGACCAGGGGCCCGCGGGGGCTGTCGCCCGGTATAGGCTGCCGTCTTCCGTATAGGCGTACCACCATCCGTCCGCCGCGGCAGCCGTGCCGCGGATGTCCATAGCGACGGGATCGGGCACGGACTGCCATTGGCTGCCGCCATCTTCCGAGTAGGCCAATCCGCTGTCCCGTGTTCCCACCAGGATGCCCGCTTGCGAAGCGGCGATGGATTCCACAGTGGCCTCCGCCAACATCGGCGCTGCCGGCGACCACGTTTCTGCCTCCGGGGTAAACACCCAGAGGCCGCCGCCAAATGTTGCGCCGTAAACAGAGCCTGCAGGCCCTGAAGTTAACAGCAGAATTTGCGTGCCCATGGCCGGTGCCGTCATGTCCTGCCAATGCTCTCCTTGATCATCAGAAAAAAACACGCCCCGGCCGAATATGCCCAGATAGATGTGTCCCTCGGCGGTGATGGCGGCGGTGTTGGGCGGGCTTTCCACGGGCAGCCGAAGGGCTGTCCAATCCTCTGCCGCTGCCGGATGGCCTAATCCTTGGGCAGAGGCCCAATAGAGGCCGCGGCCGAACACGCGCAACAGGACACAGGAGCCGCTGGGTGCGGGTGCTGCCCAGGCCACAGGCTGTTCCGTCAGGAGCTGCCAGCGGTTCCCGTCCTGTCCGTCCGCTGTCAAGGGGTTATCGTGCCAGTAAAGGCCGCTGCTGGCTGCCAGCCAGGCACCGCCGTCTGGATGGGGGTACAGTCCGTAGCGCTGCCCCGGGGGCAGGTTCTCCAGCTGTACCCAGTTCCCTTGTCCATCGGGGCTGAAAAAAATGGTATGTTCTTGACCTGCCATTACGGTTAGGCCATCGTCTGTTGTTCCCAACCGTCCCGTCGGCAGGCCGGCCTGCACCGCCGCAAACGACAGCAGTAAAGCGCAGGCCAAGGATAGTGGAACAACAGCCCGGCAGAAAAGCCTTGGCAGAACCACAAACTTCATCACAGAAGCACCTCTTTTCATGCAGACAGATCTGGGGTATGGGAAGCGGTGAAGACAGAAAAATAGCAAAATGCATCGCTCCATACTTCGCCCTTTGCGGGCGCCTGTCCTGCCGGATACCGCCGAATTTGGCTGTCCACGCTTTTTTTCCGTGCACAGCCGTGGTACAATGATAAAAATTACCCCATTCCACGCAGCGCGATGCTGTCACAAATCCATTGTATCGGGGGAAATACACATGAAGATTCTGGCTGTAGAAGAAAGCAGTCTTTCTGCGCACACGTTTTTTGCATTCCGTAACGATTCCCTGGAAACCGTTTTGGCGCCCCTGGATGTCGACGTACGCCAGGCGGTGCAGTCGTATTTTTCGGACAAGGACGATCTGGCAGAGCTCGGCTGTGTGCGGAGCCTGCACCTGGTGTTGGAAGGGAAGCCTGTGACCGTATTGGTGGCAGGCTTAGGCGAACAGGACACCTTTCGGCTGGAGCACCTCCGCCGCGCCGTGGGCAAGGCAGCCGGCGAATGGGAACGCCTGCGTTTGTCCGGTACGGCCCTGCACGTGCAGGGAGTTCTCAAGGAAGGCCACAATATGGACGATTGGTTCCGGGCCATGGGCGAGGCCTGTATATTGTCGTCCTATCGTTTTGACACCTATCTCAGCGATAAGAAAGAAAATGTTCTGGAAACGGTGGAGTTTACCTCAGACAATCCCGCCCACAGGCAGCCCGCCATCGACAAAGGCCAAGTCCTGGGCGAAGCGGCTGTTTTTACCCGCCATCTTGTCAATGAACCGGCCAATGTACTGACGCCGGCGGAACTGGCCAACCGGGCTGCGGCCGCCGGACGCGACTATGGATTCGAGGTGGAGGTACATGAGGATGCCGGCATTGAAGAGCTGGGGATGCACGCGTTTATGGAGGTCAGCCGGGCCGCGGTCCATCGCCCTCGCTTGATTGTCATGCGCTTCCGCGGCAATCCGGACCATCCCGAGGATATCCTCGGCTTGGTGGGTAAAGGTCTAACCTACGACAGCGGCGGCCTCTCCATTAAACCAAACGACGGCATGCTGCATATGAAATGCGACATGGGCGGTG
>PUOC01000046.1 GCA_003551965.1 Clostridiales bacterium | reverse complement strand
ATATCGTCGGCATCAAGGAGATCCAGATTTTCACCCGCGAACAGAAGGAAAAGCTGCGCGTTGCCCATCGGGCCCACAATTACACACTAGACCTCATGTATGCACTGAAACTTAACGCCATCCATCACCCGGCGATTGAGTGGCTTGGTTCCATTGGAACTGTGATCGTAATCTTCTACGGCGGCTGGCTGGCCCTGCAGCAGGCTCTGCCTGTGGCCGACATCGTCGCATTCCTGCTCTATCTAGGCATGTTTTACCAGCCCATCGTTGTGCTGGCCCGGCTCAACGAAGGAATCCAGCAGGCCTTGGCAGGCGCCGACCGTATTTTCGAAGTTCTGGAAACTGAGCCGGACATCAAAGAGGACCCCCGTGCCCGGGACGTAGATTCCCTGCAGGGTGCCGTAACTTTTGAGAACGTCTGGTTTTCCTACGTGGAGCAGGTGCCGGTACTTAAGGATATCTCCTTCCAAGTCCAGCCCGGCGAAACGTTGGCGTTGGTGGGACCCACCGGTGTGGGTAAAACAACCATTATTAGTTTGCTTCCTCGATTCTATGATGTGGATGCAGGGAAGGTCTGCGTTGACGGCATCGACATCAAAGACCTGACCTTTTCGTCTCTGCGCAGGCACATCAGCGTCGTTTTGCAGGACGTGTTTTTGTTCAATGGCACAGTGCGGGATAATCTCCTCTACGGCAATGCCGATGCCAGCGATGAAGAAATTGTGCAGGCGGCCAAGCTGGCCAATGCCCATGGGTTTATCAAAGAATTGGAAAATGGCTATGATACGTTCATCGGCGAGCGGGGCGTGAAGCTCTCCGGCGGCCAAAAGCAGCGCTTGAGCATTGCCCGGGCAATTCTGAAGGATGCCCCGATCTTGATCCTCGATGAGGCAACGTCGTCGGTGGATACCGAAACTGAACATCTGATCCAAGAAGCCTTTGCCACTCTGATGGCCGACAAGACCTCCATTGTTGTGGCACACCGGTTGTCCACCATCAAGGATGCCGACAAAATCGCCGTGCTCCAGGACGGCCGCATTGTCCAATTCGGCACCCATGAACAGCTGCTCCAGGACGAGAACGGTCTCTACAAACGATTGTATGCGGGCCAGTTCAAAGATACGGACGCCGCTTGATGAAACTTTCTTAAAGGAGGACGAGCGAGATGAGACAACTACTGCTGGCAGCCCTGCTATTATCCGTGCTGGCGGTGCCGGGCAGTTCGGCGTCCCTGGACCTGGAAGCGGAACTGCTCTCCCGGCACGTTCTGCTGCATCTGGATACAGAACTGTCCTTTGCAGATCGGGGGCAGGCAGAACTAGGCGCCACAGCCCAGGGCCGCATGGGAAATACCGATCAGTTTTCCTTGGATGTATCGTCTTTGGGCGCCCGCTATCGGGTGACGCCGTCGCTGCAGCTGTGGGGCGGCAAACTGGACCAGAACTGGGGGCGCTCAAGCCGCAATGCGCTGCTTCTCGGGCCGCAGCGGGCGCCGTTTTTGCAGGCCGGCTATGCCTTGGAGGGCACATCGTGGACCTACCGCAAACTCTATGGCGACTTGGCCGTGGATGAGGAGTACAAACGGGTCGGAATTCACTATTTTGATTGGGACATACTGCCGCAGTTGTCTGTGGGGCTAGGCGAAGGTTTTATCACCTCGGAACCGTTCGCTGGGGACTTTGTCTATGATTGGACCCCATTTTTGCCGTACTATCTTGCCAAATACCTTCCCGGGGTGCCGTCGCAGCCAAACAGTGCCCGGTTCTATCTGGACGCTGTTTACCGGATGGAGGCCATGGAGATCTACGGTGAACTCCTAGTCAACGAATTCCCCATGACCCCGGGAGCCACCAATCCGGCTCTCTTTGCGTTCACCTTGGGCGTTGAAGGTCCATGGTGGCTGGCGGAATATGCCCATGTGCGCAATCATGCCTATTCCAACCGTCATCTCGGCACCACCTATTCGCTGCAGAACGAACCCATAGGGCACCGCTTCGGTGACGACTTCCAAGAACTCTGGCTGGAAGCCAGGGGCCATTGGGCACCCATTCATGTGGATTTCTCCGGCGGTGTCTACTTTCGCGGCTTTGGTGCCGGCGACGATGGCGAACGCCGCCTGAAAAAATGGGACATGGACGCCGAACCATTCATGGCGGGCACTCCCGAATACCATTATGGTGTACATGGCGAGGCAGTCACGCAGCTGCAGAACCGCATTGAGGTCGGCGCCGATTTGGAAGCTGCTTATGTCAGCAACTTCGGCCACCGGGAAGGTGAAACGGGCTTCTACTACCGAGCAGGCCTGCGGGCCACTGTGCCGCTGTTCTAAACCGCCTCCAGGAATCAACAATACCAACCCGTTCGGAGTGTTCCGCGATGAAAGCATGTCTTGTAACCGGCGGAGCCGGTTTCATCGGATCACACATGGTCCGGCTGCTGGCAGAACTGAACGCATTTTCGCCTATTGTGGTTGTGGACGATCTGCGCCTGACAGGTTCTTGGAGCCTCTTGGGCGATACCGCGGACAGCCCCGCCGTTCATTTAATTGAAAAGGATATCACGGACCATCGCGCGGTGGCCGATGTCTTTGCCGAGTTTGCTATCGAGGCGGTGTTCCATTTTGCTGCCGAAAGCCACGTCGACCGCAGCTTAATGCCTGCGGCTCCGTTCACCGGCGTAAATACCCATGGCACAGCGATTTTGGCTGAACAGGCACGCCGGGTATGGCCAGCGGGGGACAAACAGCGCTTTGTCCATGTCTCCACCGACGAGGTATATGGACCCGCACCCACAGGCACCTTTGATGAACGGCAGCCGCTGGCGCCCAAAAACCCTTATGCGGCTTCCAAGGCAGGCGCGGAGCATTATCTGCACAGCCTGTATCATTGCCACCAGTTTCCCGTGGTGGTCGGCCGCGGCTGCAATACCTATGGCCCTGGCCAACACTGGGAAAAGCTCATTCCCAAGGCGCTATGGCATTGGCAAGCGGGAAAGGCTTTTCCTGTTTACGGAAGCGGGCAGCAGCAGCGGGAATGGATCCATGTCGGGGATCACTGCCGTGCGCTTCTCGCCCTGTGGCAGCAGGGTCAATGCGGTGAAACGTACAATATCGGCACTGGCCTACGGCTGACAAACCTCCAAGTTCTGCACAGTCTTTACCAGGAATGGTGCAGACAGGGCTTATCTCTCTCGTGGGACGCAGCTGTTGTCCATGTGGACGACCGCCTCGGCCACGACATCCGCTATGCCTTGGATTGCTCAAAGATCAGGCGATCCTTGCAGTGGCAGCCCTCGGTTTCCTGGCCGGACGGCATGGCAGAGACGGTTCAATCCTATCTTTAGGTAAGTCATAGGTATTCATGGTCATGGTCATTAGTCATGGTCATTCTCTCTGGAATCGGGTGCAGCCAT
This sequence comes from Clostridiales bacterium, assembly GCA_003551965.1. Lineage (GTDB taxonomy): Bacteria > Bacillota > Limnochordia > Darwinibacteriales > B1SED10-159 > B1SED10-159. Next base: position 278 of record PUOC01000046.1, on the reverse strand, counting down.
TGAACCCGATTCTTTTTTCTGGTATACTACAGACACATAATGTGACTGGGTAGTCACACGGAGGCGATCGCCGTTGCCCAACCGGACATTTTGGAATCTGCCGCCGGAGAAGCGTTTGGCCATCACACGCGCGGCTGCGGAGGAATTTGCCGGCCGCACCTACGAAACAGCTTCTTTGAGTCGCATCGTGGAACGGCTTGGCATAGCTAAGGGCAGCATGTATCAGTATTTCGACAACAAGACAGACCTGTACCGTTTTGTGGTGGAGGACGCCTACA
>PUOC01000126.1 GCA_003551965.1 Clostridiales bacterium | reverse complement strand
CGAAACAGAAATTGATTCCTGCAAGAGCAGCAGCCTAGAGGGGGGTAAGGTTGACGGCGTGTTTTTCTCCCGCTGAGCCTGTGATATAATGGGACAAGGCTGTTAGAAGGGATGAGCTGTGGTATGAAAATCTTTTGCCCCAACGCGATTGTTACCCGGGTTCAAGAGATTCCGCTGAAGGATCTGCAGTATTTGGGTATCCGCGGTCTGCTGATTGACTTGGACAATACATTGATCCGCTGGGATCGGACGGAGATCGATGAGGATGTGAAGCGGTGGCTCAAGCAGGCTCACGATATGGGTTTCTCCATCTGCTTTGTCAGTAATGGCCTCAAGGAGCGGGTACGCCGGTTCAGCACGATACTTGGCTATCCTGCCGTGGGCAGGGCAGTGAAGCCCCGCCGGGGTCCATTCCGGCATGCCCTGAAACTGCTGCAGTTGTCTCCTTCCGAAGCTGCTGTCGTTGGTGATCAGCTGTTTACAGACGTTTTGGGTGGGAACCGCATGGGCATGTATACCATTTTGATCAATCCCTTAAGTGATAAGGAACTCCGGAGTACGAGACTGGTGCGGCGTTTGGAGCGCAGAATGCTACTGCGTTTGGCGCGCCAAGGCCTAGTCAATGCCGGCCATGTGGAATCACGAATGAAGGCGGGGAATCGGCGATGAGACAATGTCAGGGCTGCGGAGCTGTTCTGCAGAGCGGTGAGGCCGGTAGACCGGGTTATCTGCCCCAGCATATTCTCGAGAACAGGGGGAAGGCACTGTGTCAGCGTTGTTACCGCATTCGGCACTATGGACGCGATGAACTGGGGCCGGTAGCTGAGAAGAAAGCTTCGGAGGCGGTGATGCAGGCAGCTGCATCGGCGGAAGCCGTGATCATGGTAGTCGATCTGATGGATTTCGAAGCATCTCTCAGCTGGGATCTGATCCGTTCCTGTCGTCATACACCGCTCATCGCGGCGGTCAATAAAGCGGATCTGCTTCCTGCCAAAACCCGGCATCGAGAGGTGATGGACTGGATACGAAAGCGTTTCAGCGAACTGGGAATTACGGCTCTGCCTGCCCTGGTCAGTGCCTATACCGGTGAAGGTGTGGACGACTTGAGGTACTTTTTGGAAGCATTGGAACACCGACGCTGGTTGGTGGCGGGGGCGTCAAATTCAGGAAAGTCCACCTTGATCAATGGCTTAATGCAGCATCAATCGTCTGGAGATGCCGCGACTGTATCCCGTTTTCCAGGAACGACGCAAGACACTGTGTCCTGGGAGGACTGTCGTCTGGGACGGTTCACCGATTCACCGGGTCTGATTCCCGCCGGTCGGCTGTGTGATATGCTGCCGCAGGAGCACGCGGTGGCTTTCATACCCGATCAGCGCCTGCAGGGCAAGGTATATCCGTTTGCTGCCGGAAGCTCTATGGCCGTCAAGGGATGTGCTTTCGCCGAATCGCTGGCGGCGGGCTCAGACACGGTTGCAGTCGGCTTTACGGCCTCTAATGCCGTTTGGCAGCGCAGCAGTTGCGACAATCGTTCCTATTGGCTGGAACCGACACCTGGTAGTTTCCCTGGGTTCTCTGACTTCCGTGCTGTAGAATTGGACGTGGGAGCGGGCCAAGAGGTGCTGGTCCATGGCCTGGGCTGGTTAGCCATACGCCGCCATGACTGTCGCATCCGACTGACGGTTCCCAGCGGCGTCAAATACACGCTGCGACAAAATCTCATCGGCGGCCGCCGGCACGGCGCAGGCAGATGAGGCCGCAAGCATCCGCCCGACGGGAAGGATTTCGGATCGGTTGGAGAGAACGATAGACTGTTGAGTCGGTGAGGGGGTTGACAATTGACGAGCAGAATGGAAGCAAAAGCCCTGCGTCCCTTAACTATACTTGTGGTGAACGGACCCAACCTAAACATGTTAGGTGAGCGGGAGCCATCGATATACGGAGAAGACACATTAGCCGACATAGAACACCGTCTCAGGGCAAAGGCGGCCCAAGACGGCCACAGAGTTGTGTGTTACCAGTCCAATCACGAAGGGCAAGTGCTGGAGTTTCTGCAGCAGTGGCGAAAGGAAGCTGACGGCGTTGTGATTAACCCCGGTGCTTGGACACACACTTCGGCAGCTCTGCATGACTGTCTGTTGGGAATAGGGCTGCCCGCCATTGAAATGCACATCTCTTACCTGCCCAAACGGGAGTCCTTTCGTCAGACGTCTCTGACTGCTCCGGCCTGCAGGGCGCAGATCCAGGGTTTTGGAACCTACGGGTATGAACTTGCCCTGCAGGGATTACTGCACATGTTGTGCAATGAACAGGAGGGTGATATAAATGGCTGTGATTGAAAGGCTGCGCGAAAAACTGCAGAGCAGTGAGTGCGACGCCCTGATGATTTCTAGTGCCGTTAACCGGCGCTACGTGACGGGCTTCACCGGATCCGCGGGCATTGTATGGTTAACCGCCGATCGCATGGCTCTGGTCGTGGATTTTCGCTATACGGAACAAGCGGCAGAGCAGGCTCACGATTGGGAGATCATCACCCATGATGGGCTGGAAGAGCAGCTGCAGGAACTTGTCTCTCAAAATAACATCGGTCGGTTGGCTATTGAAGGTGACCATGTGTCCGTGCAGCAGTGGCAGAAGTGGAGTGAAAAACTGGCGGCTGAGCTTGTGCCGGTAACCCGTTGGGTGGAAGAATTGCGTCTGACAAAGACTGCAGCCGAACTGGAAGCCATCGAACGAGCTGCCAGTATAGCGGATCACTCGTTTGCGCAAATTCTTCCGCAGATTCAGCCTGGCGCCCGGGAAGAAGACATTGCATTGGAACTGGAATTTGCCATGCGCAAGAATGGTGCCAGTGGTGTGTCCTTTGCCCCGATTGTGGCCTCTGGCGACAGGGGAGCGCTGCCCCACGCGCGACCGGGGCAGCGAATGCTTCGCCACGGCGACTTTGTCGTCATGGACTTTGGCTGTATCTATCGAGGCTACTGCTCAGACATGACTCGTACCATTGTCGTGGGTGAACCTACCGAAAAACATTTGGTGATCTATGATCTTGTACTCAAGGCCCAAGAGACAGGACTCGATGCGGTCAGGCCCGGTGTGACAGGGGTGGAGGCCGATCGGGCAGCCAGGATGATCATCGAAGAAAGCGGCTATGGCACATATTTTGGGCACGGTCTAGGACACGGGGTGGGATTGGAAGTTCATGAAGAGCCGCGGCTCAGCAGATTCGGGGAACACACCTTGGAAGAAGGTATGGTGGTTACCGTAGAGCCGGGCGTATACCTACCGGGATGGGGCGGTGTTCGTATAGAAGATTTGGTGGTTGTTACCGAAGACGGGGCGCGATGCCTGTCGTCAACATTTAAGGAGCTATATGTTGTCGAATAGGCACTTCAGTGAAAAGCAAACCGATTTAAAGAAGGGATGAACGGGCCATGATATCCGTAAATGATCTGCGAACCGGACTGACCATTGAAATTGATGGCGAAATTTACTCTGTGATCGACTTTCTGCACGTGAAACCAGGCAAAGGGGCTGCCTTTGTAAGAACCAAGCTTAAGAACATTCGCACGGGATCCACCCAAGAGAAGACGTTCCGGGCGGGCGAGAAAGTTGCCCGCGCGCACATTGAAACCCGGCAGATGCAGTATCTTTACAATACCGGTGATGAGTTTTATCTCATGGACACAGAAACGTTCGATCAGATTGCCCTGCAGCGTTCTGACTTGGGTGACGCTCCGAAGTATCTCTTGGAAAACATGACGATCGGTATCCAGTTCTACGAGAACCAGCCGATCGGAGTCGACCTGCCGACAACCGTGAACTTGAAAGTGGTGGAGACAGAGCCGGGCTTTCGCGGCGATACCGCCCAGGGTGCCACGAAACCGGCTGTGTTGGAAACCGGCCACACGGTTCATGTTCCCCTGTTCATTGAAGAAGGGGAGGTACTGAAGGTGGATACGCGTTCTGGTGAGTATTTGTCCCGGGCCAACTAGCTGCGGATGTTTGATCGGTTTTAGAGGTCTTTTACATGTGGTCGCCGGCGTCGCACAAAACGGCGGTTGGATTCCTTCAAGGTGTTGCTACATCTGCCTTCGGCGGTAACAAGGATCGGGACGGCCGGCATGGATCGCGATCCGGGACGCTGCACCTTTGTGCCGAGGTGTATAGATCTGCGTGGCCAAGAAGCGACTGCGATATACGCCCTTCTAGTGGATAGGAGGGCTTTCGGCATTTTTTCGAGGATCCCACAGAGGGGGCAGGTTACCGATAATTTTGCCCAAGACCAGGAAATGCTGCCTGGATGTCGAAACACATACAGACTCTGAAGCAAGGAGGAAGTGCTGTGGACATTAATGACATCAAAGCGCTCTTAGAAGCAGTAGCTGATACGGATATAACCCACTTCGAACTGGAATCAGATGAGTTTACGCTTCGCATCCGAAAGGAGAAGGAGCAGACCACAGTGTATACGGAGTCGGCAGCCGCTGCCTCTCCTCCCGGGCTCAGTGCTGCCCAGCCTGTCGCCACGGCAGGAACTCCTGCTCCGGCAACGGCCACGGAAGAGACCATGGAGGAGCCGGAGGAGGAGACCCGCGGCATCGAAGTCTGTTCGCCAATGGTCGGGACTTTCTACGAGGCACCGTCCCCGGACAGCGCGCCCTTCGTCAGTGTTGGGGATCAGGTGGAGCCTGGCCAGACGCTGTGCATTATCGAGGCAATGAAGCTAATGAACGAGATTGAAGCAGAACAGAAAGGGAAGGTCCTGGAGGTCTTGGTGGAAAATGGCCAAGCTGTCGAATTTGGTCAGCCCCTGTTTCTGCTGGAACCTTTGGAGTAAGGGGGTGGCCTTGTGTTCCAGCGAGTGTTGATAGCAAACCGCGGTGAGATTGCGCTGCGAGTAATACGCGCCTGTCGTGAAATGGGAATCGAAAGCGTAGCCATCTATTCAGAAGCCGACCGCGAATCGCTGCACGTCCATGCAGCCGACGAGGCCATCTGCATCGGCCCAGCTGTGTCCAGTCAAAGTTATCTGCACGTTCCCAATATCCTTTCGGCGGCGATTTTAAGCGGCGCCGACGCGGTCCATCCCGGCTATGGGTACTTGAGTGAGCGTGCCGAATTTGCTGAGATCTGTGATAGCCACGGTCTGGCTTTCATTGGCCCGCACCACCAAGCCATCGAAGTCATGGGTGACAAAGCTGAGGCACGAAAGACGATGGAAAAGGCGAATGTGCCGGTTGTTCCAGGCAGTGACGGGCCGGTGGAAAGCGAAGATGTCCTGCTGGATGTAGCCAAAGACGTGGGATACCCTTTGATTATTAAGGCATCCGCCGGCGGCGGTGGAAAAGGTATGCGGGTGGCCTATAACCAGTCCCAGGTACTGAACGGTTATCGCATGGCTCGCAGTGAGGCAGCTGCTTCGTTTGGCAGTGATGAGGTGTATTTGGAACGGTTCATTGAAAATCCGCGCCATATCGAAGTGCAGCTCATGGCCGATCACTATGGCAATGTGGTGCATTTTGGCGAGCGAGAATGCTCTTTGCAGAGGCGGCATCAAAAACTGCTGGAAGAAGCGCCGTCTCCGGCTGTCAGTCCTTCTCTGCGTGACAAGATGGGCAAGGCTGCTGTAAAGGGTGCTAGGGCCGTTGATTACCGGGGAGCCGGGACCGTGGAATTCCTGTTAGACAGTCAGGGCCGATTCTATTTCATGGAGATGAATACACGAATTCAGGTGGAACACCCGGTTACCGAAATGGTCTATGGAATCGACCTGATCAAAGAACAGATTCGCGTCGCTTCCGGGGCTGAGCTCGGCTATAGCCAGCAGGACATTTCCCTGAACGGCCACGCCATCGAATGCCGGATTAACGCTGAGGATCCCGAACACAATTTTCGTCCGAGTCCAGGACTGATTGAATCGTTTCATGCTCCCGGAGGTCACGGCGTCCGGTGGGACAGCCACGTCTATGCTGGTTATACGATTCCTCCATATTACGATCCCATGTTTGGCAAACTCATTTGCTGGGGCACGGATCGCCACGAAGCCATCATGCGTATGCGGAGCTGTCTGACGGAAATTATCGTGGAAGGCATCAAGACGAACATCGCTTTTCACATGCGCCTATTGGATGACGAGCGCTTCCGCAGGGGAGAATTTTCAACGAAATTCATTGAAGACGTACTCATGAAGACCGAAATTGTAAATTCAAAAACTGGGTGATATAATACGCTTAAGGGGGTCGTGAGCATGGCTGAAAACGAACGTCGCACGGAATTGGGAGAGCTGAAGATTGCCAATGAAGTAGTGGGCATCATTGCTGGCCTTGCCGCTGTGGAAGTGGAAGGCGTAGCTGGCATGAGCGGCGGCATCGCCGGCGGCATTGCAGAAATGCTCGGCCGAAAGAACCTGTCCAAGGGAGTGAAAGTCGAGGTCGGCGAGCACCAGGCAGCCGTGGATCTATACGTTATCGTGGACTATGGTGTCTCCATTCCGACCGTAGCGGAAGAAATCCAAGGCAACGTCAAACGGGCCATCGAAGTGATGACAGGCCTTGATGTTGTGGAGGTAAACCTCCATGTATTGGGAGTTCACTTCCACCAAGCGACTAATGTAGAAGAAAAACCAGAAGAGCCTACGACTCGGGTTAAATAACAATGAGAATTGCCGATCAGATAGTATTAGGTGCGCTGGCGGGACTGCTCGTATTTCTGAGCATAATGTTTGCTTGGACCGCCATTGGAACGGCTCCGCTTTGGCATTGGCTTGATAATCTGCAGCAGTCACCGCTGGACGCAGTTCTTCTGATGATTATTCTGGCCGGTCTGGCCGTGTACCTTGGATTGATCCTTCGGCGTCAGCCGGCAAGCACGCAATCTTTGGTACATAGCACAGATTTCGGTCAGGTCCGGATCAGTTTTTCTGTCATCAAAGCGTTAGTGGCGCGAGCGGCCCAGTCGGTAGAGGGGATTAAAGATGTTTCCGTTCGCGTGGACGGCGAGAACACTCTGCGCATCCACTTGCGTGTTCGCCTCCTGCCTGATTATCACATTCCTAGTTTGGTGGAAGCGGTCCAGCGCAGCGTCCAGGCCTATGTGCTGGAGACAATAGGTATGGAAATGGACTCCATAGAGGTTGAGGTGATGGGAACCCTGGATCAGGGTGGTTCCCGAGTGCATTAAAGGTGGGTGAAGGATGGTGTTTGCGCCTTGAGGGAATTGATTGATGAGCTGCGGCCGCACAAGGGCAAGATATTCGGCTCTATATTGGGTCTTTTTATCGGATGGGCGATTATCCGCTTTGGTGTCATCCGGGGCTTATTTGTAGCTCTGTGCGCGGCTGCGGGATGCTATCTCGGCAGCCGGTGGGATTCCCACGGTGATATCAGCCATCTGATGGACCGCTTTTTGAGGTGAAGGTAATTGAGCAGACGATTGGCTCGACAGGTGGTGATCCAGACCTTGTTTCAAATGGACTTGGCTGGGACAGATGCGGACCAAGCTCTTGATCAGAGGCTGCAAGATGTGGCGTTGGAAGACAAGGACAGGATGTTTGTCCGCAAACTGGTACAGGGTGTGACAGAACACCGACACGAGTTGGACAGAGCTATCAACTTCTTTGCAGATGATTGGGAAGTTAGCCGACTGGCCAGTGTGGACCGCAGCATTCTACGCGCTGCTATCTATGAGTTGAAATATTTTGAAGATACGCCGCGGAAAGTTAGCGTAAATGAAGCAGTGGAGCTAGCCAAGGTCTTTGGTGACGACCAATCACCCAAATTTATCAACGGCATTCTCGGATCGGTCGTATCCTATATTGAAGAGGACGAACAGCATGCCTAACGCCGTCTACATGGGAATTGATACCAGCAATTATACTACATCGGTGACGGTGATAGATCATAGTGCCGCAATATTGGAAGACAAGCGAGTACTGCTGCACGTAAACCGTAACGAACAGGGTCTTCGTCAATCGGAGGCCCTGTTTCAGCATGTCAAGAACCTTCCGGCTGCCTTTGAAAGTATGCAGTCTGTCGGGAAGGGGGCGGCGAAAGTCGAGGCCATTGGTGTCAGTGTAAAACCGCGTGCGCTGGCTGACTCCTATATGCCTGTGTTTTTACCGGGCCATGGTACTGCTCGGGTGCTGGCGGCCATATTACAGGTTCGTCTGGTGGAGACCACTCACCAGGAGGGGCATCTCTGGGCGGCGATGCATTCGGCTGGCGGACCGGCAGCGTCGGAGTTTGCTGCACTCCATGTGTCCGGAGGAACCACCGATGTGATAGCCGTCAAGCGCCAAGGCGAGCATTTGCACTGCCGCTGTGTGGCTGGCAGTGCTGATCTGCATGCCGGGCAATTTGTGGACCGCGTCGGGGTGAAGCTGGGACTGCCATTCCCGGCTGGGCCCGCTCTGGAAGATATTGCCCGAGGAGGCGGAGGTGCCTTTCGGCTGTCGTCGTCCGTAACCGCAGGTTCCATTAGTTTTTCTGGCCCGTGTTCTGCAGCGCTGCGGGCTGTGGAGAAGGGGACGGAAAAGCCGGAAGATGTGGCTTTGGCAGTGTTTTTGTGTATCGCGCGCAGTTTAGAGAAGGCTCTCCGTTGGCACACGGGCTGCGAAGGATGTGTCAGCGATGTCCTGCTTTCTGGCGGAGTCATGGCTAATGCGATCATCCGAGAAGAACTGTCTCGGCGTCTCCCATTCTTGCATTTCCACAGTGCATCGCCTCGCTACAGCGTGGACAATGGTCTGGGCCCTGCCGTAGCCGCTTGGGCTCAAAGCAATAAAGACCGCTGGGAAAACCAGCTGTTCAGATAAACGCAAGATAAGGGAGGCCTGCCATGGAATCTGTACAGATCTTCCAAGTGAGCCAACTCACCCGCCGGATCAAGGAGCAACTAGAAACACCAGAGTTTCGCCATGTGGCGGTGGAGGGAGAGATCTCCAACTTTACCCATCATGCGTCGGGGCACATGTATTTCACTCTGAAAGACAGCGCGAGCAGGTTGAAGTGCGTTATGTTCCGCCAGCGCAACGCCCGATTGGCCTTCCGGCCTGCCAATGGTCAAACAGTTGTAGCCGTAGGAAGCATCGGCGTGTATGAACCGAGCGGACAATACCAACTCAATGTGGAGCAGATGTTCTCTCAGGGCATAGGCGCCCTCCATGAGGCCTACGAGCGATTGCGGGAAAAGTTGAAGTTAGAGGGGCTCTTCGATCCCGCACGCAAACAGGAGCTTCCGTACCTGCCGCAAACGGTGGCCGTTATTACGTCGCGCACCGGTGCTGCGGTCCGTGACATGATCAGTGTCATGCACAGGCGCTTTCCGGCTGTGGAGATCCTGGTTATACCGGCTCAGGTCCAGGGCGAAGCTGCGGTGCCTAGTCTGATACGCGCTCTGCATCGGGCGGCGGCTCGGGACGATGTGGACCTGATCATTATCGGACGGGGCGGCGGGTCCATTGAGGAGTTGTGGGCATTCAATGACGAACAGCTGGCTAGGACCATTGCTTCCTGTCGTCTGCCCGTCATATCCGCGGTGGGTCACGAAACCGATTTCACCATCGCAGATTTTGCGGCCGACGCCCGGGCTGCCACTCCTTCGGCAGCAGCGGAAATGGCGGTTCCGGACTCTTTTGCTCTCGAACGCGCTCGGCAGCAGTTGGAAAGCAGTTTGATCTACTATTACCGCAATGGCATCGACCAGAGACGCCGTTATCTCCAGTTTCTTATGGAGCGTCCGGTTATGGCGCATCCGGGACGCTACATAGATCAACAGCGGCAGCGGCTGGATGAGTGGCATGAGCGCTTGGTCCGCGCCGGTCAGCTGCTCTGCCGCCGCCGCAGGGAATCTCTGTCACGTCTGATAAGCCATCTTGATGCTGTCAGTCCACTCGCTGTGCTGAGCCGCGGGTTCGCTGTTGTTCAGGACAGCGATGGGGTGATTGTCCGCAGCGCCAAACAGGTGCAAAAAGGTGATTCGTTGCGTGTAACTTTGAACAAGGGCAGATTGTACTGTACCGTGGACGAGGGGGAAGACCATGGAGCATTTGAGTTATGAAGAAGCCGTTAAGCGACTGGAAGAGATTGTGAAGAAACTGGAATCGGGAGACATTGCGCTTCAGGAGTCCATGGAACTCTTCGAGGAAGGTGTGGCTCTGGCCCGACACTGCAGCCGGCAGTTGAACAAGGCTGAAGAGAAGGTCAAGGTTCTATTGGAAAACGACGGTGTAGAATTTGAAGAAGTCCTTGAACAGGAGGATTCGGCCGATGACGATTCATGATTACCTGCAGGAGTGGGCAGCAGAAGTGGAAAAGACCCTCGACGAAGTACTGCCTGCAACGGGGCGCCAGCCTGCGTCGATTCATGAAGCCATGCGCTATTCCTGTATGGGCGGCGGGAAGAGGTTGCGTGCCGTCATGGCTTTGGCGGCGTGCCGCGCTGTAGGCGGTGCCGAAAGGGATGCACTGGGGTATGGAGCGGCTTTGGAAATGCTCCATGCCTATTCGCTGATCCACGATGATCTGCCGGCGATGGATGATGACGACTATCGAAGGGGAAAGTTGGCCAATCACAAAGTGTATGGAGAAGCCATGGCCGTCCTTGCCGGCGATGCTCTTCTGACACATGCCATGGAGCAGCTGGCTGCATTGCCCGAATTTTACCCGGTGACTCTCATAACGGCCTATCGGCTGATGAACGAAGTCACGCGGGCCTGCGGAACACAAGGTCTAATCGGCGGACAGGTCATGGATCTAGAAAATACCGGCCTGCCGGCGGATGCAGCCACTCTTGAGGCGATTCACCGCAGGAAGACCGGTGCTCTATTTGAAGTATCTCTAAAGGGCGGTGCCATGATAGGCGGGGGCAAGAACAACGAGCTGGCGGCACTGACTCGCTATGCCGAAAACTTTGGTTTAGCTTTTCAAATTACCGATGATCTCCTTGATGTCGTGGGAAACCAGGAGGCATTAGGCAAAGAAACTGGGGCCGATGCTCGGAAGAACAAAGCCACATATCCCGGTGTTCATGGATTGGAGCGTTCGAGGCAGATGGCGGCGGATTGCCTTGATGCCTGCCAAGCATCCCTTAGCTTTCTTTCGGGCGAAACTTGGCCGCTGCAGCAACTGGCCGCTTCCATACTAGAGCGGGACCATTAGCGCCTTTGTTGCCGCTAGAATCGGCATATGATATAATACACGTAGAATAGATGGTGGATGATGCAGTATCCTAGTCACTGAACCTGTTCCGAAGACGGGCCTAAAAATCCGTCAAGGGCACATCGATGAAGTCTCTGGTGGTGGCATTCGACGCCCAGTCGGGTGCTGCTGCTGGGGGTTAAGGTAGAAGGGCGATCTACAAGGGCATGTAGGCGTTGACCCTTCTGCCGCGGAGACCCAAGTATGTGGGTAGTACGGGACACCGGCTGCCTATGGCTTGGGATAGGAACCTGTACGCGATGCGACAGCGGTTAGCCCAACCGTTCGTGTGGGGTGCAGTGTAGCCTGCCTTGCGTGGCGGGGGAGGGATAGTGGAACAAACCTGACATTCCATGGCCAGGAATGTTCGGTATTGCTGCTTGAAACCTCCGCTGCAACAGAGGCTAGGAACAGGTGAACAGTGCTGAGGAAAACTCCTAGGCTGTTTTCTGCAGAGAAAGGCCAGAGGAGGATTGCAGTGTGTGCTCAGTGGTAATCCAGCCTCATTTCTGGTGACAGAATGAAGAGTTCCTAAAGGGAAACCGCCTCGGTGGCGACACGGAGGAAGAACTCTGGGAAAACCTGCTGGACCTTAAGCCGCAATCTTTACTTCTTTGGCTGTCATCCACCGTCTGATGCTATTTTCTTAGGAGACTAGGCCCTTGGTACGCTGGCGTTCCGTTATAGCCATAGCCCTGCTGACATTTTTTTTGTCCATCATTCTTAACCTAGGCAGCAGCAGTTTGCTGCGCGTACTGCCTTTAGGGTTTAGTTTTGGACTTCTTTTTTTTATCGTATTTGTGGGGATCATATTTGATATCCTTGGCGTCGCTGCAGCCGCCGGGCACGAAAAGCCGTTTCATGCCATGGCGGCTAAGCGTATACCCGGAGCTCGAAACGCCATTTGGATGCTCCGTAACGCTGACCAAGTGGCGGCGTTTGCCAGTGATGTGATTGGTGATATTGCCGGTACGCTTTCGGGGGCCATTGGGGCGGCTATTGTCTTCCGGCTGCTTTTGATTCAGCCAGAACTCAATGATACGATCCTTACGACCCTTCTGGTGGCCGCGGTGGCTTCCGTGACCGTGGGCGGTAAAACCTATGGCAAGACATTGGCCATAAATCGTTCAACACAGATACTGTACATAGCAGGACGCGTCCTGTATTTGCTGCAGAAGATCGGTATCCGCTTCAACAATGGGCGAAACCGGCGCGGAAATCCGAGTCGCAAGAGAAGTTAGGAAGGGTGTACAACAGTGCTGGAATTCATCAAAGAGCCAAAGGATCTGCGCGGTCTCTCCACCCGTGAGCTGAAAGCATTGGCCGCCGAAATTCGCGAGCGGATCATCCGTACAGTCTCCCATAACGGCGGTCATTTGGGTGCCAACCTCGGTACCGTCGAACTGACATTGGCTCTGCATTCCGTTTGGAATTCTCCAGAGGACAAGATAATCTGGGATGTAGGCCACCAGTGTTACGCCCACAAGTTGATCACCGGTCGGGGAGATCGCTTCGATACGCTCCGCCAATTACAGGGTCTATCAGGTTTTCCGAAACGTTCTGAAAGCGTCCATGATGCCTTTGACGTCGGCCACAGCTCGACGTCGATTTCTGCCGCTGCCGGAATGGCTGCTGCCCGTGATCTGCAAGGGAAGTCCTTTCACATCGCTGCGGTAATTGGTGACGGGGCGCTGACAGGCGGGATGGCCTTGGAGGCATTGAATCATGTAGGTCAACTGCAGACAAACCTTGTCGTCGTGCTCAACGATAATGAAATGTCGATTGCAAAAAACGTGGGTGCCATAGCCGATTATCTGAGTCGCATGCGCTTAGACCCCACGCTGTCTAGGGCTCGAGAAGAGTTGGAGTCCATGGTCAGTAGAATACCGGGCATTGGCAGTTCTGTGAATAGAGCGGCCACCGGTGTCAAGGACGCTCTCAAGAAAACCATTCTGCCAGGCCAGCTGTTCATGGAGCTGGGTTTCTCATATTTTGGCCCATTTGACGGGCATAACATACCGCAGATGCAGGCAGCTTTACAGGATGCGTCCAAGCGCGGAGGGCCCATTCTGCTGCACACTATGACCCAGAAAGGGCGTGGCTATGCGCCGGCCGAAAAGGAACCGTCCAAGTTCCACGGCGTCGGCCCCTGGGTGGATGTTCAGACGTCGCGCTCGAAACGCAGTATGTCGTTCAGTGATGTGTTTGGGGGAGCTGTACTGGAAGCAGCCCAACACGATCCCCGTGTTGTGGCTGTAACGGCCGCAATGAAAGACGGAACCGGTCTGCAGCCGTTTGCTGAATGCTTTCCGGACCGTCTCTTTGACGTGGGTATTGCAGAGCAGCACAGCCTCACATTCGCCGCCGGACTAGCGGCCCAAGGACAGCGTCCTGTGGTTGCGCTGTATTCCACGTTTTTGCAGCGCGGTTATGACCAGGTACTGCACGATATCTGCCTTGGACAGCTGCCTGTGATCATCGGTGTCGATCGAGCCGGCGTTGTGGGAGATGATGGACCTACCCACCATGGTGTCTTTGATATCAGTTTTCTGCGGCCTATTCCTGGCTTGACCCTACTGGCACCCGGCAGTGCCGAGGATTTGGAGGCCATGGTTCAGTGGGCTCTGCAGCAGACGACTCCTGTAGCCATCCGCTATCCACGGGGTCGGGCTGCCCGCTGGTCTCCGCAGCCACAGGGTTCAATAGATAAAAGCCAATGGCTGCGCCAGGGCTCCGACTGCACTGTGTTCGCCGTGGGACCATTGGTCAATGAAGCCGTGAAAGCAGCTGAGCAGTTGGAAGCAGTGGGTGTCAACTGCGGCGTTGTCAATGTTCGCAGTATTCGTCCCTTGGACAGGGAGACTCTGTTTTCCGCGGTCCGAAGCACTGGAACAATATTGACTGTAGAGGACCACATGATCGCCGGCGGCTATGGCAGCGCCGTTTTGGAGGCCCTGGCGTCTGAGCCCGATGTACGAGTGCGGAATTTAGGTTATCCATCGAAATTCCTGCCCCAGGGGACAATAGAGGAACTCCATGCCATGCACGGTTTAAATGCCCGCGGGATCGCCGAAGCCGTTTGCGCCATGCTGAACGTGGGGACTGTGGAAACGGAGTAAGGTGATAACGATGAAAAAGGAACGTTTGGATCAGCTTCTGACCGAGCGCGGGTACTTCAATTCTCGACCTAAGGCCAAAGCAGCGGTTATGGCAGGTCTCGTTTCCGTTTGGGGCCGGCGTATCGACAAGCCTGGTACAAGGGTGGAAGTGGATGCAGATATCACGGTTGAGGGGCCAGCTGTACCATACGTCAGCCGCGGGGGGTTAAAACTAGAGAAGGCACTGCAGGTTTTTGCGGTACGGGCGGAGGGACGCACGGCGGTAGACATTGGAGCTTCCACGGGCGGTTTTACCGACTGCCTCCTGCAAAACGGTGCAGCGAAGGTATATGCAGTCGATGTGGGGTATGGCCAGTTGGATTGGAAACTCCGTCAAGATGAGCGTGTTGTAGTCATGGAGCGGGTCAATGCCCGCAATCTGACTGCGGCCATGTTTGATACCGTTCCGTCTTTGGCCGTAATCGATGTGTCATTCATTTCGATTTCGAAGCTGTTCGGCCGCGTCGTTTCACTGCTGACCGCCGAAGGCGAAATTATCTGTTTGATCAAACCCCAGTTTGAAGCGGGACGGAATTCGGTAGGGAAGAAAGGTGTTGTACGCGACCCCTGCATCCACCGGGACGTTGTGACGCGATTAGGCACCCTCCTGCAGCAGGAAGGAGCCGGCCTGGTGGGGTTGGATTATTCTCCCATACAAGGCCCCCGGGGCAACATTGAATATCTTGCATATTTTTGCAAATCTGCGGCGCAGGTTTCTGTGCAGGAGATGGCGAATTCAGTGGTGTCAGCCGCGCACTTTCACGTGCATGGGCATGAGTCATAGACCCCATACCTGAAGGCAGGGGCATCTCGCGGCGTTTGGTGAAATCGGAATGGAAATGAGGCAGATGTGGTGAATATTGGAATCATGCCCCATACGCGAAAACCGGCAGCCATTGAACTGTCTCGCAATTTAATCGTATATTTTGCAGAACGAGACGCGGATGTCTGGCTGGAACATGGTACCGCGAGTATCTTGGGCCATCCAATGTTAGGCAGGCCCCTTCAAGAATTGAAAAACCTTGATGTATTGCTGGTCTTAGGCGGAGACGGGGCCATGCTTAATGCCGCCCGCTTGGTCAGCGGCCTCGATGTGCCGCTTCTTGGCGTTAACATGGGTCATCTGGGGTTTTTGACCGAGTTGGAAAAGGACGATGTGTTCTCTGCTTTGGACAATCTGTTCGACGGCCAGTACACAGTGGAAGAGCGGATGTTTATCGACAGCCAAGTGTATCGCGAAAACTCTGAGGCAGCCTCCTACCGTGCCCTCAATGATGTTGTAATTACCCGGGGAACCTTTGCTCGGATCATACGCCTGCGAACATATGTG
Organism: Clostridiales bacterium; assembly: GCA_003551965.1. Lineage (GTDB taxonomy): Bacteria > Bacillota > Limnochordia > Darwinibacteriales > B1SED10-159 > B1SED10-159. The sequence goes on along the minus strand of PUOC01000126.1, from coordinate 381 downwards.
GATGGAAACCATGTCATTGATTATATGGCCGATGGAATTATTGTTGCAACCCCGACCGGATCCACCGCCTATGCCTTGAGCGCTGGCGGGCCCATTCTTGATCCGCTGCTGGATTCGATCAGTATAACGCCCATTTGTCCTCATACCTTGGCGGCGCGAGCGGTGTTGGTGCGGCCCCAATCAGAAGTTACCATTTTGGTGGAAGCAGCACATGAAGACGTCATGCTGACAGTCGACGGACAGCTGGGGTTTCGTCTGCAGTCCCATGATCGCGTGACAATGCAGCAGTCACCGGTGAAAGCCAAGTTCGTGAAGCTGCGCGGCAGGAATTTTTTCCAAATTCTCCACGAGCGACTAAAAACACCCCAGGTGTAGGGGAGG
>PUOC01000052.1 GCA_003551965.1 Clostridiales bacterium | reverse complement strand
CCCCCATAAACCCCACAGCCTGCTGGCGCAGTTGATCGGCGGTAATCCAAATTACGTTGCTGCGGGGTTCTACGGTGTGGCCGGACATGGCGCAGACCTCCTTAGGATGTGCTTGCTTCCCGCTGCTGCGCTTCCCGCCGCTGATGGCAGCGGAGGATGAAACCGCGGTTCTCCTGGGTTTCCAGGGCTTCTTGGGCCACAAGTTCCGGATCGAATTCCTGCAGCAATCGCTGCTGCAGCTGTTTCTCGGCATCCTGGTACGGCGCCTGCCCGGAGACATTGTGCAGTTCATCGGGGTCTTTCGCCAGATCGTAGAGCTGCGCATCCTGTCCGTGGACCATCATGTATTTCAGGGATCCATCCCGTACCATAAAACAGGGTGCATGGACACCTTCCCCGTGATATTCCGAGAAAACTGGCCGTTCGGCCATGGCCCCGCGGCCGAGAACGGCCGGCAGCAAACTCTGCCCCCGCAGGCCCGGGGGCAGATCGGCCAGGGGAAATCCGCCGGCGTCGGCGAGAGTGGGGAATATGTCCACTAGCGAGGCAAGTTCTTCAACCACGGTTCCGGAAGCGCTCTGGCCCGGGTGGTGGATGATCAGCGGAACCCGGACGGAACGCTCAAAGAAACAGCGTTTTTGAATCATGCCGCGGTGGGCGAGCATTTCCCCATGGTCGCTGGTAAACACAATCATGGTATTGTCCCGCAAGCCCCGCCTTTCCAGGCAGGCGAGGATATCTCCCACTAAACAGTCCAGGTAGTAGACCATGCCATAGTAGGTTTCATAGAGCCAGCGCAAATTTTCCGCTGTGAAGAGTTTGTCTTGGTTTTCGGGGACGTAATGGAAATCATTGACCCACTTCTCCATGACTCCGTAGGCGATGTCCGGGATATCCGGCAGCGGCAGGGGCCGGTCACGGAAGGGCTCTTTATATGGCTCCGGTATCCAAAAGGGATTGTGCGGCGCATGATAGCTGATACACGTAAAGAACGGCTCACAGCCGGGGCCTTTGTTGTTCAGGTAGTGCAGGGCTTGGCTGTGGGTGATCTGATCCCGATCATAGTGGTGGGGATAGTAGTCCCACTCCGGGGATTGGACGTAGCTGTCGCCCATCCAATGGGATCCCATGGGGTTCCCTTGGGATGGGCTGTCCCATTGATACGCCATGCGGAATTTCGCCGGATCATGTCCGGTCGTATAGTCTGTCTCTAAAGCCAAGCGTTCATCGAAGCCGTGCCACTGATCATGGCCGACGAAGTGCATCTTTCCGATAATACTGGTCTCATATCCCGCGGCAGCCAAGACATGGGCGACGGTGGGCCATTCGCTGCTGAATGCACTGGCGTTGTCATAGCAGCGCAGCTCGGAAGCATAGCGGCCGGTGACCATGGAAGCCCGCGAAGGTGTACAGAGCGGACAATTGCTGTAGACATTGCCGAACTGTACTCCCTGCGCAGCCAACCGGTCTAAGTGGGGGGTGACAGCGCAGCCGTCGCCGTAAGAGCCCAGGCTTTGGGGATAGAGGGAGTCTGACATGATCATGACAATGTTCATTGCGATACGCCCCTTTCCAATCAGGCATCGGGACTGCCACAGAACAACGCCTTGCTCGGGTCAGCGCACCCGAATATCCGGCAGTGGGAAGCTGTCATTGGTCTTTTCGATCCACTGCTGCAGGCCTTCCTGCAGCTCGGCCCGTTTTCTGCTGTAGGCCATGTTGAAGGCTAAATTGACCTGCTCATAGGGATCATTGTTGAGGTTGAACAACAGCCACGGCTGGCCCTCCAAGACCACGTATTTCCAGCCGTCCCGGGTTACGATGCCCCGCCAGGGACGGTCTATGCTGTGGCCGTGGCCTGTGGGCACGCACAACTGAATATAAGCGGAATCGGGCTCGCCGGCCATGTCCTGGCCGGGAATGCGGTAGGCCGAGTAGTCGGTACCGTCCATCCACTGGGGTACATCGAGGCCCAAAAGCCCCAAGGTCGTGGGGGCAATATCCACGTGATTGATGGGTGCCGGTACATATCCCCGCTCTTCCCCGTAGGACAGGCGCCCTGCGCTGATAATAAAGGGAATGCGCAGCGACTCCTCCAGGGGCGTTGTTTTGAGGAACTGCCCGTGGGAGCCGAGCATGTCTCCATGGTCACTGAAGAAAATGATATGGGTGTCGTCGGCGATGTCCAATTCATCCAATTTCTCCAAGATGCGGCCGATGTTCCAGTCTAGATTTTCGATCATGGCATAGTATCCGGCCAGTTGGCGGCGGGCAGGGATTTCGTACTCGGGAATTTCCGGTACATTCGGGCGCAGTGCAAGGGCGCCGGGGGTATGCCGATCCATCCATTCCGCCGGTGCCACATAGGGGTTGTGGGGAGGCTGCACCTGCAGTGTGGTAAAAAACGGCTGTTGTTCTTCGGCCGGCCGCCCGCTGTTGGCTTTTGTACGCTCGTCCAGATAATCCAGGATCAGATCCGTGAGGGCATCGGTTTCGTAGCCCGGCAGCCGATAATGCTCTTCTCCGCCGCCGCTGTCACCGTGCACCCAGCAGTCCCACTGGCTGTTGTTGTTCTCGTAGCCGAGCCACTGGTCAAATCCGCCGCGCCGTTCCTCAGGCACGATGTGCATGGCCGCCCGGCCGCCTTTTTCCTTAAATCCATCCAGATGCCATTTGCCGAAGTATGCCGTATGATAGCCGGCTTCCCGCAGGGGCTGCGCCAACGTAGGCATCCCTTCGGGCAGCGGGTACTCGTGGCCTGGGACCGCTTCGTGGGGATAGCGGCCGGTTAACATCGAGCCCCGGAATGGGCAGCACAGTGGTGTTCCGGCCACCGCGGCGGGAAACACGATGCCTTCTGCTGCCAAACGGTCCAAGTTAGGGGTGTGTACATTAGGGTCGCCCATGAAGCCCGTGGCTTGGCCGCGCATCTGGTCGGCGGTGATCCAGATCATGTTGCGGCGGTGTGGTTGTCTGCGCATCCATATTCCTCCATGGATTGGAAGGGTGACCGCCTGGATCACCCTTCCAAGTATAGTCTTGCCGTCTTGTCTTTATGCCGGAAATGCCCAGGGCACTACTGAGAGATCCAATACTGCGCCGGATTGGTAATGGCCGGATGCGGAATGTTCCAGGGGTTGACAAATCCGCCTAAGGGCAGGTCGTCGCCGGTGGGAACATTATGGAAGTTGTTTTTGACGATGACAATCCGAGGGTAATCGCGCACACTGCCGAACATGAAAGGCCCTTCATCGATATGCATCCGAAAGACCTTGTGGAACAGCGCATCGCGCTTGGCCTGGTCGGGCTCGGTGGTTGCTTCATGGTACCAAGCCTGCATTTGGGCCACGGGGCCGTCCGGATCGGGCTGCTCCCGGGGAGGTGTCCGATCGCGCGCGGCTTTGTCGGCCTCTTCGTGGGCACGGCCTAGCTGGTCCTGTTGGTACCACGAACCATAGAGAGGTGCCCAGCGGGATAGATCCACTGGTACAACCCAATGGGGCTGCAGCACAATATTGGCGACGCCTCCGATTTCCCACGTACCGCGGATGTCGAATTCGGCATTCTGGCTGACCACGCTCAAGGCAGCGCCATCCATGGGGTTCATCTCGACCCGGAGGCCGATCTCGGCCCAGTCTTCACCAAACGCCGCGAGATGCCCCTGCCTTCAGGTATGGGGAGGAAAGCGGCGGCGGGCGTTAGCCCGCTATTCCTTTCTTATCGTATTGCCAACCCGAGTTTCTTTGTACTGGCCGCAT
>PUOC01000173.1 GCA_003551965.1 Clostridiales bacterium | reverse complement strand
CCCGTGCCCAGGGACGTGGGCAGTCGGTCACCGTTCCACCTTCTCACTGTTTTGCTATCCTTGTTTTCAGTTCCCTATCCATCGGGAAATTCCTGCGTATCCCGGCAGACAGAGATCTTCGCTTTCAAGGCTCTCAGACCCATTTTCCTGCACCGAGTTTTTCGTTTGAGAGCGGTATAGCACCTGCCAAGAATCGCGGGGCTTGCACGCCCGGCCCGACCCCATTTGCTTCGCGATACACGGCAAGTCACTTCGGCAATAGACCGCCGGGACAGGAATCGTCGGCCGCGCCGGCGAAACCTAGCCAAAGGTTCGTCTATACCAGGCACAAGGAGGGCGCACTGGGTGGATCCAGGTCATTGGAAGCCCCATCAATCCGTCTTCATTGTCTCCGCCATCTTGGCGTTAACCCTGTTTGGCGACTCCCTGCTCTACTCCGTTCTCCCCCTATACGCAGCACAGTTGGGGATTCCCTTGGCTTGGGTGGGAGTCCTGCTCAGCCTCAACCGCTGGGTGCGCCTGCTCACCAACCCCTTGGCGGCCAAGGTATATCAGCGCTTTGGGCTCCCGCGGCCCTTTAGCGCCGCCGTGGCCGCCAGCGCTGCCGCCACCTTCACCTATGCCCAAGGGTGGGGCCTGCCTATGTTCTTGGCCGCCCGCGTTCTGTGGGGACTGTGCTGGTCCCACCTCCGCCTGGGTAACTTTCTCGTTATTGTAGGCAGCAACCCTCACGCCATCGGATTGGGTATGGGCGTCTATCACGCTGTGACTCGCCTCGGCAGTGCCTTCACCGTGGTAGTCGGCGGTGCGCTCGTGGACAAGCTGGGCTATCGGCCCGGCCTGACCATCATGGCCGCGTTGACGCTGTTGGGTCTGCCGTTGTTGATCGTCTTGTTCCGCCGGCTTCCCCATAGCCGCGTAGGCCTAGACAACGCTGCGCAGCAGACACCCGCGTCCCAAGGCGCGCCCCTGCCGGAACCGGAATTCCCGCTGTGGTTCTGCTACGTCGGCGGATTTACCGCCAGCTTAGTGGGGGCCGGCATTCTGCAGTCCACCCTGTCGCTCATCCTGCAGAGCCGTTTGGGCGATGCGCCGGTCTTTTTTGGCGTCACCGTCGGAATTGCCACTGTATCGGGCATCCTGTTTGCCATACGCTGGACCAGCAATCTCGTGGTTTCGCCATTGGTCGGCCGACTCTCGGATCTCTGGGGACGCCGTTGGGTTTTACTGGGATTTTTTGCCGCCACCATGCTTCTTCAGACCGTCTTCGCTGCCTGCAGCAGCGCCGCCGGTACCATCGTTACCGCCATCGTCTTATTTCTCTGCGGCAATTCCTTAGAGCTTCTCTTTGAAGCAGCCACCGGCGACAATGCCGCCCAGGGAAATACGGCCGCGGCCATGAGTGTGTTCTCTTCCTTCTACGATTTCGGAGCCGCGGCCGGTCCCATCTTCGCCTACGCCGTCGGCACAGCGGTATCCTTTACCGGACCCTACTACATCGGTTCTGCCCTCATGGCCATTTTACTAATCGCTTATCTAGTTCATTGGCGCAGCCGTGAACGAGGATCCAAGCTTCGCCCTGGTCCCTGAACGTCATGCATGCCGGGCCCGTGACCGTGAACGCCTCGACCATCCGCCGACAACACTTGGTCTGCCAGTGGCTGTGCATTCAGCCGCCTGCAGCCCCTAGAATGGTATATATCTGTCACAGGTATCCTTTTGATCGCCTATCTCTTATATAGTATGAAACAGGCACCCCCGGGCGGGAGTGCCTGTCAGACCACAATCCTAGTGCCTACTCATTAAAGGCTTCGCTGACTTTCCATTCCTTCCAGACATTGCCCACCAAATCGGGCGAAGGCTTGAGCGTCTTCTTGCCGGGTTTCCAGCCGGAAGGAGTAGCCTCGGTACCTTGGGATTCCCTGACCAATTGGAATGCTTGAATCTGGCGAATGGTTTCGCCTACATTGCGTCCCACGGGCGGCGTAAGTACTTCAAAGCCCTGGACGACACCGTCGGGGTCGATGATGAAGCGACCGCGTGTCTCTGTGCCTCCCTCTTCGTCAAAGACACCATACAGGCGTCCCACATCACCGCCTTGGTCAGCCAGCATGGGAAAGGGAATGCCGTCCTGCACCATCTTGCTTAGTTCGTGATCGTTCCACATCTTGTGGACAAATATGCTGTCGACACTGATCGAGAGCACCTCAACGTCTAGTTCCTGCAACCTTTCGTACTTGTCGGCAACTGCCGAGACTTCTGTTGCTCAGACGAAAGTAAAGTCTCCCGGATAGAAGCAGACTAACACCCACTTCCCCTTATACTCCGACAGAGACACGTTGGCGAATTTCCCTTTAATGAACGCCGGCAGTGTAAAGTCCGGGGCTGGCTTTCCCACTTTGATCATAGGCGGCTTCTCCTCCTTTATTGCCGTTTCTTCTTTTTCGATTGTTTGGGGCTGGGACGTCTGCCTGCTGGAAGGCCTTTGGCATCCGGCCTTGAATTCTTCAGGCATCTACAGCACTCCTCCCGATGCTTGGTAATATGGAGCCTTTACAACCTTTATATCACAAGCCACGGCATGATTCAAGAAACCGACTGACTATACAATAAAGGAACGGCTGCGCAACGGCTTCGCAACGGCAACGGCTTCGCAACAGCTCGCAACGGCTTCGCCGGGCCTATTCAACCAGGCGAATGTCTGCAATGCGGGCGGCCGCGACACTAGGGTCGGATTGGGGAGCTTCGTCCTTGGAAACACGCAGGCTCCAGTATGCCTCGCGATAGGTCCTGTCAAATACCACGTCCACCTCAGCCCCTCTAGCTGTCTGGAGACGGGCCGTCCTATCCGAGGAGTACCCCAAAAATTCGACGTCCGTAGACGCCAGCATCTCAAGGATAGCCCATTGCTCCGATTGAGCCTCTGCGCGCAGCTGGGCTGCCAAGTCCTCGGTAAAGTAGTTCTCCCATGTCCAAGGGCTCTCGTTCTGCTGCAGTGCTTCGACCATGGCCGCCGCTACCGCATAGAATGTCAAGGGCTCAAAAACGGTCTGCACAAACCCTTCCTCATCGGATTGATAACTGTATTCTTTGCGGACATAGGGAGCAGCCAGGAACTGGTCTTCCTGCAGCCACGGCTGCGAACCGGACCACAGAGGCGGGAGGGACTCGTCCATATTCCAGGGAACGATACGCTGCAGCCTTTCCGAGGGTGCCACCAGGCGCACCCGTGCTTCATCCCAGGATACCCATTCTCCCTCCACCTGCAACGAAACGCCCCGTTCATCAATGACATAGTGTCCCGGAAGAATGTCCGGAGCGAAATGGTCCGTGGTCATCAAAATGGCTGGATGATCACGATGGGGCAGTTCAAGATTCCGTGTGCGATGGTACACCCGCCGGCGGTCAATATCGTCACTAATGTCTAGAATGCGGAAAGACCGCTCTTCATCCTGAACAAGAAGGAAAAAGGCAATATGGTCGGAGCTGTAATCGACGGCATGGGCATGGGAGCCAAACCCCAAGAGCTTCCAGGAACCGTGCAGTGCTTCGAAGAAAAGTACTTCATTGAGCGGCTTGTCTTCCAGCCATGGATGGCCGGTTGCATTCGTGAGCTGAATGCCCCGGGCCGATGGGAATGTGTTGTCAATGGCCGCCAAGGCCCTGGCCGCTGCAGCACTCACATGCATGGCTTCATCGGTCAGCCGCCGCTGCAGTTCCGGAACGGCAGCTTCTGCCTGCCATTGCATCCGTCCTAGTACTTCCACGACACGGTGGCGCACAGCTGCGT
>PUOC01000317.1 GCA_003551965.1 Clostridiales bacterium | reverse complement strand
GTCAGCATTCTGCCCATTGAGATTGTGCTGGTGAAGGACGCTGTGATTGAATAGTCGGAAGTGAGATGGGTGTGATTCTGGGCAAGGCCCCGCCATTGGATGGTCTGGGGCCTTTCTCGGGCCCTGCAATAGGGAGGTGAGCCATTTGACCCAGTACATTATCCGGCGCCTGCTGACTCTGCTGCCTGTGCTGTTTGGCGTGTTGGTTGTCACGTTTGTTATCATTCACCTCAGCCCAGGCGATCCGGCCCGGATGGTGGCTGGAATGGATGCAGACGCGGCCACTGTGGCGGCTATTCGCCAGCAGCTCGGGCTGGACCGGCCGGTCCCGGTTCAGTTTGTGTCATATGTGGGCAATGTTCTGCGCGGCGATTTCGGGCGATCGTTCCACACGGGCGAGCCTGTATTCAACGAAATTTTCTGGCGCTATGGAAATACGCTGCTCTTGGCTGTCGCAGGTGTCAGTATCGCCACTGTATTGGGCATTGTAGCCGGCGGAATCTCGGCCCGTTTTCCCCATTCCTGGCTGGACAGTGCAGCCATGATGGTTGCGCTTATTGGTATTTCCGCTCCTGTTTTTTGGGTCGGCCTCGTCTTCATGTATATATTCGGTGTTCGGCTGCAGCTTCTTCCCACCGGCGGCAGTGGTACCTGGCGCCACCTGATCCTTCCTGCATTGACCTTGGGCTTGGCACTGGCGGGGATGATTGCCCGCATGACCCGTTCCAGTCTGCTGGAAATTTTGGGCCAGGATTTTATACGTACCTCTAAGGCCTTTGGATTTTCCGCCAATGTGCTGGTGTTTCGGTATGCATTGCGCAATGCCATTCTTCCGGTCATTACTGTGGTGGGGCTGCAGCTGGGGTATTCCTTGGCCGGAGCGGTGTTGACCGAGACTGTGTTTGCTTGGCCGGGACTGGGCCGTCTGATTGTGGGGTCGATCTTTACCAGAGACTATCCAGTGATCCAGGCCGGATTACTGTTGGTCGCGTTTACCTTTGCCATCGTCAACTTTGTTGTGGATGTTCTCTATGCATTGGTTGATCCGAGGATCCGCTTTGATTGATGCCCACTGGGAGGTGAGATTGTGTCCTTTTTCCGTCTTCTAATCCGCAACCGTGGTGCCATGTTGGGAAGTATCGGTGTTTTGATCTTTCTTTTTGCGGCCCTATTTGCTCCATGGATTGCCACGCACGATCCGGAAGCCATTAATTTGATCAACCGCTTTGAGCGGCCCTCTTCGGACAACCTGTTCGGGACGGATCAATTTGGGAGGGACATATTCAGCCGCGTAATATTCGGAAGTCGGATATCTCTGTATGTAGGCGTTACGGCCCTTGGCTTGGCGGCAGTAGCAGGTACCGTATTGGGTGCGGTGGCGGGGTTTTATTCCCGCTGGTTGGATGAGATCCTAATGCGGACGGTGGATGTGCTCTTGTCGTTTCCGGATATTCTGTTGGCGATTGCTGTGACCACGATCATGCGTCCGGGCATGACCAGCACGATTATTGCCATTGGCATCTATAACTTGCCGCAGGTGATCCGCGTTGCCCGGGGTAGTGTCATCAGTGTACGCAAGAACTTGTATGTCGAAAGCGCTGAGGCGGTGGGCTTGAGTCGCCACAGCATCTTGTTTAAGCATGTTCTTCCCAATGCCATGGCTCCGATTCTTGTCTTGGTCACTGTGAGGCTGGCTGCCTCGATAATGACGGCAGCGGGGCTTAGTTTCTTAGGCGTGGGTATACAGCCGCCGACGCCGGAATGGGGCTCCATGATATCCGAGGCCCGCAGCTACATTATTACGGCACCGCACCTGAGTATTATACCGGGATTGGCCATTTTGCTGACCGTCCTGTCCTTGAATTTGGTCGGCGATGGCCTAAATGACATTTTCAACCCAAGAATTCGAGGAAGGCGGGCATCTTTGCATGTTTAAACTCATCCGTGCCGGGCGAGTGTTCTCGCCCCAGCAGACCAGAGCAGTGGAAATATTGACAGCGGCCGGGCAGATATTGGCGGTGGGGAACCGCCTGCAGGATCAGCTGCCTAAGGATGCGGAAGTTGAGCTCTTCGACGCCGGCCCAGACAGCACCGCTGTACCCGGCCTGATAGACAACCACGTCCATATAACCGGGGGCGGAGGCGAGGGCGGGTATCACACGCGCGTTCCTGAAATTACCCTCTCGAATATTACCGCCTGCGGAGTAACCACGGTTATCGGGGTCCTCGGAACCGATGATGTCACCAGGCACTTGGAAAGCCTTTTGGCCAAGGCCCGCGGCCTTGAGAACGAAGGCGTCTCAGCCTATATACTTACAGGATCGTACGCACTGCCCCCGCCGACCTTGACCGGAAGCGTGAAGAGGGACATCCTCTTGATTGACAAAGTGATCGGTGTCGGGGAAATTGCCATCTCGGATCACCGGGCGAGCAAGGCGGGTTTTCAGGCCCTGCGGGACGCCGCCGCTGGCTGCCGGCTCGGTGGTCTCCTAAGCGGCAAGGGCGGTGTTCTGCAGCTGCATGTGGGCCACGATCCGGAGGGGCTGGCGCCGGCCAGGAGGTTGGTGGAAGAACGGATTATTCCCATGCACCAGCTGCTTCCCACCCACGTCAACCGCAGCCGGGCTTTGTTTGACGAGGCCCTGCAGTACCTGGAAATGGGCGGAAACATTGACTTGACTGCCTTTGGCTTTCCCAACAACTCTGCAGTCACCGCCAAAGAGGCCCTTGAGGAAATAGTCGCCAAGAACCTGCCCTTGGATAGGGTGACGATCAGTTCCGATTCCAACGGCAGCCTGCCGGAAGTCGACAGCGACGGGCGCATTGCGGGACTGAGGCAGGCAAAAATGTCAGTCATGCTTGACGAACTGCGGCATTTGCTGCGGGCTGAACGCTTGTCTTGGCCCCAGGTTTTAGCACCGGTGACCGTTAATCCAGCGGGCATCTACGGACTGGCCAGGAAGGGCCGCATTGAGCCTGGATTAGACGCCGACATCACTGTTTTTAGCGGCCGTGAGCTGCAGGTGTGCCATGTGTTGGCCCAGGGCCGGACTATGATCAAGGACGGCCAGATCAGGACTTGGGGCACCTTTGAAGAAGTGAGGGATGGCATTGAATAGGCGGCCGTTAATCGGCATAACAACATATTATGTCGAACGCAGCGAGATCAATAAGCACAATCGGCTGCGGGGAATACCCGGCGAGGATGTGACGTTATCTCCTCTGGACTATTCCCGTTCCGTGGAAGCAGCAGGGGGGCTGCCTGTACTGCTTCCAGTCACGGAGCCGGATACATGTCTGGGACTGCTCGAGCGTTTGGATGGACTGCTTTTTGCCGGTGGCGAGGATGTCGATCCCCTGCTGTACGGGGAAGTGCCGGCCCAGAAGCTTGGTTCGGTCAATCCTGTCCGTGACCGCTTTGAGTTCCGCCTCCTGGAAGAGGCCCTGCAGCGGGAAATTCCCATATTCGGCATCTGTCGCGGGTTTCAAGTTTTGACCGTCTACTTCGGCGGCTGTCTGTACCAGGATTTGGATTCGTGCGGCGAGGCCTTCCATGCCCATGCCTGTCTGCAGTTTCCCAAGGGGCATTATACCCACAGCGTTTTGCTGGCGGAAGGCAGTATCGTTCGGAGACTATTCGGCCAAGAACGGATTTCGGTGAACAGTTTTCATCACCAAGGATTGAAAACCGCAGGAAAGCGGCTTCGCATTACCGCTGCTGCCGAAGACGGGTTGGCCGAAGCCTTAGAAAGCACGGAACACCGCTATGTGCATGCGGTCCAGTGGCATCCCGAAACGATAACGGAAACGTCTTTGGAACACCTGGTTCT